>WQYU01000006.1 GCA_009781075.1 Paludibacter sp. | reverse complement strand
TATATGATCCGGTAAAAATGAAAGCGCGAATGGCATATCACAAAAAAGAATACGAAAAAACAGCCAATCTATTGAATATTAACTTAACATAAAATAAACAGCGTAAAGGTCGGGTATCTTTGTAGTGGCTATAATGCTTCGCCGAGATAAACCATCAGTTTACGTGTTCCTGCTCGGGGATGCGTTTTGCGAACTTCTCTTACCATTGCCAATAGCGTTTCATTTCTCTCAATTCTCCTGTTTTCGCGCTTAATGCGCCCGTAATAACCCTGTTTACTTAGCCCGAACACCTGATAGAGATACTTTACTTTGAAAGTCGTTTTTTCTTTCTTTGTATCTCCTGAACCAACTGTTCGGGCAAGTATTTTTTTGATAACTCTTGCCCCGTAACTTTCTCAAAATTAGCAATTAAATCCTGTTGAAAGTCTTTGACAAACTCTAATTCTTCTATCCGTTCTCGCAATTTTTTAAGCTCTTGTTCTTTGCTCATAAATGTCTGTTTTGAATCGTAATTACTTAATTTGCTTCGCCGATAATCGAGGGTACTTCTCGAAATATTGTACTTTTTCGATGCAAAATTAAGCGAAATTTGTCCATTGTTGATTTCCTCAATGACGAAAGTTTTGAACTCAAATGTGCAATTTTTGCCGTCCTTTTTTCGGCAGGATTCTTTCTTTTCTAACTCCATAATGTTTAATTTTTTGTCGAAATTAGAGTCAACGTATTTGGGGACGATACAACTGATGGCGTTGCTGTTGTTGCGGCGGCTGCGAATATTGGCTTGCCTCCGATGACGACATCCCTGCAAAACGATTGAATTTATACGAAAAACTGAGCATTACATACGATTGCAAAGTGTTGTAACTTGTGTTTTGAATGTAATTGTCGCCTATTGTCTGTCGGATATTTAGTCGTTGCTGTAAAATATCAAATGCTTTTAGCGATAATACAGCCGCTCCTTTGAAAAGTTCTTTGTCAATTGAGGCATTCCAAAGGACTTCTTTTTGGTCAAAATCAGTGCTGTAACCGTTGCGGGTTGTGTAATTAATATCGGAAGAAATCGTAATTCTCCATGGCAGATGAACAACAACATTTCCGCCTGCTGTCCAATCATAGGTTTCTGTATTACGATTAGCGTTCATATTACTCTTTGAATTTGAATATTGCAGTCCGCCTGTAGCCCCAACTTCCAAAAAATCGTTAGTAAAAGTTAGCGAAAGTCGCTCGCCAACTCCAAAACGCTGACTTTTACTTAAATCCGCCACATCAGGGTTTGGGATATTATCGGTATCAATAGAATCAGCAATGACGCCTCTTTTATTGTATCCGTATTGTTTGTTAAAATTAGCATTAGTATTAGTATTAAATTGTAAAAGTTTTTTCACAAGCGGGGTATTAAAATTCACATTTGCACCTCCCATAAACGGCAAAACCTTTCCTTCGTTAATTGTTTGAGAATATCGTTTACCCGTTGTGTCATAAATTGTATTATTAAGCAGTGCGTTTTGTGTCAAATTGGCAAAGAGCATGGTTGTAAATGAAGAAAATGTATTTTGATTAAACGAACTGTACATCATTCTCAAATTATGCGAAAATTCAGGATTGAGTTTAGGATTTCCTACCGTTTCACTCATCAGGTCAGAATTGTTTTTTACCGGTTGCATCTGGTCGATTGACGGCTGCTGTGTCCGTCCACGATAATTTAAACGTATAAATTTTCTTTTTTCAAAATTATATTGGAAACGTAAATTCGGCGCAAAATTAACAACAGAATTTGTAAATTCACGCGTGCCGAAACTGTAAGTTTGAGACGGCTCAACCTTTACCCCAACCGTCAAATTATAAAGTTTTTGAGTGTACCGATAATTCAATTCATATCCTTGAGAAAAGAAATTTGTACGAAAATTGTTACTGTAAACCGTATCAAGAATTGAGTAAGTATTGTTTAAACTGTCTAATCTATATTGTGTCTTTTCCGACTGGTTGAAATTTCCTTCAATGTCAGCAACAATTTCGAGCATATTATTTACCGACCACAGCGGTTCAACCCACGACAATCGTATATCAAAATTCTGTTGGCTTGATGTATTAAAGGTTTTTTGGTCAATATTATTATCAGGTAAAATTAAATTCGTTTGCCTGTTCAAATTTTCGCGGTCGGTTTCCCTAATACCTAAGGCTGCACGGGCGGTAAAAGTCCTTCCTCTTTTGTCAAATTTATGATTGAAAGTTGTAGTCATATTTACACCGTATGACGTGCTAAAACCATTGTTTGTTGTTCGCCCTTGCGAAGTAGTATCATTATCGGTCAAATAATAAAAATCGTTTTTATTATCGGTTGTGGTTTTACTGTAATTAAAATCGGGGCGGAAAATGAAAGTATTAGCCGAATCGGGCTTCCAATCGGCTTCCAAACGCACATTAGTACGCCACATATCATTAATATTCAAATTTTTCGAATTATTAAAATAAGTTGTTGAGTCCAAATAAGTAGTGCGGTTTGTATTATTATCCTGCGTATTGCGTGTATGGCTTCCCGAAACATCACCCCCAATATCCAATTTCGGATTTACAACTCCGCTTAAATTATAGCCGAGATTTTGATTTTCTGTAATACCTGTGTTCATATTAAAGCCGCCGCGCCCGCGTGAACTGCGTGAAGTATTAACATTATTTCCTCCTGCGGTAAAAGTTTGCTGATAATCGCCCTGTATTATATTTAGAAAGCCGTTTATATCATAACGCATTTCTCCATCATTGACATCGGCGCCTGCTCCTGCGGTAATATTCCCAAACTGACCTCTTTTTCTGTTTTTCTTAAAGGTTAAATTTATTATCCGTTCAGTGTCGTTGTCTTCAAAGCCTGTCAATTGTGCCATCTCCGACCTTTGGTCAAGTACTTGAATTTTATCAATGGCATCTGCAGGAATATTTTTTGTCGCCATTTCAATATCTCCTTCAAAGAATTTTTTCCCATCAACGCGAATATTGGTAATTTCTTCACCATTGACTGTAATTTTTCCGTCAGAGGTAATTTCTACTCCCGGCAGTTTTTTCAGAAGGTCTTCCACAACAGCATTTTCATTAGTTTTAAAAGCCGCCGCATTGTATTCAAGCGTGTCTCCCTTGACAGTCATCTGAGCCGCCGTTCCGCGTATAACAACCTCTTTTAGCATTTGTTCATCTTCGGATAAATGAAATGCCTTGAGCGTAACATTTTTCTCCGCAACAGTTATATTGACAAATTGAGAAACGTATCCTATAAAACTTACTTGAAGAATATATTGACCGTTTGGAATTTTGGAAATGACAAAAGCACCGTTTGCGTTAGTTTGAGCGCCATTGATATATGCAGAATCTTTTGCAGCCATTAAACGCACGCCAACACCTTCCATAGCGCCGCCATTGGTCTGGTCGAATACCGAAGATGAAATATTATATTGTGAAAAAACGCTTGCGGATAAGAAAATTAGCCCACTAAGGGAAAAAAGTTTTCGATTCATATATAATTTATTTTTTAATTATAATTAATTAATAATTAACACATTCTATAAAACTTACTGAAAATTACAGCATTTTGTTTTGACAGAAAACGAAAAAAGAGGTTTAATATTTTTAGACTCAATCTATTCCATAAAAAATTGTGCAAAAGTAGTAAAAATATACTATTCTGCCATAAAATCATCAAAAAGTCTCTACCAATCAGGTTTATTTAAAATATGCAAATTGTGTTATTTAAAGAGTGTATTTTGCAACAATTTTGTGTCCGATTCGGCAATGGAGGCATTTTCTTTTGTCGCAATAATGCTTTCTCAACTGTAGAAGCGACTGAGTATCTGCTGCGTTTGCGGTTTCAATACCGAGTACACGCCAATGCTCTACTATAGCGTTTTTTTCGGGAGGCAATTGCTCTAAAATTGAAATGGCAACATCTTCCATTTTAGAGTTTTTTCGTTTTTGTGCGTATGCAAAAAGCATCGACACAACCGTATTAATCAACAGAATATCAACACTTTGCCTGCTAAGTTGTTTATATTTCATCGGACTTTCATTCTCAAATCTGTAATGGGTTTCCCAAAATTTTGAGGGCTTACAAACAAACATTTTACGCAGAATATTAATGTCGGAAATTTCCACAATTTTAGAAAAAAGTCGGCTCGACTGCGTTATCAAGGCTGCAAATTGAGCGATTCTAACATGCGGAAAATTATCCGGACGCAGCCTCAAAAGTTTCCACAGCGAACTGTCAATAGGTTTTAAATTATATTTTTGTGATAAAAATTTATATTCTTTTTTCAATTCAATCACGTAATTTTCAGCGCTTTTGTCGGGTAAAAGATTTGCCTGTCCAAAAAGCATCGCCTCAATTTGCATAATATCGTTTTTGTGTTTTGCCAAAATATTTTGCGGCAACGATTTAGCCAAAAGTTCAAACGGCTCGCTGTTTGTTCCAAAGCCAAAATTACGCGCTAAAATTGCATAAAAAGCATCATCCCAATTATTTTTATTTTGAAAAAGAATGTCAAAAATTGCAGTTGTTTTTTGTTGCAAACGCTCGACTAAGAGCGCGGTTTTCCAAGAATTAATAATAATTTCAGGTACCTGTTTTATTTTTTTTTCACACAAAATAATATTTTTTTCAGATAAAAGTTGCGTATAATTTTGCAAAATTTCATCAGGAAATTTTAGCACCATTTGAGGAATTTTTGTGCCATTTGTGCGAAAAATTTCCAAATCTGCATCCGCCACAACGTGTAATATTACATTGTCGTAAGCCTTGTCAGTTGAATGATTATGCTTTTTCCAGTCGGAGGCGTGAGAATGAATTTCAACATTTCCAGCCCAAAGAGTATCATCAATTATGATTTTCGCATTAAAAAAATCAGGTCCGGCATCGGTATTTGGAACTCCTACATTTATCACCTCAACATTTGAGCCGTCAATTGTAGTTAAATTATTGACATAGAATAGTTTATTTTGCCAAACATAATGTAGTAATATCTCAGGCACATTCATATCTTTTTCAAAAAAACAAATAAAAAAATTACAGTACAAAAATAAGAAATATGTTTATTTTTTTTCATAAAAAACATAAAAATAATTCAAAAACACCATTGAGATAAAAAAAAGTAGTATTTTTGCAAAAAAAAATATATAAAATAATGTATAAAAGCATAATTTTACTTTCTGTATGTATTTCGCTATTTTTTAGTCCACTAATTTTTTCGCAAAATAACACGAACTCTCCATACACGCGATTTGGATTAGGAAGCATAAGCGACAATTCCAATAATTCGAGGCAAGCATTGGGCGGAACTTCTATCGGATTTCGCAGTTCAAAAGAAATAAACACTGTCAATCCTGCCTCGTACAGCGCTGTTGATACCCTTTCATTTATGTTTGACATTGGTTTGAGTGCAATGTACTCACATTTTTCGGATGAGAACGGCAGTGTTGGAAAACTAAATGGAAATCTTGAATATATTACGCTACAATTTCCTGTGATGAAGTTTTTGGGTATTAGTGCCGGAGTGCTGCCATACTCTTTTTCCGGATATTCGTTTAGCAACATACACAAAGAGCAAATCGACCCGCAAAATCCTGCGGACACCATTTGGGCAAAAGATACTTACACAGGTGCCGGAACCGTTTCACAAATTTATTTTGGAATCGCAGGAAAATTTTTAAATCATTTTTCGGTGGGATTAAACACTTATTATATGTTTGGAAAAATTAATAATCAGCGTTCAACTACTTATGAACCATCGAATTACAATTCTACCGGACAAGAAAATAATATTTCTATAAGTTCACTTCGTTTTCGATACGGATTTCAATATTTCAGCACTATAAATAAAAAACACGATATTACTGTTGGTATTTTTTATGAAAATAAATTAAAGGTGCAAGGTATGAATGCTAACACAATCAATACTTCACAAATAGTTGATACACTTGCAAAAAACAATAGTTTTGATTTGCCCCAATCTTTTGGAATTGGCGCATATTATACTTTTAATAAGCGACTTTCGGCAGGTATTGATTTCAGTTTTCAGCAATGGGCGAACGCAAAATTCTTCGGAAAGACCGACTCGCTGACTAATCGTTGGAAGTTTTCAGCCGGCGCAGAATATGTGCCGAATCCTAATAGTTACCGCTATTCCGACCACTTGCACTACCGCGCAGGAGTGTCTTTGAGTAACTCTTATTATGATGTCAATGGAATTAGAATGCCGCTAAATATCGGAGTATCAGTTGGTTTAGGGATCCCAATGCCAAGGTCTAACTCATTTCTTAATGCCTCGCTGGAGTATGGAAAAATCGGAAACAGCAATGTTATGTCGGAAAATTATTTTAAACTTACCATTAGCGCAACGATTAACGAATTTTGGTTTTTTAAGCGAAAACTTTAATTTTTTATATGAAAAAAAATCTCCGGGCTAAGGAGTATATCTTCTTGATAATAATTGTTTTAGCGTGTCTTACAAGTTGCAGAAAAGAGAAAAAGGAATTTATTGGCGCAATAGAAGACCGCTCAATTACCCCACGAATGCACGCCGACAGTGTAATGACTATTGTTTCCGATTCAGGAATTACACGCTATCGTATCAGTGCACCTGTTTGGGATATTTATGATTTCGACAGACAAGAACCATATTGGAATTTTCCGCAAGGTATTCATTTTGAACGATTTGACCAAGATTTAAAAGTAGATGCAAATATTCATGCAAATAATGCTAAATTCTTTGAAAACAGACAATTATGGGAACTTAATGGTCAGGTACGCGCTACAAATATTGAAGGAATGTTGTATCAAACCGAGCAAATGTTTTGGGATCAGCGAGCCGAAAAAATTTATTCCGACAGTTTAATCACTATTACTCAAACCGATGGTACAAAAGTTGTTGGAAAAAACGGCTTTTATTCCAACCAGCAAATGACAAAATACACAATAATCAACACCCACGCCAATATTCCGGTTGATGAATAAAAATATGGTTTTAAATAATTATTAATCAATATTTTAATTATTGCTTTTTTCAACAACATACCATACAGGAATTTGATGTCCCCACCAAAGTTGGCGGGAAATACACCAATCCTTGATATTCTCCATCCAATGGCGATATGTATTTTTAAATTTGGCAGGATAAAATTTAATAGTGTCATTTTCAACGGCATCTAATGCGGGTTTTGCCAACTTGTCCATTTTCAAAAACCACTGCATAGAAAGTTTTGGCTCTATAGGCACATCGGTACGCTCCGAAAATCCGACTTTGTTGGTGTATGACTCTGTTTTTTCCAAAAGTTCTGCATTTTCCAAATCCTTTTCAATCTTTTTGCGGCACTCAAACCTGTCCATTCCTGCGTACATTGCACCGTTTTCGTTCAAAGTGCCATTATCATTAAAAACATCAATACTCGGCAAATTGTATTTTTCGCCCAGAACATAGTCATTTACGTCGTGTGCAGGAGTAACTTTTAGGCAGCCCGTACCAAATTCCATATCTACATAATCATCCTCAATGACAGGAATTTTGCGGTTGATAAGCGGTACAATCACTGTTTTGCCTTTGAGCCACGCCGTTTTCGGATTATTCGGGTTGATGCACATCGCTGTATCGCCCATTATGGTCTCGGGGCGGGTGGTGGCAACAACAGCATAATTATTTTCATCTGCTATTTTATATCTCAAATAATACAATTTTCCGTTTTGTTCTTTATAATTAACCTCTTCGTCGGAAAGTGCCGTTTGGGCTTGCGGATCCCAATTAACCATTCGTACTCCCCTATAAATCAATCCTTTTTCATATAAATCGCAAAAAACTTTGATAACGCTTTTGCTGCGTTTTTCGTCCATTGTAAAGCAGGTTCTTTCCCAATCGCACGAGCAGCCAAGTTTTTTGAGTTGTTCGAGGATAATTCCGCCGTGTTTGTGTGTCCAGTCCCAAGCGTGTTTGAGAAATTCTCCGCGCGTAAGGTTGACCTTCTGTATCCCTTCCGAGGCGAGTTTTGCCACCACTTTTGCCTCTGTGGCAATGGAAGCATGGTCGGTTCCAGGAACCCAGCAGGCATTTTTCCCCATCATTCGAGCGCGACGGACAAGGATGTCTTGAATCGTATTGTTTAGCATATGCCCCATGTGCAAAACACCAGTTACATTCGGCGGTGGAATGACCACCGTATATGGCTTCCGGTCATCGGGTTGAGAATGAAAAAAACCGTTATCAAGCCAATATTGATACCATTTTTGCTCAATTTCTGCGGGAGAGTATTTCGACGAAATTTCCATAATTTCTTTATTTATATTTAATAAAATAAACTACTTCTAAGGAATATGCAAGTTGATTTTTTTAATGTATTTATAATTGAGCATATTACTATTATAAGTAATAGCTTTACTTGCTTATTTCGTATAAGCAGTATAAAATAATTAGTTACTAATTGATTCTGCTATTGCCTCTGCAATTTTGTCTATTCCGTGATTTAATTTATTGCCAATCATCATTTTAATAGTCATCGGTATGTCGGCTGTTAGCATTAACGAAATATTTGATTGATTTGGTAATGGACTATTTATATCTATTTGTAAATCAGCATCTTTTAGAATTGACTCAATGCGATAACGAACAAATTTTTGCGGCTGTAGTTCAATAATTTTCATAGAAATTTTTCCAGCCATATCTGCTTCAAAAGAGATTTCGTTATCCGAAACCGTCAAATTTTTTATCGACACAGATTCGGCTATTTTTCCCTGAAAATTTTTAATATTATTGAGATTACTTAACTGCAAAAAAACTTCTGTAGAGTTTTTACTCACTGCCTTTTGAGCACTTTGGTATGTTGTCATTTTTTTTATTTTTAATAAAAAATATTTTATGTAAATTGTAAACTAATATAAACCAACAAATTAGTAGGAAAATAAATATTATTTCCCCCATATTTGAGGATTTTCACGCCATTTTTTCAAAATTTCTATTTGATTTTGTGAAATATAATTCATTTTAACTGCTTGTTCGATAATTACATCATAATTGCAAAGGGTTGTAAGTTTAATTTTTGCCTGCAGAAATTTTTCGGTTGCCTGCGAAAAATTGTAAGTAAAAATAGCCAGCATTCCAAGTACCTGTGCGCCGGCGTTTTGCAACGCTTCAACTACTTTCAAACTACTTTCTCCTGTGGAAATCAGGTCTTCGATTACAACTACTTTTTGTTTCGTATGCAAATCGCCTTCTATCAAATTTTCAAGTCCGTGCTCCTTTTTTGCGGGACGAACATACACAAATGGCAAATTAAGCAAATTAGCAACTAATGCGCCTTGTGCGATAGCACCTGTGGCAACAGCTGCAATTACCTCAACATCAGCAAATTGCTCCGTTATCAGACGCACAAATTCTGCACTAATAAACGAGCGAACCTGCACAAACGAAAGGGTTTTCCTATTATCACAATAAATTGGTGAGAGCCAGCCTGAGACCCATCTAAAAGGGTTTTCTATCTGCAATCTTACCGCTTGTATATCCAGAAGGTATGTTGCAGTAGTTTGTTCTACAGAGTTCATTTTATGCACAACTTAAAATTAAAAAAACTTTGCAAATATAAATAAAATTTTTTAATTACACACAGACGGATAAAAATTGTTTTAAATGATATTTTTTTCTGACACTATTTATTTACTTACATTTGTAGTCAAATAATCAGAAGTCAAACTCGCAGAGGAAAATCGCATAAATAAGGCGGAAATAACATGTTTTTTTAGCAATCATAGCTAGTTGTCTGTTATTATTTTGTACTTTTTCCTATTACTACAAAGCGGATAATGCTTAATATCAATGATTTAAAATTTCAATTTGTTTTTGAAAGTTGAAATTTATAGGAGAAAAGTACATTTTTTTTTGAAAAATTAAATTTTTAGCGAATTAATCCCTGTATGATAGTGATAGAGTATGATCAAATTAACAGTAGTTCTTTTTTGAATGAAGAATTAGTAAGAATCTGCAATAAAAATTTATTATTATTTGCAAAAAAACAATAAATTATTTTAAATAATAATAGATTTATTTTGATATTATATTATTTTTAATAATTTTGCAATTTATAGTATAAAAAAGATTAAATTTTTAAAATCAAAAATATTGACAAAAATGATACCTATGACAAAAAGTCCGTTGCAAATAGCACGGGCTAAATATCAGCCGTTATTACCGGCATCGCTCGCAGGGAATGTGGTTTTGAAAGAAGGCATAGTTACGCAATCCGTTGACAATCACATAGAAATCAACAAACTTTTTCCAAACACTTATGGGATGCCCCTTTTAACATTCGAAACTGGTAAGCAAAAATCGTATCTTCTAAAAAATGTAGGAGTTATACTTTCCGGTGGGCAAGCACCCGGCGGGCATAATGTTATAGCGGGATTATTCGATGCTCTGAAAAAAATTAATTCGGAAAACAAACTTTACGGATTTTTGGGTGGTCCGAGCGGACTTGTGGAACATAAATATATTGAATTGACAAAAGAAGTGGTGGCTGATTATCGCAACACCGGCGGTTTTGATATTATTGGTTCAGGGCGTACAAAATTGGAAGAGGACTGGCAATTCGACAAAGGCACGGAAATTTGTAAACAACTTAATATTAATGCAATAGTAATTATCGGCGGAGACGATTCCAACACCAATGCCTGCATTCTGGCTGAATATTATTTGAAAAAAAATTACGACATTCAGGTTATCGGTTGCCCCAAAACCATTGACGGAGACCTGAAAAATGAAATGATTGAGACATCATTCGGATTTGATACGGCATGTAAAGTTTATGCTGAATTGATAGGAAATATTCAGCGCGATGCTTCGTCTGCAAAAAAATATTGGCATTTTATTCGCTTGATGGGACGCAGTGCATCACATATTACTCTTGAATGTGCGCTGCAAAGTCAGCCCAATATTTGTATTATTTCCGAAGAAGTACAAGCAAAAAATCTTACACTAAATGATATTGTTGAATATATTGTTAAAATTATTGTTAATCGTGCAAATTTCGGTTTGAATTTCGGAACAGTTCTTATTCCGGAGGGGTTAATTGAATTTATTCCTGCAATGAAAAAACTTATTAGCGAACTTAATGATTTACTTGCTAATAATGAAGACTTTAACTACTTGCACACTGATGACGAAAAGCGTCAATATGTAAAAGGGATGCTCTCTGCCGATAGTTGTCAGGTTTATCGCACATTGCCCAAAGGTATCGCCCATCAACTTACGCTCGACCGCGACCCACATGGAAACGTGCAGGTTTCGCTTATTGAGACCGAAAAACTGCTGATCGAAATGGTTGCAAAGCGGCTGGCGCAACTCAAAGCAGAAGGACAATATAAAGGGAATTTCGCATCAATTAATCATTTTTTCGGTTACGAAGGAAGGTGTGCAATCCCTTCAAACTTTGATGCAAATTATTGTTATTCACTTGGTTATACTGCCGCATTGCTTATTATGGAAAATAAAACCGGATATATGTCCTTTGTTGGGAATTTGACCGCTCCTGCAAAAGAATGGATTGCCGGAGGAATACCTTTTACCATGATGATGAACTTAGAACGCCGACACGCTGATATGAAACCGGTAATTAAAAAAGCATTGGTTCTACTCGATGGTAAGCCATTTAAATATTTTGAAAAATATAGGGATAGTTGGGCTGACGAAAATTCTAATTACATTTATCCAGGTCCAATTCAGTATTTCGGACCTTCGGAAGTATGTGACAAACCAACCCAAACCTTGCTCTTGGAAAAAGGGATTTAAAATTTTTTATTATAATTATTTAATAAAAACTTAATACATCCATTGATATATAAAAATTTTTGTTAAAAGTAAAGGTAAAGTATTATGCACATAGTTATAGATTCGAATATTCCATACATACGTGGTTCTATCGACCGCGCAGAAGTTGTTGATTATCTGCCATATAATGAAATTACAAATGTTAATCTTCTAAATGTTGACGCTATTGTTATTCGCTCGCGTACAAAGTGCGATGAACACCTGCTCAAAAATACTCAGGTGCGTTTCATTGCCTCTACAACATCTGGTTTCGACCATATTGACACTCAATATTGCGAAGAAAATGGGATTAAATGGGTATATGCACCTGCCTGCAATGCGCTTGCAGTTACACAATACATTGCCTCCGCATTAAGTTTTTTCATTAGACGCAACCACTTCATTCCACAGGAGAAAACAATAGGGATTGTAGGAGTGGGTGCAATTGGTTCACGTGTAGCAAAACTTGCAAAACATATGGGTTTCAATGTCTTATTGAACGACCCGCCGCGTGCGCGTGCCGAAGGGTCAGAAGGATTTGTTTCGCTGGAACAGATTTGCAAACAGGCAAATATTATTACATTTCACACTCCGTTGATAATGTCAGGGGAAGATAAAACTTATCATTTGGCAGGAAAAGATTTTTTTGACAATTTGCACAATAAACCGATAATTATCAATGCTGCACGAGGCGAAATAATTGATTCAAAAGAATTTACAATGTATGCAAAAGTTCGCAAGGTAGGTCATTTTGTAATTGACTGCTGGGAAGACGAGCCAGATATCGCACATTCGTTGATTGCAACAGCAACTTTGGCAACACCTCATATTGCCGGCTATTCGTTCGAAGGAAAAGCAAATGCGACCCAGCAATGCGTTCGTGCTTTGAGCAAACACTATCATTTGTATAAAGATTCGTGGGAAGTTACCGATTTGCCGGAACCAACGACATTGCCACGAATGATAAATATGAGTACTCAATATTTTTATTTGAAGTCATTTGATATTGAACATTTGACAAGGAATTTGAAATATGCACCACGTTCATTTGAATTACAGAGAAATAAAATTCCTCTACGTCGCGAACCGAAAGCATATTTTGAATATATAGATAATCCCGAACTAATAAAACAGTTGGGCGATGTTTGGAACGAATAAAATAATCAATTTTAAAATGAAAATATTTTCTTTATTCTTTTTTTCAGCAATGTTATTGTTTTCATGCAGAAATTCCGAAAAATTTACTGTTGAAGGAACGATTGCAAACGCTGACGGCAAAAAACTTTATTTGGAATATAATGGTTTGAATAACAATATTTTAATTGATTCTGTAAAAATTAAAAAAGACGGTAAATATCACTTTTCATTTAAACGACCTGAATTTCCTGATTTTTATCGCCTTCTTTTAGACGGCAAATATATCATTTTTGGAGTTGATTCTACTGAAAAAATAACAATTAATTCACAATATTTTGGTTTTGCGATGAATTATGTTGTAGAAAATTCGC
Organism: Paludibacter sp.; assembly: GCA_009781075.1. Lineage (GTDB taxonomy): Bacteria > Bacteroidota > Bacteroidia > Bacteroidales > Paludibacteraceae > WRGS01. The sequence goes on along the minus strand of WQYU01000006.1, from coordinate 29,546 downwards.
CACAAAATATTGAAATTCAGAGATTACGCCAATCGTTGAATGCAATCCAGATTTTAGCAGACAGTTTGCCGAATGCACCCCACAAAATGATTCCCATTATGAGACAACGCCTTGAAAATCAAATTGCCGTACATAAAGATTCTGCCCAATTCTTAATTTTGAAAAATGCACGTTCTTTGTCGGCATATTTTGCGCTATATCAGCAAATTAATGGTATTAATCTTTTTTCACTTTACGATACCAAAGACCAAGTTTATTACAACGCAGTTGCAACCGCGTTTCATGTTTTTATGCCGGAATATGAGCGAAGTAAATCATTGTATGTCAATGCTATTGATGCAATTAATCGCAATCGAATGCAAAAATCTCAGGAAGAATGGCAACAAATACAACGTGAACAAGGCGTTGGGTTTATTGATATTACATTACCCGACCAAAAGGGCAATGAAAAAAAATTGTCGGGCATTGCTAAAGGAAAAACTGTGTTGCTTGATTTTTCAACAGTGGATATGCCTAATCGAACAGATTATACTTTCCTTTTGCGTGATTTATATAACAAATTCAGCGCACGAGAATTCAAAATTTACCAGATTTCACTTGATGACAACCGTTTGCTCTGGGAACGCTCTACTGAAAACCTGCCATGGATTTGCGTCCGCTCAACTGACGGCGCAAATAATAATTATGCAAATATTTACAACGTTCAAACTATACCAACACTTTTTTTGATTAACAAAAAAGGAGATATCGTTTGTAGAATTACAGATTTAAAAAATATTGAAAAACTTATTGAGGAAAATTTATAATTCTTTCCTATGAAAAAATTTATTCTAAAACCTGATTAAATCAATAAAACAACCTAAGAAACAGAAGAAATACACTGAAATAAACATGATAATAATAACCAAGCAACCCAAGGAAAAAAATCAAGTAACAAAAGCAATAGAAATTAACATTTCAATAACAAAGTGAGATATAAAATAAAGTTTTAATTAAGAACTAAACAAATTGAATTACATTATAAAATATCTTATCCTAAATTCAGGTTTTTAAGAAAATAATTCTTATTTTTGCAGTATATAATCAAAGTTAAAAATGGTCACCAATACAAATTTTGAAGGTCTTCAAAAACGAAATATTTCAGAAGAGCAAATTATCGAGCAGTTGCTCGCTTTTATTAATGGTTTTCCGTTCCTTAAAATCAAAAATGCTGCATCTGTTGGCGATGGAATAACAAGACTTACTGAAAATCAACAAGTTGAGATACTCGAAAAATGGGATGAGTTTCTGCAAACCGATGCCAAAATCGTTAAATTTGTTCCTGCTTCGGGGGCTGCAAGCAGAATGTTCAAAGACCTTTTCGATTTGCTTGAAAGCGAAACGGGTAATCCGATAAAAGATTCGCAAAAAGAATTTTTTGAAAAAATTGAAAAATTCGCATTTTACGACGAGTTAAATTCTGTCTGCAATAAAAACTCAGAAAAAAATATTTCCACGTTGCTTGCCGGCGGTCAATTTAAGCAAATAGTTGAGAACCTGTTACTTGCAGATGGAATGAATTATGGTTCGCTGCCTAAGGGATTATTAAAATTTCACACTTATGTTGATGGCAAACGCACTGCCGCTCAGGAACATTTGGTTGAGGGCGCTTTGTATGCAGCAAACAAATTGAAAAAAATTAATATTCATTTTACAGTTTCCAACGAACATATTCCATTGTTTAACAAGCATTTAAGAGAAAATTTGCCATACTTTGAGCAAATTTATGACTCACGATTTTTAGTGAATTTTTCCACACAAAAGGCATCGACCGACACTATTGCCGTTGATATGCACAATCAACCATTTTACGAAAAAGGTAATCTCGTTTTCCGCCCGGGCGGACATGGCGCATTAATTGAAAATCTTAATGAAATTGATGCTGACGTAATTTTTATTAAAAATATTGACAATGTCGTTCCCGACCGCTTGAAACAACCGACTGTAAAATTCAAAAAAATTATTGGGGGGAAATTGCTCGAAATTCAAAATAAATGTTTTTCGTATTTACAATTAATTGATAATAAAAACTTTACGGATAATAAAATTGATGAAATTCAACGTTTTTTAGAAAAAGACTTGTGTATTTTTTCTCCAAATTTTGAAAAAATGGACAAGGATGCAAAAATTGCATATTTTGAAAAAAAACTGAATCGTCCGATTCGAGTTTGTGGAATGGTAAGAAATGAGGGAGAGCCCGGTGGCGGTCCATTTATTGCTTATAACACAGACGGAACGGCTTCGCCGCAAATTCTCGAAAGTTCGCAAATTGATACTAATAATGAAAAAAACGTGTATATGATGCACCATTCAACATATTTTAACCCCGTAGATTTGGTTTGTGCAACCAAAAACTACAAAGGCGAAAAATTTGACCTGAAACGTTTCGTTGATAAAAATACAGGATTTATTTCCGTAAAATCAAAAGGAGGTAAAGAGTTGAAAGCATTAGAATTACCGGGACTTTGGAACGGCGCAATGAGCGACTGGAACACGGTTTTTGTTGAAGTTCCAATCGAAACTTTCAATCCCGTAAAAACCGTGAATGATTTGTTGCGACCGCAACATTTATAAAAAATAAAATGAAAACTCTGTATCTTATTCCTGCACCAATCGCAGATGTTGATTTCAGTTATATTTTTCCAAATTATAATTTATTTATAATCAACGAATTACATATTTTTATTGTGGAAAATATCCGTACTGCACGGCGTTTTATAAAGCGTGCTGCGCCTGAGATTGATATTGACAAATTAGTTTTTTTTGAACTGAATAAACATACAAAACAAACTGATTTACAAGAGATTAAAAAAGTTCTTCAAAATGGAGAAGATATTGGATTTATGTCGGAGGCTGGCTGCCCTGCCATTGCCGACCCGGGAGCAGAACTTGTAAATATTGTACAACGTTTTGATTACAAAATAATTCCGCTTGTTGGGGCTTCATCCATCGTATTGGCGTTGATGGCATCAGGTTTTAACGGACAGAATTTTGCTTTTACCGGTTATTTGCCCGTAAAAGAACCCGACAGATTGCGTACTGTCAAAAAACTCGAAAATCGTGTTTTCTTGGAAAATCAAACTCAGATTTTTATAGAAACGCCATATCGCAACTCAAAGTTAATCAGTGATTTACTGCAAAATCTTAACCCGAATATTCGGCTTTGTATTGCCGCCGACCTCACCGCACCAACTCAGTTTATTTCTACTAAAAAAATTGCTGAATGGAAAAATTCGCCTATTCCAGACCTAAACAAACGCCCTGCTATATTTTTGATTTATAAATAAAGTTATGTATATTTGCATTTGTAAAATAATAATAATTTTTTGTAACTTTGCCTCAAGTTTTTTATTCTTTAACATCTTTAAAATATTTTAAAATGAATAAATCTATTTTTTATTTGATAACAATTTTTTTGGCTACATTATTTTGTGCTTCGTGCCAAAAAACTGCCAAAAATACATTTGAACCGAAACCTGTTGTACATCAGGATTGGACGCGCACGGCTGTTATTTACGAAGTAAATGTGCGCCAATATACAAAAGAAGGCACTTTTAAAGCATTTGAAAATTATTTGCCGCAGTTGAAAGATTTAGGAATTGATATTTTGTGGTTTATGCCTGTTTATCCTATTTCCGAACTTAATCGCAAAGGAACACTCGGAAGTTATTATGCTGTAAAAGATTACAAAGGGATTAACTCAGAATTCGGAACTGCCGAAGATTTTAAATCGCTTATTGCAAAGGCTCATCAAATGGGCTTTAAGGTAATTCTCGACTGGGTTGCCAATCATACCGGCTGCGACAATGTATGGCTCTCCGACCATAAAGATTGGTATGTTCTTGATTCTGTTGGCAATCCGACATGTCCATACGATTGGACAGATACTTACAAACTCAATTACGACAATGGCGCAATGCGTGCTGCGATGACCGAAGCGATGAAATTTTGGGTAAGCGATTTTGATATTGACGGCTTTCGTTGTGATGTTGCAGCCGAAGTCCCAACAATGTTTTGGGATAGCGCTCGCATAGTTTTAGACAATATTAAACCTGTTTTTATGCTTGCAGAAGCCGAAAAACCCGAATTGCTGAACAATGCCTTTGATGCCGACTATGCGTGGAATTTGTTACATATAATGAATACAATCGCTCAAAACGATAGTAGCGTTCAAACAATACGCAATTATTTGTTAAAAAATGATTCTACTTTGCCTGCCGATGCTTACAAAATGAATTTTATCACCAATCACGACGAAAACTCTTGGAATGGAACAGAATATGAGCGTTATAAAGGTGGTGCGCAAGCATTTGCTGTTTTGACTTATACCCTGCCGGGCATGCCACTGATTTACACCGGGCAGGAAATCGGAATGAAAAAACGTCTGCAGTTTTTTGAAAAAGATATGGTTCCGTCCTGGACAAAAAACAGTACTTTCGCTTTTTATAAAAAACTCAATGAACTCAAACATACTCATCCTGCACTCAAAGCAGGGACACAAGGTGGTGAGGTAAAAATGTATAATCGAGTTGGTGCAGCAAATAATATTCTCGTTTTTTCGCGTTTCAAAGAAGGTAAAGAGATTGTTGTTGCATTGAATCTTAGCGGTAAAAAACATGACGTTTATTCTAACGATGTTTTTCCAAAAGAAGAATTTACCGAATATTTTACGGGGAAAAAATCAAAAATTACATTTCCAATAAAACTTGGACCATGGGAATACAAGGTTTGGGTGCGATAGAAAAATGAAATCAGCAGTAATTTTGGGAATAGAATCTTCGTGCGATGATACTTCGGCGGCAATAGTACGCGATGGAATGTTGCTGTCGAATGTTATTGCAAATCAGCAAATTCATGCTGCTTATGGCGGCGTGGTGCCTGAGTTGGCTTCGCGGGCTCATCAGCAAAATATTGTTCCTGTCGTATCTGAAGCATTGAAACGCGCAAAGGTTGATAAATCTGAACTTTCGGCTGTGGCTTTCACGCGGGGACCGGGTCTGTTGGGGTCGTTGCTTGTCGGAACAAGTTTTGCAAAAGGGCTGGCACAATCGCTCAATATTCCTATTATTGATGTAAATCATTTGCAGGGACACGTTTTAGCGCATTTTATCAACGATGATAAGCAGGACAGGCAAAAGCCGAAATTTCCGTTTTTATGTCTGTTGGTTTCCGGCGGAAATTCCCAAATTATTTGTGTTGATGATTTTTTTAAAATGAAAATTATTGGACAGACAATTGATGACGCAGCAGGCGAAGCGTTCGATAAATGTGCAAAAGTTATGGGCTTGCCCTATCCGGGAGGTCCGCACGTTGATAAACTTGCCAAAACGGGCAATCCGACAAAATTTGTATTTAGCAAACCAAATATTAAGGATTATAACTACAGTTTCAGTGGATTAAAAACGTCTTTTTTGTATTTTTTGAGAGATAAAATGGCAAAAAATGAGAATTTTATTACCGAAAATATCAACGACCTTTGTGCTTCGTTGCAGGCTACTGTTGTAGATATTTTAATGAAAAAACTCATTTCAGCAGCAAATGACTTAAATATCAAAGAGATAGCGCTTGCAGGCGGTGTTTCTGCAAATTCGGCTCTGAGGCAAACTTTTGTCGATTATGGCGAAAAATTAAAATGGAACGTTTTCATTCCGCCTTTTGAATATACAACCGACAACGCCGCAATGATAGCCACAGCAGGATATTTTAAATATTTAAAAAATGATTTTTGTGAAATTACAGAAGTGCCTTTTGCACGTGTTGAGATGTGATTTTTTTATCAATAATTTTATTAATTATAATTTGAAAAATTTTATCAGTAAATAAATATTTATATAAAATGGAAGAAATTAAACATACAGAAAACGGGAGCGAAAAAAGCATTTTCGGAAAGTATAAACAATATTCCGGAATATTTTATTTTATTATAATTCTGATGATTGCGCACTTTGTGTGGAAGTTACTTGTTGTAGGAGAGGAGTCCGATGTCCATGTTACTTTTTTGGGACTTGATATTTCTCTACCATTTAGATTTATGGTTCGGCATATTGCGCTGGTTTGCAATAAGATAATAAATATTTTAGGCTTTGGCTCGACATTGAGATTTGGATACAATATTTGGTTTCCCGATGTGCAGCGTGGCATCAATGTTATTTGGGGCTGCACTGCAATAAAGCAATCGTATATATTTATCTGTATAATAGTGTTTTATCGTGGAGCATGGCAGCAAAAACTTTGGTATATTCCTGCCGGACTTGTGGTGATTTATTTATTTAACATATTTAGAATCAGCACAATAGCAATAATTACAAAATTTCACCCGGAATGGTTTTATTTTGTCCATGAAATATTATTAAAACTGCTTTTCTATTTTGTAATTTTCTCTCTATGGGTGCTTTGGGAAGAAAAATTTGTGCGAAGAAAAATTAAAAAAGTTTAATAATTTAAAAATTTTGGATAATAAAAATAAAATAATGCTGCGTGCCTCGTGGGTTAGTACCATTGGCAACACGATTTTATCGCTGCTCAAACTTGTAATCGGCTTTATTACAGGCAGTTTGGCTGTTATCAGCGATGGTATTGATTCGGCTACAGATATTGTTGTGTCGATTGTGATGATTTTTACATCTCGGATTGTAAACCGTCCTCCCGACAGGAAATATGTTTATGGCTATGAAAAAGCAGAAGCAATTGCCTCTAAAATCCTTTCGTTTGTGATTTTTTATGCCGGTGTTCAAATGCTTATTACTTCGGTGAAAGCAACTTTTTGGGGTGCAGAGCGCACAGTGCCTGACATGATGGCTATTTGGGTTACGATTTTTTCTATCGGAGGCAAACTTGTGCTGTCGCTGTACCAATTTCGTGCAGGCAAGCGAATTGAAAGTCAAATGCTAATTGCAAATGCAAAAAATATGCGAAATGACATACTGATTTCGTGCAGTGTGCTTGTGGGGTTGTTTTTTACTTTTATTTTAAAGGCTCCAATTCTTGACTCGATTACGGGTGTAATTATTAGTTTTTTTATCCTAAAAACGGCTATTACCATTTTTCTGGATTCCAATACCGAACTGATGGACAGTGTTAAAGATACTGCAATTTATGACACGGTTTTTGAGGCAGTTGACGCAACAGATGGCGCAAAAAATCCTCATCGGGTACGCATCCGTACAACAGGTGGAATGTATCTGATAAGTTTGGATATTGAAGCGGAGGGAAACTGTTCGCTCAATCAGGCACACGAAATTTCTAATAATGTTGAACAAAATATCCGCCAACGTATTGAGAATGTGTATGATATTCGCATCCATGTCGAACCTGAAGGGACTGTTCATTCTAACGAAAAATTTGGAATAGAACGTACAGTCTGATTAGATTTTCAATATTGATATAAATTATGTTTTTTGCTGTTATAACTTACTTGCTGCCCTTCGTTTGCAACAATGGGGCTAATGGTAGAGCGTTTTTAACGTATAATATTTTATGTTAAAAACATAAAACTAAATTCCACTCACTTGCAAACGAATGGAAACATGGAAACAGAAGCGGTGATAAAATGCTGCTTTTTTATGTCTACATTACGTATTTCTTTTTGATACAAGCGAATTGTTTCGTTATTCTGCTGAATCGCTACTTTTGTAGCGGCTGCCGATTTGGCATACTCACCTTGAGAAACAGAATTATTGTCAACCGCTTTTTTTAAGTTGGTTAAATCTTTTTGCAAGTTTGAATTTGCAGTTTGCAACTCTGTAATACCACTTTTTATACCAACCAAATTTTTGGTATAAAAAATATGTGCAAAACAGCGTAAAACAATGTCAATAAATAGTCTTTTGCGGTATGGACGGGACTCGAACCCGCGACCCCGTGCGTGACAGGCACGTATTCTAACCAGCTGAACTACCACACCTTTAAAAAGATTCGCGACTGCAAAAGTACAACATTATTTTTATATTGCAAAATTTTTTTATAACAATAAATTAATTATTTTACAAATAGTATTGATTATCAAAATGTTATAAGAAAAAAATTGCATAAAAAATTATTTCATAGTAACATGGAAGCAAAATCAGAATAAAGATGCTTTTTGTGCCGACAATAACATTGTAGGAAGAGAAAATACTATTGGTATTGAAAAGGATTAGGGCACCGTATCAAATGGGCTTTCAGAAAAGCTTGCTGTTTCTCTAAAAAAATGTTCAATCATTTTAAAACATTTGAATTAGCTTCCTTTTACATTAATTTTGGATATGTGTAGAATAGCATACTTTTTAAAGTACCGAATATAATATTTTTTGCTATAGTTTATTATAGTGTTTTATAGTTCAAGAAAAAGTATTACCTTTGCAAGCAAACATATATACAAATATGCTGTTAGCAAAAGAATAATGAACTATAAACAAAAATAGATTATAACTAATTGAAAATTAAATTATTATAACAGCATCCTTTGTAAAGCAATACCAAAAATTGAAACTATTGAAGTTTTTCCACTGCTATTTTTATTCTTTCAAAGGCGGTAATGAGTTTGTCGTCTGACGTTGCATACGACATTCGGATGCATTCAGGCGCACCAAATGCATCTCCCGCTACACAGGCAACGTGAGCATTTTCAAGCAGATACATTGCAAGGTCAGAGGCGTTCTGAATTTTTTTGTCGCCAAACGATTTACCAAAGAACTCTTTACATTCGGGGAAAATATAAAATGCGCCCTGTGGATAATTGACTTTCAATCCGTCAATTTTGCTTGCCAAGCCAACAACTAAATCTCTGCGGCGTTGGAATGCTTTCTGCATCTCAATAACACAAGTTTGGTCGCTTTCGTAAGCCACTTGAGCGGCTTTTTGTGAAACGCTACATGCTCCGGAAGTAAATTGCCCCTGCAATTTGTTACATGCATCGACTATCCATTTTGGAGCAGCAATCCAGCCGATTCGCCAGCCGGTCATTGCGTAACATTTTGAAACTCCGTTGATTACAACTGTCCGCTCACGAATATTTTCAAACTGCGCAATACTCTGATGTTTGCCTGAATAATTAATATGTTCATAAATTTCATCCGAAAGAATGATAATATTCGGATGGCGTTCAAGCACTTGAACCAATGCAGTTAATTCTTGTTGTGAATAAACGCTACCTGTTGGATTCGATGGCGAACAGAGAATTATTGCACGAGTTTTAGGAGTAATTGCCTCTTCAAGTTGTGTCGGTGTAATTTTAAATTCATTTTCAATATTTGCCGACACAAAAACTGGGGTAGCATCGGCAAGTTTTACCATTTCCGGATATGAAACCCAAAAAGGCGCAGGTATAATTACTTCGTCGTTATGCCCTACAATCGACAAAAGGACATTGCAAATGGCTTGTTTCGCTCCGTTGGACACAACAATCTGTGCAGGCGAAAAATCAAGTTGATTTTCGTTTTTGAGTTTTTTGCAAATAGCCTGCCGCAGTTCCAGAAATCCAGGAACGGGCGAATAAAACGAATAATTTTCGTCAATTGCCTGTTTTGCAGCGAGTTTGATATGGTCAGGAGTGAAAAAATCGGGTTCTCCAACGCTAAGATTAATAACGTCAATTCCCTTTGCTTGCAATTCTGCACTTTTTGCCGACATTGCAAGCGTTTCCGATGTGGAAAGTTCTGATATTCTACGAGATACTTGAGCCATTAAAGTATAAATTTAAGATTTTTTCGCTGCAAATATACATGAAATTTTTCAATTACGTACTTTTGAGAATATTATTTCGTGGAAATTTAATGAAAAATTAATATGATGATTTTACTCTACCCCTTTATATGAACAAAAATTATTATTCTTCACTAATAATTTTAAGAAATTCTGTTTCATAAATTAATTGAATACCAAGTGATTGTGCTTTTTTTAGTTTTTCTGGTCCCATATTTTCGCCTGCAAGAATAAATGAGGTTTTTGCCGAAACACTACTTGAATTTTTACCACCGTTTCGCTCAATGATTTCTTTGTATTCGTCGCGCGAATGACGGCTGAATGTCCCGCTAATCACAATAGTTTTACCTGCCAGCACGTCGGTTTTTGCCTGCTGTTTTTCAACTGAAAGCATCATTTGCAATCCATATAATTTCAATCGGTTAATAATTTCAAAGTTTTGATTATCAGCAAAATAGTTTACAACACTCTGTGCAATTCGCTCGCCCACCTCATCAACTTTTGTCAGTTCTTCCATTGTTGCTTTCTCCAAATTTTCTATAGAAACAAAAGTATTAACGAGTTTTTTTGCAGTGGTTTCCCCAACAAAACGTATTCCAAGTGCAAAAACTACACGCTGGTAAGGTACTGATTTTGAGTGTTCTATTGAATTGATAATATTTTGTGCAGATTTATTCCCAAGACGTTCGAGGCGTGCCAAATCATAAACTTTTAATTCGTAAATATCGGCAATATTATTTAATAATTTATTATCATACAAAAGGTTAACGGTTTCTTCTCCCAGCCCGTCAATGTTCATAGCCCGCCGTGAGACAAAATGTTCTATCTTTCCTTTTATTTGCGGAGGACAATGATTTTCATTGGGGCAATAATGCGCTGCTTCACCATCGTAACGTATTAATAATGAATTACATTCGGGACAATTGCTAATAAAAATAACTTTTTGTCCGACATTAATTCGTTGACTTGAATCAACTCCTGTAATTTTGGGAATAATTTCTCCGCCTTTTTCCACAAAAACCATATCACCTATGTGTAAATCAAGATTTTCAATTATGTCGGCATTGTGCAATGAGGCACGTTTTACTGTTGTGCCGGAAAGCACAACAGGCTCAAGATTTGCAACAGGGGTAATTGTTCCGGTTCGACCAACCTGATAAGAAACAGAATTTAAACGAGTTACAGCACGTTCTGCCTGAAATTTGTAGGCAATAGCCCAGCGCGGAGATTTTGCTGTTAATCCCAAAAAATTCTGCTGTGAAATAGAATTTACCTTAATAACAACGCCATCGGTGGCTACGGGCAAATTTTTTCGTGCAGAATCCCAATATTTTAAAAAATCAAAAACTTCCTGCAAATTTTTGCAAACTTTCATTGCATCCGAAACTTTAAAACCCCACAATTTTGCTGCTTGCAAATTTTCGTAATGCGTTTGTGCCGGCAAATTTTCACCGAGCATATAATAAAGGTAAGCGTCTAATTTTCTGGACGCTACGATGGAAGAATTTTGCAATTTTAATGTTCCTGCGGCGGCATTGCGCGGATTGGCAAACAGCGGTTCTTCCTGCAATTCGCGCTCGCGGTTTAAGCGGTCAAACTCAGCCCATGGAAGAAGAATTTCGCCGCGTATTTCAAACTTTTCAGGAATTTTTTTTCCATGTAATGAAAGTGGTATCGACTTGATAGTGCGCACATTAGCGGTTACATCATCACCTTTTTCTCCGTCTCCGCGAGTAATGGCGGTAATAAGTGAGCCGTTTTCGTAAATCAGTGAAATTGCTGTTCCATCATATTTTAGTTCACAAACTAATTCAAAATCCTGATTCAAAGCACGTTGTGTACGATTATAAAAATCCGTTACTTCTCCTTCGGAATAAGTATTGGCAAGAGAAATCATCGGATATTGATGTGCAACCTGAATAAATTGCTGATTAATATCGCTTCCAATTCGTTGTGTGGGAGAATTTGCATCAAAAAATTGCGAATTTTCGCGCTCCAAAGTTTCTAATTCTTTAAGTTTTTTATCAAACTCCAAATCAGAAATTGTAGGTGCATTTAACACATAGTAATTATAATTTGCCTCGTTCAATTCTCTGCGCAGATTTTGTATTTCGTCTTTTATCATAATTTTTTTTGAAAAAAATAAAAATACAAAGATACGAAAAAACTGCAAAAAAATTCACATTTTCTATGTATTTCTACGTGATCCATCTGGGGCTCGAACCCAGGACCCCATCCTTAAAAGGGATGTGCTCTACCTGCTGAGCTAATGAATCAATGCTTTTCAAAAAAGTGGGTGCAAAGGTAATGATTTTTTATAAAACTGCAAAAATATTTTTAAAATAAAATTTTACAAGTAAGATTATACTCGACAAAATCCATAATCCAGCGTAAGATTTAATTGAGAATTAAAAATATTTTTTATTTATTATTTAATTAAAATGTACTATTTCAAATTGGTACATCTTCTTCTACAACAAGATTTTCGATAATAAATTCCTGTCGTTCGGAAGTGTTTTTGCCCATATAAAATGTGAGCAGGTCGCCAACGGCATCTTCTTTGCGCAAAGTAACTTGGTCAAGTCGAATATTTTTACCTATAAAATGTTTGAATTCATCGGGTGAAATTTCTCCAAGTCCTTTAAATCGCGTAATTTCTGAACCATTTCCCAATTTTTTTAATGCCTTAATGCGTTCGTCTTCGCTGTAACAATAACAGGTTTCTTTTTTATTGCGCACGCGAAAAAGAGGCGTTTGAAGTATATAAACATGTCCTTTCTTAATTAATTCCGGGAAAAATTGCAGGAAAAAACTTATCAGCAACAGCCGAATATGCATACCGTCAACATCGGCATCGGTGGCAACAATAACTTTATTATAACGCAAATTTTCTATTCCGTCTTCAATATTGAGAGCCGACTGCAGAAGGTTAAATTCTTCATTTTCGTACACGACTCTTTTTGTCAAACCAAAAGTATTGAGCGGCTTACCACGTAGCGAAAACACCGCCTGTGTATTCACATCACGGCTTTTAGTAATTGAGCCGCTCGCAGAATCGCCTTCGGTGATAAAAATACAGGAATTTTCTATCATTTCGTTGCGCTTGTCGTCTTTTGAAGGGCTGTCATTGTAATGAAAACGGCAGTCGCGAAGTTTTTTATTATGTAAATTTGCTTTTTTTGCCCGCTCGCGTGCCTGCTTGGTAACTCCTGCAATGGCTTTCCGCTCTTTTTCTGAATCCTGAATTTTTTGCTGAAGAATATTTGCCGTTTCGGAAGTGCGATGAAGAAAATTATCCAATTCTTTTTTTAAAAAATCGGAAATAAATTTATTCACCGTAATCCCATCTTTTGAAATATCGCGCGAACCGAGTTTGGTTTTTGTTTGACTTTCAAAAATCGGTTCTTCAACATTAATTGCAATAGCAGCAGTTATTCCGTTGCGAATGTCGGAATATTCCATATTTTTATTATAAAATTCTTTGATAGTCCGCGCTACTGCTTCGCGGAAAGCCGACTGGTGCGTTCCTCCCTGCGTTGTATGCTGTCCATTTACAAAACTGTAATATTCTTCGCCATACTGGTCGGAATGGCAAAAAGCAATTTCAATATCTTCGCCTTTTAGATGAATAATAGGATAAAGCGGCTCGGAAGTTAAGTTTTCGTTTAGCAAATCGAGTAATCCATTTTTTGAGAAGATTTTTTCTCCGTTAAAAATCAGCGTTAAGCCCGTATTAAGATAGGCATAATTGCGAAGCATAGTCAAAATGATTTCTTCTCTGTAATGATAATTTTCAAAAAGCGTATTGTCGGGTGTAAATTCAACCAAAGTACCTGATAGTGATTTCAGGTCATTAGTTATATCGCTGTCGAAAATCAACTTCCCACATTCAAACTCTGCCTTTCTCATTTTTGCGTCTCTAAAACTTTGTACTACAAATGTTTGCGCAAGTGCATTAACTGCCTTAGTTCCAACTCCGTTCATCCCGACAGATTTTTTAAATGCTTTGGTGTCGAATTTTCCGCCGGTATTCATTTCTGAAACTGCATCAATCATTTTTCCCAACGGAATACCGCGCCCATAGTCTCGTACACAGATTTGTTCATTTTGCAAGGTGATTTCAATAATTTTTCCTGCGCCCATTCTAAATTCGTCTATTGCATTGTCAATCACTTCTTTGAGCAGAACATATATACCGTCGTCAGGGTGACTGCCGTCCCCTAACTTGCCGATATACATACCAGGACGCATCCGAACGTGTTCTAACGGCGCTATTTTTATAATATTATCGTCTTGATAATCCGAACTATTTAAAATAATATTTCCTTGAATATCTTCTGTCATTTATTGAAAAAAATTTTGCAAAAATAGTACTTTATTTCTTAAAATTAATAGATTTTTTGTAAAAGTTTAAATTTCAAACTTTTACAAAAATTTCTGATAGTATCATAAGAAGTATGCTGTTATAAATATTTGAGATAAAGTTATTTCCCATTTCAAAAAATCATCATAATCATTATAAGTTTTTGATTATAAATTAAATAAATAGTTACATTTCTTAGTTGAAGTTACAAAAGACTGTTTTTAAAATCATCCTTGTAATCGCTATTTAACTTATTGAATAACAGGTTTTTGCTGTCAATACTCAGTGCTTCTGCCGTCAAATTCAAAGCCACGACCTCCAAGTCCGAGAATTTAGGAACTACGCCTCTGCGAGAAATATTTCATTTTTCGTTGGTAAAATTTTTACCGAATTTGTTGCATATATCCAACATTTCTCTGAAATTTGCAGTCAAGTTGTGCATCTTTTTTGTAAGTGTTTGGTTTATAACACTACAAATACAATACTTATTTAATTGATACACAGCTTTTTATGTGTGTTTCTATAAAATAATTTAATGCCACCAACGGGTTTTTTATTAGTATAGTATACTAAATTTTCTTTTGATTTAATTTCTCTTCCAAATCAGCAATTTTCTGTTTCAGAAATTTAATATATTCGTATTGATTTTCAAGCAAAAATTCAGGGACGTTACAATAATTGTTATTGCTGCCAATATAATTACCAGCAACATTGTCAAAATATTGATTTATAGTGCAATCAGTATCTTCTTCATGAATATCTTCGACATCTTTTTCCAAAAATTTGGCAATACGAAACCATTGATCCTCGAAAATATGTATTTCACCACTTTCTCTGCGCTGATATTGCGACTGACTCATACTCAACAAATCAGCCATATCTTTTTGCGTCTTATTTTGCGATTTTCGCGCTTCTATAAGTTTGTGTTTTTTCATAAAAATATTTCTTTGACTGCAAAAATACTAAAAAAAATGGGGATACAAATTTTTACCAATAATCCGCATAAAATTCACATAAAAAATTGATATAAGTATAAAATTTATGTTGTACTTTTGCGATGTGAATTTTTCACAAAGTTTTGTTTTTGTAATGCTTGCCACTTTACACAAACAGAAAACCTCTTTGCAAAAAAAGAGCAACCATAATAAGCAAGTTCGGTATTAACTTAATTTACAAAAAGGCACCGCAAAGGTACAACAAAATTTTATTCCTTGAAAATTCGCAAGGCGAAAAGAGTAAAGGCGTGTCTGTTTATCAAAATGGTAGGCAGTTGCGTGAAAAAAACAATTTTTATAAATTTTTTAATAATTAGTTTAATATGAAGAAGATAGTAATAATAACAATAATTTTAATGTTAACTGTATGGCAAAATATTTATGCTGGGAAACCACCCAGTATACCTGTTCCACAACCGTGTACAGGATATGAATTACGCAATGACTTTGTTCTTGGTTTCAGTGGCATTGCTATATATGGAACTCAGTATACAGGATTTTACGCATTGTATTCATGGGACGAAGTGGTTAATAAGGGTTATACAATAACAGTATCTGTTAAAACAGAAACAAGTGCTGCATGTACATATTCCGGTTCAACAGAAATATCCCAGGGTCAAAACAGAAGCTTCGTAAGCGGTAATACAATTTCTAATATTTATTTACCATCAACCTCTCCTTATACTTTAACTGTAACTGTTGACAACAAAAGTAATTGTGTTTACGATAGTTGGCTTGGACTATATGTATATTATAAATGGACAAATTCGTACAAAAGTACGGATAGAAATGGATTGCCACCCAATTCATTTCCTATGTATCCGCAGGAAAATGTCTGTCCTAATCAGGGAAATGGAACTACTTTGCCTAATCCACATGGTAATAGTATGTTTCAATACTATTATAATTGTTCTCATGGTGCAGTGTTATGATAGTTTTAATTAATAAATTAATAAATTAAATTTTAAAAAGATTAATTATGCGTAAAATTAAATTTTTGTTAACAACAGTGGTAATAATTGCAATTTCGTGCAACAAAAGCGATGAAACAGGCAATCAAGATGGTACAATAAAGTTACAAAAATCAACAAGTTTGGAAACCGAGATACAAGAATCACTTTATAAAGGAAAAACTGTTTATGCAAAGTATTTCGAAAATAATGTTGATAACAACATTTCGTTATTTACCAAGCGTGAACATCCTTTATCTGCACGCGATTTTTCAGTAAGTAATTTTGCTGTAAAAAAAGGTGTAAAAACCGACGTGGAAATTTTTGTAAACGACATATTAATTGACAGCATCAATGAAATGTCGGCTAATAAGAATTTTATAGAATCTTTGAGTTTCAATCCTGTTAGATCAACTTTTATGAACGAATTTTTCAATCATACCGTTAAATTTAAAATCTGGGATATGGAGATACGGTTGTACATCCCTGAAATTATTGAGATAACTTATCCAAAACCGCAGCCTGATTCTTATTCTGCCGATTATTCATTTGATTATAGAATTAAATGGAATGCTGACGCAAAGAATATAAATGGTGTAGCAATAGTTGTGGAATGGGACGGTAGTATGTTTGGCGAAGATGACCAATACGCCTATATTCGTAGAGTTGATATTGTGGATGATAACGGTGAAACTGTTATAAAAGAAGCGATGTTCGACAAAATTCCTGATTTTGCTGTCGTTAAGGTAAGTGTGTTGCGAGGTGATATTGATATTGTAGAAGTTGCAGACGAAGTATCTAAAATTTATGCTGCTTCGGAAGCATCTTTGCATAGCATTATTGCACACGAAAGAATTACTGAAAAATAGTTATTTGCAGGTTAAGCAGTAAGGTGCTTAACCTGCTTTTTTAATTTTATCAACATGAAATATTTCTTCCTTTTGCTAACGATATTTTTAGTTTGCTGTTCGCCGATAGAACAGGAAGATGATTTGTTTGTTGCTTTTTGGAAAACTATGGACAAAGATTATGTATATTTTGATGAAAAAAATGTGAATTGGGATTCTGTTTACAGTGTTTATTATCCAAAAACGCGGAATATTACAGAAAACGAATATATAAAGAATTTTCAGGAAATAGTAAATTTATTTAAGGATGGACATCTGTTTCTTAAAATAAAAGACAGTATAATATATTACAATCGACCGATTTCTACCGTTGACAGTTTTTCATTATCCTTCCCTAATGAATATTATTCCCAACCACCTCATATATATTATGAAAACTCCGAATTACCAATAGCTATCATACAATTTACAAATAACATAATTTACATTCATGCTCCTACTTTTGTAAGTAGATTTGATTACTATAAATTTGTTACACTGTTAAATACATTTTCATATTCCAAAGGAATAATTTTAGATTTACGAGCAAATAGAGGTGGAATGATTAATAATTGTATTAATTTAACCGCATGCTTTTTTGAGGGAACCCGAACATTATTGTACGAAAAACACAAAATAGGTGCAGGTCATAACGATTTTTCCGATTTGATAGCCATTACTGCCGACGGCTGGGGATTTGTGGATAAAAGTATTCCCATTGTGGTTTTATGCGGCAATAGTACTTACAGTGCGGGAAATTTTTGTGTTGGAATAATGAAATATTTGCCCAATGTAACTGTAATTGGCACAACAACCGGCGGTGGCGGCTCCGGGCGCCCCGGTACGTATTTACCCGACGGATGGATTTTATACTATCCATATGCTCCTTCTTACGATATTAAAATGAATTCGCTTGAAGCAGGCGTAGAGCCGCACATCAAAATTGAAGCTACAAAAGAGCAAATGCAGGAAAATCCATACATAGTTTCGGAAACCGCGTATAATTACTTATTGAGTAAATGAAAAATAAAATATTTGAATATATTTGGATTTTATTCTTTTTATTAACCTTCAAGTTAAAGAAATATGCTAAAAAATAATTTATTTATTACTTTTTTACTATTTACCAATTTTATTTTTTCTCAAAACGAAGAAAACAATGGAGTTTTTATCAGTTCATTAGGTTTTGGTTACGCACAGCGTTACAACGAAATGGTTCTGCCTTATGAATTAAGCGGCGCCAATTACAGCATAAACCTCGAATGGCAAATGCTGCACAGCGTAAATTTGCTCTCTGACGCAAAATTCAATATTCATTATTTGCCTTTGTTTGTAAAATCTTCGGCGGCCAATATTCTTGCCTTGAACAGTATTGAACATTGTTTAGGTTTTGATTTGGAATATCAACTGATGCAAAAATTGATTGATAGTCAGAATTTTAAATTGTTTGCAGGAGGAAATTTGGAATTGAAGCCCGAATACGAAATTTTTATTGATTTGAATAACGGAAATCTTTTTGAAGATTTGACAAAAGTTTTCTTTGAGATGGATTTGTCACTTGGTATGGCAGTATTTGCCCAATATAAATTTAACAAGTTCAGAATTTCTGACAATCTTTCGTTTCCATTAATTGCGGGGGCGTTTTATCCTCATTATCAAATTTCTCCATTTTACTATCCTGGAAATTATTTTACAATTGTACCGATTGGCAAACTAAATCGAATTAGTAACTATCTGAGTTGTGAATTTCCTATTTATATTAAAGGTAAATTGTTAAATACACTTTATTTATGTTATAATTTCAATTACGAATATTCTACTGTTCGCGATAATATTGTTCGCCGTTTCGGACATAATATTTTACTTGGATTGCGATTTAAAATCGCAAAATAAAAAATGATGCCAAAAATCTGACAGATTTTTGTATAAAAAAATACCAATAAGAGGTGAAATATTAATATTTTTTATAACAAATTTATTTTCAAATAGTTATAACGATTTTAGATATTTTTTCCGAGATTTATTTTTAATTTTATTTTGCGAATTTGGGATTATTTCCAAATCATCTCTTTGATATTTAAGAAAATAGACATTTATCCAATCATTGATTTCAAATTATCGGCAATGATTAAAGTTGCTTCGGTGGCTTCCTGCACTTGTTCCGGTGTAAATTCAGGATTTATTTCCTTTAAAATCAGTCCCTTTTCTGTAATTTCCATTACTCCCATTTCAGTAATAATCAAACTTACACGCCCTGCTGCGGTAAGCGGCAATGTGCAACGTTTCAATATTTTGGGCGCACCTTTGGCGGTATGTTCCATCGCTAAAACGATTTTTCGCGCTCCGGCGAGTAAATCCATTGCGCCACCCATTCCTGTTGTTTTTTTGCCGGGGATAATCCAGTTTGCCAAATCACCGTTTTCTGCAACCTGCAATGCGCCCAAAAAGGTAATATCAACGTGTCCGCCGCGAATAATTCCAAACGACATAGCGCTGTCGAAACTGCTGGCACCTGTTTGCATAGTAACAAATCCGCCGCCGGCATCGGTTAGTTCAGGGTCTTGACAATCAACTTCGGGACGTGCGCCCATTCCAAGCAATCCGTTTTCCGATTGCAATATAACTTTCACATTGTCAGGTAAATAATTAGGAATTAATGTTGGCAAGCCGATGCCCAAATTAACCACATCGCCGTCTTTGAGTTCTTTGGCTGCACGGCGAGCAATCACTTCTCTTATCTGTTCCTTATCCATAAAGTATTATTTTTTCAGGTAAAATTTGTGACAAAATTACTGAAATTTTTTGTATAACTGACAACTTCTGCAAAAATTTTTCTATCGAAATGGCAAAACAGCCAAAATTCAGGTTACCTAACATTTATTTTATTGATATTACAGATTTTATATAATATAGAAAAATGACGTTTTTGAGTATTGTACATCATTTGCTCATTTTACCCTGTAATTATAAACCAACTATTCTTTTCTATTTTTTTATAAAAAATTTTATAAATATTTGCAAAATTATAAAAACATTGTAATTTTGCACGATTTTTAAATAATAGTAAAATTAATAAAATTATAAAAAAAGTATTTATGAGAAAACAATGTGTATTAATATTAGCATTATTTCTTTGCAGCGCGGCGACTTTTGGGCAAGAGCAGTTTGGAAGAGCAACGCCGCAAGTAACAGATTTTATTCGGTATGGTGATATTCCGGTGAACTTGTACGAAGGGAAAATTAATATATCCATACCGATTTTCGAAATTCCTGATAAAGATTTTCCTTTTTCTATCTCCCTTGCTTATACATCAGGAGGATTCAGACCGAATGTGCGGGCAGGTTTAGTGGGCTTAGATTGGCGTTTGGAATATGGAGGTGTAATTACACGCGAAGTTTATGGAGCGCCGGATGATAACAGAGGTAATCAAAATGATCAAAATATTATTGCAAAAGGTTTTTGGAGAGCAATAAAAGACCCTCCTCATATAATTTATGATAAAGATGCAGTATACAATATGGAATACCCTCCTATTGAGTCAAACGCTTCAATACCCAGTTTTCAATTACCTTTAATTGATAATGGTAAATTGCACGATTATGAACCTGATTTATTTGAATTCAAATTCGGTTCACATCAGGGTACTTTTATGATTGCCAATGATGGGAGTATTAAAACAAATCAAGCAGGATATAAAGTAAATTTGGATAGTTTATTGGCTCAAAGAACTGGAGCGCAGGATCCTGTTTCATCTAAAATAATTATTACCTCGCCAGATGGATATATATGGGAATTTGGCGGAAAGCTTTCCAATATGGAAATTTCTTTTCCAATTGATTTATATTATGGCACTCTGCAGGAAGGTACTAATCAAACTGTTATGGCCTGGTACCTGAGTAAAGTTACAGCGCCAAACGGACGGATAATGAACATTAATTATGAAAATAATGAACCTAATGATCCAGATTCTATAACTTCAGATAATGCTTTATTATCTTTACGCAGTACTTATCCTTATTATCAATCAACTTTTTTAGCATGGAAGAATTATCTCCATGATGAAATGGCAATAGTTAATAAAATGGTAATCCCCAAATCAATAACTATTGACGATACAGGACTAACAATTTTATTCAAAAAATCAATAGAAAATACGCTCAAAAGTTTCTTGACTCAAAACACTAATTACAGATTTAATGGAAACACGTTTCAATTGGACACAATAATCATTAACCAACTTGGTGAGACAAAAAAATTTGAATTGAGTTACACAAATATGGACAATATGGGCAATAAGGGCAGAAGGAGATTTTTAAAAACTTTTCAACAACAAGGGTTACAACCATATATATTTGATTATAATCCGGTACAAGATGTTCCACCTGAAACGAAAAATGGTAGTATACCCTTTTATGAATATTGGAACAAGGACGATTATGCCTACACAGTGAATGTATATGCAGGGCAGTTATTGAAAATAACATATCCTACAGGCGGATGTACTACATTCGAATACGAATATAATGAATACAGAAAACGTGTGGAAACTCAGGTTTTCCCATCAAGCCATATAATGCCCGAAACAAACATGGTAACTTTAGGAAATGATGAAAAAACAGTAGGGTGCCGCATTAGTAGAATAAGCAATTTTGAAAATGAGAATACGAATAATCCATTATCGGACATTCAATATAAATATGTAATGAATTACGACAAAAACATAAATTTGAATACAGCAAAAAGCAGTGGAACTTTATTACACTATCCGTTTTACTCTTGTAATGCTTACGGCAATACATATGATTGGGACAACAATGTATGGCAAAAAAATTACAATATAGGGGAACCGCATATAGGTTATGAAGAGGTTGCCGAAGTACATTCAGATGGTTCGTATATAATTCATAAATTTTCCAGTTACCAATGGAATAAAGACTCTAAAGAAATTAAAATTAAATCTGTTCCAAATTACAGCAACTCTTTGAATCCAGAAGATATCATAGTAGCAAACATTAGCGCAGTAACGAGCCGTGCTTATTTAAGAGGGCATTTACTAAATCGGATTTTTTACGACAAAGACGGAATAGCAGTAAAAGAAGACCGGTTTGCTTATAAAGATGTTAGAACAATGCCTGTTTTATCATCCCCACAGGACGATGATGATGCAATACAGGAAGATGACAATGATTGTATTGTATCTTTTCAGTCGTGTATCGGAGGAGGAGCTACCAAAAAAATATATTTAAAAAACTGCCTTCCAACCTATAGCATCGAAATAATGAAATACGAAGATAACGATACTGTCAAAAGAACGGATTTCCGTTATAATAACTATGATTTGATAAAAGAATCGAATATGGTTGATAGTCGTTCGGATACGGTAAAAACGAAATATTTGTATCCTTTCGATATGACGTCCAATTCAATTTATTCGCAAATGAGTGAAAAAAATATGCTAAACTATCCGGTAGAAATAAGTCAATATAAAACAAGTCCGAATACGGATCCAATCTTTGTACAAAAGCAAATAAATGATTATCAACAATATGACAATAAATTTGCTGTAGAAAAGGAATGGTTGCAAACCGGTAATAGCAACCCATGGATAGTTCGAAGTTTTGAGTACGACAACTCTAAACTTAATCCTGTTACCATCAGTAACAACGAAACAGACATAACCACCTATCTTTGGGGTTACAAAAATCAATACCCCATTGCTGAGATCAATAATGCTACTTATGAGCAGGTTAAAACGGCATTGGGTTATACAGATACTCAAGTGGAATCTTTGGCAGCACAATCAAATCCTGATGTTGAGAATATCGGAAATTTATTACGCACAAATCTTCAAAATTCCCTCGTTACTACTTACACATATAGACCATTGGCAGGAATGGCAACTATGATTAATCCGCAAGGTATTACAACATTTTACGATTACGACGCCTTCGGACGATTACGATATATTTATGATAACGAGCATCAAAAGGTATCCGAATTTGAGTATAGTGATGGTAAATTTTATAATAAAGAACAAAGTAAATGTTTTGTAAAAACAAATTGTCCCGAAGGGTGTCTTAATGCTCTTTACTATTATACCGTACCAGCTAACAGGTATTATTCATTTGATAGCCAGTCGGATGCTGATGCACAAGCGCTAAATGATATTAACGCCAACGGACAGAATGCTGCAGAGCAGTATGGAGAATGCAAGTATGTTACAGGTATTATAAGAGATCCGAATAATTATAGCAGCACAATTGGCAATTATACAGCACCATCTCCAACTGTAATAAGGATAGATATGAGTTTATATTTCGATTCCGGTCAATTGTGGACTGGTGATAAAATAGTTGGAGTACTGGATGGTAATTGGCTGCCTGCAGAAGTTGTTACGGCCACTGCTTGGGCAGACTTGCTCGAAGTGCCTTACGGAGGTTCAACAAGTCCTGTCCTTATGTACCTTAAAATTGACACTTCCGGTAATATATCTGCAAAAAGTTCAAGCAATAACAAGTGTGGAGGCATTAGTTTTTTTGCAAATTTTGATATAAATATAAGTTGTTCAAACACTAGTAATTAATAAAAATCAATAATTTTTTTATGAAAGCATACCTATTAATCTTATCATTATTTATCGCAGTTAATGCAATTGCTGCTCCGCCGCATATAACGCGCGAACTTAACCTGCCGCGCTCAGGCGATGTTATTGTAAAGCAGCAGGTAGAATATAAAGACCCTGGCAGGGCAGGCGCCGATGTTGTTTGGGACTTTGGGCAGTTGCAGCCGATAAATCCTGAATATACGCTTGAATATGAAGAGCCGATTTACGTTGAAGATTCACTTTCCGGCGGGTTTTATCTGATGGGCAAAGACACTGTTTTTGCCTCGCTGCTGCAGCCATCAGATGCAGTATTTATCGGCAGGGAACACCGTACGCTGTATTATTATGTGTTTACCGACAGCGTTTTGGTAACACTGGGCTATCAAAATGCCGCCACAGACTTGCATTACCGCAAGCCGCTGCTGACAGGCAAACTGCCGATGACTTTCAGCGATTCGCTGTCCCATCAATACATCACAGAAGGTTTTTACACCCGCAGCGTTCCTTTTGCCGAGAGCGGCTCGGTGTCGCTTGCAGGCGATGCATACGGAATGATTATTTTGCCCACGGGCGATACTCTGCGTCAGGTTTTGCGTACCAAAGCGGTGCAGCAAAAAGCCGAGCCGCTGCTAACAACAGAGGGCGACAGCGCAACGGTAAATACTTATTTTGAAAGGTATAAATGGTATGCCCGCGGCTATCGTTATCCTGTTTTTGAGACATTGCGTACTGTCATTTATATTGATACAACAGAGACAAACCGCTATGAGACGGCTTTTTTGTACCCGCCTCCGCAGCAGTATTCGCAAGTCCCCGATACTGCCAATGCCAACGAACTTGCACTGATGCTGGCAGAAGAAAATGAACATTCTCAATCTTCAGGGGGGGATCAGGATGATATTTGGGCAGGGATGTATTATAATATTTTCCCGAATCCTGTTATTACGAATTTGCAGTTTGAACTTTATTTGCCTCACTTTTGCAATGACGTACACGTGCAGATACGCGATAAGATGGGCTTGACCTTTATTGACCGGAATATGGGTGCGTACCCGGAAGGCATCAGCAGTTTTACTTTTAATTTGAGCGGCTTGATGCCCGATAATTATGTACTCGACTTTTGGTTGGACGGATATTTGGTTCACGGCAGTGTAGTTATGAAACGATAAGACACAAAAGAACCTGATTCTAACCTAATTTATAAACAAGATAATAATAAACCTAAGTAGTAGAAAAGATATGAGAGAAATAATTTTAGTATTAACATTTTTTAGCGTACTTTGTTTACGTGCTCAGTCCCCCGACAGGAATTACATTAAGACCACCACAATGACAGGTGTTGCAGGTGAGGATTCGATAGTAAGTATTCAGTATTTTGACGGGCTTGGCAGGCCGGTTCAGACCGTTGCCCGCGGCATTACGCCCGATAACAAAGACCTTGTAAATTACCTGACCTACGATGCTTTGGGACGGGAGGAGAAAGCATATTTGCCGCTGAAAGGCAACTCTAATACAGGCGATTTTGTAAATTTTAACGCTTTTTCGACATTGTCCAAAACGATTTATCAGGATGACGCCAAGCCCTATGCACAGACAGTTTACGAGGCATCGCCTTTGAATAGAGTTATTGCCCAATATGGCGCAGGATTCGCATGGAATCCAAACGTTAACGGAACAGGCGGAAAGCCCGTTAAAACCGAGTATCTGCCAAATTCTGCTTCCGATTGTGGATATTATTACGTTTTGGGTAATGATATTTTACGCAGCGGCAATTATCAGGCAAATCAACTTTATGTTACCAAAGTAACAGACGAAGACGGCAATGTTGCTTTTGAGTTTAAGGATAAACTCGGGCGGGTGATATTGACCCGTCAAATTGATGGCAGCGAACAGATAAATACATATTACGTTTATGATGATTTCGGTAATTTGCGTTTTGTGTTGCCGCCAATGGCTGCCGACGGTTTTACTTCCGGCAAAAAGACAACAAAGGATCCTTTACTGAGAAAGTATGCTTATATGTATAAGTACGACTATCGCAACCGTTGTATTTACAAGAGCATACCGGGCTGCGAGCCGATTTATTATATTTATGATAAATCCGACCGCCTGATTTTCACACAGGACGGGGAAATGCGTGCGACAAGCCAGAATAAATGGCTGATGACCATACCCGATAAGCTTGGACGCAACTGCCTTTCGTTTTTTATCAGCAAAGCGCTGGACTACACATTGAATCCCTATAGCATAAGTGTTATCACGGCAAGGCGTACAAACGCCGATAATCTGCTTTTCGGATATGTTATTGATGGTTTGCAAGCCGGTGATAATATTGTTATGCAAAATTTAGCAGTACTTACGGTAAATTATTATGATGATTATACATTTTTGGGAACAAACGGTATAAGTGTACTTAAATATGGCTACGAAGATGCAGGAACAGACTATGGAGCGGCGTATGAACCGGCAGGTCAAGAGGCATATTGTCATAAGGGGCTGCTGACAGGTACCATTACCGCTTATAATAAGACGTTCATAGAACAGACAATAGAAGATAATTTAGATATTATTAATGTTGGCGACCCGCAGTCATTGGAAATTGACCCTGCTGAGCGTGAGGTTGAACTTTCAGGAATTACCCCTGATTTTAGCTCCTCAGATGAGAATGGCAATAATGATATTATTATTAATAAGGACATCAATAAATTACTTGACAAAATGCCCGTTGTAAATCCTGATGTTACAGGTATGGGCGGTTGCGGCTATCTTGCAACGGTAATGTATTACGACCAGCGGGGTCAGATCGTGCAAAGTAAATCCAATAACCATCTCGGCGGAATGGAAAAGGAATATATATCATATAATTTTACAGGACAGCCCGTCAAGCGCAAACTTACACACACACAGGAAACTTATGCTCCCACAGAGATAGCAGAGGTTTATACTTACACTTACGACCACGCAGGGCGTCTGTTAAAAACATACCACCAGCTTAACAACGCAACAGCTCAGACCATACTTGCAGATAATATGTATGATGACCTTGGGCGGCTCAAAACCCTTAATAATAAAGGAGGAGTGCGTAAAACCGACTACACTTACAATGTTCGTTCGTGGGTTACGGGCATTACAAATCCTGTATTTACGGAAACATTGTCATATACTTTTGGCGGCAATATAAGTACTCAGCAATGGCAGCAGCCCGAAAGTGCCGAAGGCGCATTGAAAAGCAGGGAATACAATTTTACCTACGACGGGCTGGAGCGCCTGACAAAAGCGACGGACAATTCGCAGGTTTTTGGTGTAAACTACAGTACGTCATATTCTTACGACAAACACGGCAATATTACTTCACTGAAGCGTATGGGGGTAATGAACAATAAAATTTTTGAGCCGATTGACGACCTTACATTAACATATAACGGCAATCAACTACTTAAAGTTACCGAGAATGCAAGCGATAATATGACTATTGGCTTTGCCGATTTTAAGGATTTGGCAAATGAAGATACCGAATATTTTTACAATGCCAACGGTGCAATGACAAAAGATATGAACAAAGGTATTGATAATGTGAAATATAATGCACTTTCGTTGCCGATAAAAGTACAGATATCCACACCTGAACTTGCCGGTACAAATGAGTATTTCTACACTTCTACCGGCACAAAACTGCACGTTACGCATCAGTGGGAAGAATTTGTGGCCGGAACTAATACCGGTGTAAGTGAAACAAGTACAACCGATTATGTTGGCAATAAGATATACGAGAACGGCAAACTTAGCAAAATTCTTGTAGATAACGGTTATATTAAAATAGATGACGGGAAGTATTATTTTTATGTAAAGGACCATTTGGGCAACAACCGTGTGGTACAGAACCAAAGCGGCGTTGCAATCCAATCCACCCAATTTTATCTTTACGGAATGCCATATCAAGACAGGGGTTTCGGGCAGGAACAGCAGCCGTACCTTTTTGGGAGCAAAGAATTAGATTTGGTGAGCGGACTGAATTGGTATGACTTCTCGGCAAGGCATTACGATGATGTTTTGGGAAGATTTACAACACCTGACCCGATGGCGGAGAGGTATTATCGTATGTCGCCGTATTGTGCATTTGGAGGAAACCCGCTGCGATATGTGGATCCGACTGGGATGGTGCTAACCGATTATGTAGATATTGAAACCGGCGCAATCACACATATCGAGGATGGCAAAGACCAAGTGATTGCAAGTACTTCTGATTTGACAAATACAATGCAAGATTATTTTGATACAGATAGGGACATTTATGATTTTGCATTGGGAGTACTTGAAAATTCAGCCTTAAATATGAATATGACACAATCTCAATTTATGTTTTTGGCAGAAACTATGTATGCAGAAAGTGCAGGAGGTTTTGAAGAATCATTGGGAATATTTAATGTTTTGGAAAATCGAGCAGCCAATCAGGGAAATTCAATATTTGACCAATTATCTGCAAAATCTCCGTATGGTGTTTATGGTGTGTGGAAAACAAGTGGAGGTAAAAATAGCACATATAAATATTCCTATCAAAATGAAACAGGAAATGCAGCCAATACAAAACGAGCGAATATTCATAGAGCAATAGCTGTTGGTAGAATTACTGATATTGATGTAACTAATGGTGCATATTTTTGGGATGGGACAGATTATAAAAATACTCCGCGCTATACGCAAGGGACATTATTTACAGACCCTTCTCATAATCTTTGGAACTTGGAAAGTCATAAAGTTAATGATAAATATATGTTCCAAACTACTAATGCAATCGGGAAAACTACATTTTCCAAATTTTATAATCAAGGAAAATTATGGTATATGTCAAAATAGTTGTGGTGATGGTATTTTCTTGTTTTTTTGCCTGTCTGTGTAATATAGGTAAAAAAGATACCGCTAAGCAAGCAGCAGAACAGGGCATTGACTCTTTACAATTTTGTTTTAAAGATATAGTTGATTCGTTAGGAATTCAAACCAATTCTATCGTTTTTGAGCAAATAGATAAAAAATCTGCTGTTAAAAAAATAACAGACATAACAAAGCGTCCATTATACGAAAAAAAGATACAAGAAGCATTATCGTATTCAAATGATAATACAATATATTTTTTTCAAACAAATTCAGATAATTATATTCTGATAATTGGCAGAGCAATCGGTGCGACTAATTATTTGTATTGGAGTTATTACGTTTTATCGCTGAACTATATTGATAAAGAGTTTGAATCTGCATCTATTGTAAATTCAACAAGTTCCATATTTTTGAAGGATGACAGTTTGCTGTTCGTGGAATTAGACGATAATTCTCCAAATCCGTCAGACGGAAATATTCCAAAATTGGATTATTTTCCAATATCAGTATTTATTATTGATGTGATTAGTTATAATACAGTAAACGAATTTGATTTTAAATGTACAATGTTCCAAAGATAATGATAAAATAATGTCTGGTCAAAAACCCGTCTCGCAGGATTTGTAATCCTGCGTATGTAGAAAAGCCGGAATCCCCGCAGAATTAAGTTTTTGCGGGGTTTTTGTGTTCCGGCGTTCCGTTCTCCGCAGTTCCGCTCATCACGCTGCCACTCTTACTTCGCTGCCGCCTCTGTTCCAAAATGTTTTTCGCTGCCTTCGGCAGCGTTTTTTTGCCGCTTCTAATTTGTCGCCGCCTGCGGCGGCGGGCTTTGATTTTACGCCTTCGGCGAACATTTTTTGTTGCGGTTACTTAGGTTAATTGCATCTAAATCAGGTTTTTGGGCTTGTTTTTTGCCGTCATTGCGAGGGCATTAGCCCGAAGCAATCCAGAATTTTGAGTTCAATTTGCCTGTTTTTTGGCTGTTTTTCTCCCGTTTTTAGTTAAACTTTGTTAAATCTTTCATTTTCCCAAAAAAGTTATCAACAATCGGTATTTTTGCCCTATCTATTTGATTTTGTGCGCTTTGCGCCTCCTTTTTCGCCCCTTTCTCTCTTTTTCTTCCACCCTTTTCAGACAGGCGTTTAAGCGGGGTG
>WQYU01000005.1 GCA_009781075.1 Paludibacter sp. | reverse complement strand
ACAACAATGAGATGATAGACCTCACCTCTACTGTTGTTCCTGATGCAAGTTATTTACAAACGAGCGTCCGCACATGGACTGATTCAACTTTCGTTGCCAACGTTCCGGGAACAGTTGACCACTGGGAATATTCAACCAAATCGGATACTGTCCGTTACAATTCAAAATGGACTTATTATTATCAGGCAACGCCTACTTTTAGCGTCAAAGAAATGGTTAATGGCGATACGGTATCTTATTTCGGCGATAAAAATTATATAGTAACTGATAATTTGACAAACACTAACGATACGTTGGATTTATATAATGAAACCGACAGGAGTTATCTTTTCGGACAACCGCTTTTCCGTCAGGGTACGATTTATGATTTCCTTTTGTCTGCTTATGAAAAATATACCAACTATGTTTCCGACCCTGCAGTAACGGTACAATATCCGGTAACAAGCGGCAGCGTCAATATGAGCAATGATATAGACCTGAATCAAAATCTTTCTCCGATTCCAATGGACAGTACGGGCAGGGCGGTTTATGAATTTATGGCAGGACCTCCTAATTTAACGACCGGCACAAATAACTTTTTTGCTACGCTCAATCTCGGCGCTGTAAGTTACTATTGGGATATGGGGACTGCTCCGATAACGGCATGGCATCTTGGCGACAGGACTACCGGCACGGATTTTATGACCGCCGGTCCCGACCAGATTACAACCGTTTTGCGCGACCCTCCGGGAAACAGCAGCAGTTCATTTATAGAACAGGGAACTACCATCTCTTCAACGTCAGGACTCTCGCTTGGCGTGGGCGCAAATACCGAGACAAACTTGACGGCTTCTCTGGGTCCTAAAATAATTAGTTGGGTTGGATTAGGTGCAGGCGTTACTACTGAAGAAGAGACCACATTAGACGTTAGTGCGGGTTTAAAAACTGAATTCAAATATACCAATGCAACGGAAAGTTCTCAGACAACCACATTTACGGAACGTTTTGAAACTTCAAGCGACCCCGCTTATGTGGGAGCAGGAGGAGATGTATTTATCGGTAATTCTACAAATATTCTCTACGGTTTGACAAATGGAATTTCAATTCAGAAAAATTATGTGAACGAATTTGAAGATGAGAGCAGCGGTAATGCGTTTACCACTCAGGGCGATTATTCTATTGCGCCTTCTGTTTCGCTTGCATACGGACAAACTTTTGATACCCGTTTCGCATTTACTCAGAGCGATATTGAACAGATAATGATTCCAAAATGGCAATTAGGTTTGGCAGCATTGCTTAAACCTTTCGGAACACCACAACCAAATACTGCCTCTATTACAAGTCCTGTATATGTATCGAATTTGCCGCAGTCGAACGCTAATTTCGGCAAATTAAATACCGACCCCGTATTTGGAGCAGACGCCTCTACACCTGAACATTTCGATAGCGGACCAAGTTATAAAATTTATTTCCCTGATGGTTATGATATGACAAAATTTACGGTTGACTCCGTGATGTATTTTAATAACCAGATAAACGGGTGGATAAATGTGCTTGCCCAAAATGAACAGGAAAAAGTGGAGATGACCAAATTGGGCAACTACAGTTTCGGCAGCGGAGCATCTATTCAATATTCAAAAACTTCGTCTGCATCTACAAGTTCAACGGATACTTACCATATTATGATTAGCCCAACTATTGGATTGAAGACAGGTGGAGACATTATGGGTATCGGTTTGGAACTTGAAGTGAAAGCGGAAATTGTCGGCGAAAGCGACATTACAACAGGCACCTCTTCGGAAACGTCCATCTCTTCGGGCTTTACCTTACAGGGCAGCAACGAGCAAATAACTGTTGATTACGGTATGACGCCGTCAGGAACTTTTGCGTTCAAAACGCGCGGCGGACGTACTGCCTGCCCGTATGAAGGCGGTAATGTTACAAAATATTATCAGCCGGGAACCGCTTTGGACGAAGCCACAATGCAGATTGAGGTGCCGAAAATTTCGGTTTCAAGCACACCGCAAGTAATCAATGTGCCATCTAACCGTGCCGCTACATATACGCTTGCTTTGCAAAACGAATCGGAAACGGGAGATAATATTTGGTATCAACTTGCTGTAGATGAGAATACTAATCCCAATGGCGCTATTCTTAAAATAGACGGCGGCGTTATCGGAGACGGCAAACTCTTCCTCGTAACCGCCGGCTCTACTTTACAAAAAACACTCACGCTGGAAAAAGGAACAGCAGACACTTACAATAATATCGGGCTTATTCTGCGCTCGCAGTGCGAAGGAGATGTTATTGCGGACACCGCTTACGTTTCTGCAAGTTTTGTACCCGCATGCAGCGATGTGGCAATTACTTCGCCAAGCAATAACTGGATTCTGAATGCTGACAGTCAGACAGGCGATACGCTCAATATTACCATTGCAAATTATGATGTGAATTTCCCGAATTTCGGTTACATAAAATTGGAATATCGTCCGACAAGTTCACCCACTTGGAATACAATAACAACTTTCTATCCTTCTGCTTTGTATCCAAACGCACAAGGTACGAAAGAGGATATTGGAACGCGGGCAGAAATTGTTTATCCTTGGAAAACGCCTTCGGCAGACGGAGCGTATGAACTCCGCGCCACTACCGCTTCGGTAAATATTGTGGGCAATGCCATTGTTGGCGACCCGCTTTCAACTTATACCACAGATGCGGTAACAGGTTATAAAGATATGCAGCGTCCTGTTTCTCTCGGCGCTCCTTCGCCTGCAGGCGGTATTCTCGGTACGGGAGATGAACTCTCAATCACTTTCAATAAGGATATTCAAACTGGTATGCTGACGCAAAACAATTTCAGCATCACAGGAGTATTGAACGCACAACCGATTGCAGAACCGAATGTAGGGCTTGCTTTTGCAGGAACGCAGGCGGCAAAAACCGAACTTCCGATTTTTACAAACGGTTCATTCTCCATTGAAACATGGTTTAAACGCGATGTAAACTCGGCAGGAACATTGTTTGCCTACGGCTCAAACAACAATCCTGTTTCACTCGGATTTGATGCAACAGGCAGAGCGGTCGTAACAATCGGCAGTGAAAGTTACACATCGGTAAATGCTGTTGCCAATGATGATACGTGGAAATATATCGCTATGGCTTATGACCGCAGCAGTAATGCCGTTTCGGTTTACGAATTTGAAGGTGCAATAACCAATACTTTATTCACTAATAAATCATTTACTGCAAGTCCTGAAACACAGGGAATGTTGGTTGTCGGCAACAATATGGCAGAGAACAACGGCTTTAGCGGAGATGTTGCACAATTGAATTTCTACGGCGTTAATCGGACACAGGCGGATGCTTCGGCAGGTAAAAGCGTGTCAAAAACAGGCAACGAATATGGACTTATCGGTTATTGGGCGCTTGATGAAGGAACAGGTACTTTTGCCTTAGACAAAGCCCGTTCAAGAAACCTGCTGTTGAATAATTCCGACTGGTATATTTATCCGTCAGGTTATGCTAAACAAACCAGTAACAACTACTTCTCTATTCCTGTTTCTACTTATCCTTTGGATATTTTTAGCGATTTGACGCTTGAATTTTGGTTCAGAAGCGCAGGCAACAGCCAGCCGAACCAGACAATCTTCAGCGCTGATAACGGCAGCATCGGCGTTAATGCCAACGGCGGACTGACGCTTTACCAGGCAGACGGAACAGAGAATCAAGTGTTGACGAATGCCAATCTGATAGACGCCAAATGGCATCATATCGCAATGTCGGTAAGGCGCAACGGAAACGTTAATGTCTATATTGACGGCGTTACGGCTGCGACATTTGCAGAAAGTATGCTCGGCACTATGGGAAGCGGATATTATTATTTCGGAGCAAAACATACGCAGCCGAATACTTTCGGTCAGTATTTTGCAGGTTACTTTGATGAAATACGGCTTTGGAACAGCGCTCTTACCTCAGACGGCATCCTGTTGAACCAAAACAGCAAACTCAATGGCAATGAGGCAGGATTGGAGGCATATTATCCATTTGAGACCTATACAAAACAATCAAATGGTTTAATTACGGTAACTCCAACGAATGCAAACTTTGCAACCGGTGATAACAATACGGCGGCAGGAACGGCAACCGACTTTTCCACAACGGCAATGTCGGTAAAAGATGTTCGCCCTGTGGAAAATGTTCCATTCACCTATGTTGCTTCGAGCAATAAAATTGTCTTCACGCTTGACCCCGCTTATTTTGCCCGTGTAGAAGGAACTGCGCTTACTCTGAGCGTTAGTGATGTTTATGATATGCACAACAACAAGAGCAATACTGAAAGTTGGACTGCATTTGTCAATCGTAATGCGCTCCGTTGGGATGCCGACCCTGTAAATATCACAATGCAGGCAGGAGATTTGGTTACATTCACGGCAAGGATGACGAACACAGGCGGAACAACTTTAAGTTATTCCATCGATAATCTCCCGACTTGGCTAACCGTAAGCAGCAGCATCGGAAATTTGCAGCCATTGGCAAACAAAGACCTGACTTTCACTGTTAATCAAGGCATCAATATAGGAAATTACGAAACAGCCGTTGGGCTTTCAAGCGGCAATGGAGTTACCGAAATTTTGCCCGTACAGGTAAAAGTAACAGGTCAACTTCCCGACTGGACGGTGAATCCGAATGCTTTTGAATCTTCAATGAACATTACCGGACAAATTCAGATTGCAGGCGTATTTCAGGAAGATACATACGACCGTTTGGGCGCATTTATAAACGATGTGTGCGTAGGCATAACTTCTCCAAAATATGTGGATGCATATAACGCCTACTTTACATTTGCAGATATTTACGGTAACTCTGGGGACATCAACCAACCATTGACTTTCAAACTTTGGGATGCTTCCACAGGGCATATTTATCCTCAATTGGAAACTTCGATAGGCGAAATACATTTTGCACCATCCACAATATTGGGTAGTCCGGCTAATCCTGTGATATTCAATGCGCTTAACCTTGTAGGACAGGATATTCCGCTTAAAAATGGCTGGAATTGGATTTCGGCAAATGTATTGAACGATAATCCTTCTATCCTCAATCAAATGAAATCGTCTCTTGCTAATACGGGAGAACTTATCAAAGGTCACGCCGCATACATACAGCAACCAAACTGGATGGGAATGCTTGATAATATTTCCGAAAAGGAAATGTATTCAGTTAAAGTAAATAGCGACTGCACATTATCCTTGCTCGGACAATACGCCGACCCCGCAACAACTTTAATACCGATTGTACAGGGCTGGAACTGGATTGGATACATACCGTCATTTTCTTTGCCTGTACAAAGCGCTTTGGCTGGAATGAATGCACAAACGGGCGATATGATAAAAGGACAGACCAATTATGCTACTTATATGGGAGCGAGCGGCTGGATAGGCAGTTTGACATATATGCAGCAAGGTAAAGGTTATATGTATTATTCAAACAATGCAACTTCGCAAAGTTTTATTTATCCATCAACCAATCCAATGCAAAACGTAATTGAATTAGTTCCTGCCGCAAACGAACCTGCCGATATGAATTGGACAGTAAATCCAAATAATTTTTCAAACAATATGACTATGACCGCAATGGTTGTAAACGACAATCAGGAAGTCCGCAGCGATATGATAGAAATAGCCGCTTTCAGCGGAAATGACTGCCGCGGTTCGGTTATGTTGCAATATGAAGAAAGTTTGGATAAATATATCGGTTATTTGATGATTTACGGCAATGGCAATGAATCGATAACATTGAAAGTGTATGACCACGCAACCGGAAATGAGTACGATGCCAATAATTCGGCTATGCAATTTGCTGCTGATGCTATTTACGGTACTCCGTCCAATCCTTATGTAATTGGAATAGGCGCCACAGGTATTGATAATGTTACATTGTCTCAAATATCAGTATTTCCTAATCCTGTACAAAAAGACCTGTACATTAATTATCCGTGGAAAAGTATTGATATTATAGAAATAATTGATATGACAGGACAAGTGGTTTATCATCAGGATAATTTTGAGGGAAAATCGATAAAAGTTTCGGATTTAACGTCGGGTATGTATATGCTCAAAATTGTTAATAATAAAAATTCTATTGTGGAGAAATTCATAAAAGAGTAACATACGAAACAGGATTATCACTAAAAATAATCTGAATATTTTATGAATTTGTAGAGATGCAAGAGATTGCGTCTCTACAATTTTTTTAGATTATTAGTCACTCCTTAACCCGCATTATACCATGGACTTCTCTTTTTCCGTTGAAAATCAATCAATATGCTTGTTTTTATGATTCCCAAAAATTGGGTATTTGATTTTTCTATAACTATCACAAAACAAGTGAGTTATAAAGTTTTGATGAATAATGCGGGTTGACAATCCTATAACATATTATAAGGCAATACATATAAAATGAGTTTGTAAGAGCAACAAGATAAAAATGGCAAACAAAAGAGGTGTAATTTGTGAAATGCCTTTGAACTAAGCCTTTAAAAAGCAGAGACACAACCTTTTGCATCTCTACAATCATTTTTTATTTTAAAAATTTTTATTCCACCACGCAGCGCACACTAAGAGCATAGGCGCGGCTCACGAAATAAAGCGGGTTCACGACCACAGACGGAGTACCATTTCCACCTTCGAAGAATACGTAGGAATATGAACTATTAGTATAACTGTTCCAATAGTACCCGTTTGCCCCCACATACATAAAATCATTGGTGGTACCAACACGTTCCCCTGCGGCAGGCAGGAAGAGCGTGGCTTCACTACTGCCGGAAGGTTTTATTAGACAACCGGGAGTACCGGAAGTGTTCCATGTCCATGTATTAGTGGTAGCATCACTTGGAGGGTAACTATTGCCGAAATCAGCATCATTTTTAAATATACTTAGCAATTCTATCTGGGTAGGAACCCGCCAACCGTCAGGGCAAGGATCTCCGCCCGCTTTTTTGGGAGAACTCTCACTACCAATATTCCAAAGAGCATCATTCCTGTAAACTTTGGTAGAAGTGGCATCGTTACCATGCCAATCTCTTATACCACCTGTGAAATAAACAAACTTACCATACCAGTCATCACCAACCGGAATTTGTGAATTGGAATCATAAGGAATATTTCTTGCTCCTCCTCCGCCATTCACAACTCCACCATTAGCAATTGTATTACTGCGCAATTGATGTCCGTCTGTCTGGCGTCCCCATTGGTACAGGTCGCCGTAATTATCATCAGGCGTAGTCCAGTTTGCCTGCTCAACAGGCGTCATTGACTGCACATTTTCAGATGCCCCCAAGTTGTAACACATAAAAGTAACATAACCATTGTAAGGAGGAGCAGTTAAAGTCGATTGCACAATGCAGCCAACATTAACATTCAATATACTTGCCGTTCCTTCTCCGCAAGCATTGCTTGGCGTTACGGTGATTTTTCCGCTGGCAATACCCGCTGTAACGGTTATGGAACTTCCATTGCCCGACGTACTTGTTATTGCCCAGTCGGATGGTATTGTCCATGCATAAGTTACACCCTCTACATAATTTACCGAATAAATCAAACCGGCAGTGTTTTTGGTTATAACGATATTTCCTGTTATTGCGCTTGGTTGGTCTGGTACATCAACACAATCAAGAGATGTATATGCACACTGTGTAATCCATGCCGAGCCGTTCCAAGTTTCTACGCAGTGCGTAGTGGTGTTGAAAATCTGCAAGCCCCATGCTTCTACGCTTGCTTGAAAAACAGCGTCTGCCATATTATCACGCTGCTCTGTGGTCATTTGCGGCAACCGCATACCGTTGTGCGTGCTGCTTACCAATTCCAAAATTGAAAAACTCTCTGGGGTTTTATCACTCCCCACCGTTACCTGTGCGTTCATAAATGCACCATTACTCAATAGCAAAACAGCGGTTGCTATTGCAAGAAAAAGGTTTTTTGATTTCATTTTTTTTAAATTATTTTTTGATTTATAAAAAAAATATTAAATATTATGAAAGTTTTAACTTTATGATAAAAAAAGACGATTTTGTCTAAAATTATTGTAAATTGTCTATTTTTTTGTTTCTATATAATTTCTAATAATTAATTACATAAATAAATGCTATAAAGTATTAATATTCAATGAAATAGGAATACATTATGTGTAACCTTCAATTACGATTTATATAAAATCAATTTGTTACAAAATTCGTAAAATTTTTGCAAATATAATACATTTTTTTTTTACAACAAAAATAGATTACGAAACGAAAATAGATAAATGAGTGATTGCGACTTTTACAGCAATGACAAAAACTCCTTTCCTTGCGAAGAACTTTGTGTTAAAATTAAGTTGGGTTTATTTTTACTGATTGTTTAAAATCTGGGAAAGGGGAAACTATGCCCAGACGTGAAAAATGGAAGTATAATGGAGATATTTCAATATTATATAAATCGTAATTGAAGGTTACACATAATGTATTCCTATTTCATTGAATATTAATACTTTATGGCATTTATTTATGTAAATACTTTTTGTAAATTATATAAAATCGCTTGTTTTAGAAATAAACAACCGATTTTAGAAACTGAATGGTCAGAATTCCTCATAAATGTTCAAACTGACAGAACAGGAAAAGAAAATAAAGCGCTACCTCACATGAATAATGCGGGATAAGGGACATAAGAATCATGCTTCTTTTCTTACGAGAGGAGCAAGTTCTACCGTCACATTTGACGGATCTAAATCCAAAATCTGAGCATCAGAGGTAGTAAATCTTTTAATTGTGCTATAAATTGATAAAATGGCTTTTTTATAAAATGGCAAACTAAAGCTATTGCGCATAATGCGTTCAACCACCACATAGCGAAAATCACCACGTATATGACTTTGACGTAATGAAGGATAACGGCTCAACATATCTACTTCTCCTTTATGTTCCATTACATCTGCAATTTTTCGCAAATAATCATCTACATGAAATCCTAATTTGAAACCCAATTTAATGTCTACGCGGAAAATTTTTCCTTTCACAAATGTAGTTATATCGTACTTAAATTTGTAAGGATCATCACTGCGCCTTAAATAAACAAACCAGTAAGTATCTGCCCTTTTGGGTTGTTTGTTGATTAGCGAATAAACTATTTTACTTTCAATATCGGTTTTATATTTTGCACGGGTGACATAAATCAGATGCGTGGTATATTTTGGCACTTGAGTATCCAGACTCAGTTGATTAAGTATGGGAATTATTGGGGCAACCTTTTCGTAGGTAACACAGTGGTTTTTAATACTGTGTCCATTGAACCATATATACATCATTAAAAACAATATTCCAGCAATCAAAATGGTGATAAAACCACCATGAGAGAATTTAAAGCTGTTGGCTATTAAAAATCCGCTTTCTATAATAAGGAAGCATAAAGTAATCGGTATTGATCTCCATAATTTCACTCCCTTCATTCTCATATACAAAAATAAAAGTATAGTGGTCATTAACATTGTAATAGTAATTGACAGACCGTATGCAGCCTCCATGTTGGAAGAAGAACGAAATATATAAACTGTCATTATACATAGAATCATTAATAAATAATTAATGCTGGGTATGAACATTTGACCCTTTAAGTCGGTTGGATATTTTATTCTTATGTTAGGCCAAAGACCTAATGAAATGGCTTCGGAAATTACCGTGAACGATCCGCTTATCAATGACTGACTGGCAATAATAGCGGCTAATGTAGCCATAATTACCCCTGGTATATAGAGCCAAAATGGTATTATCTCAAAAAAAGGATTGATATTAGGAACAATTGTATCTGCATGAGTAATTGCCCATGCCCCCTGCCCTAGATAATTGAGAATTAAGGTTATCTTTACAAAAATCCATGATGCTCTGATATTGTGTAACCCACAGTGTCCCAAGTCGGAATATAATGCCTCAGCTCCTGTTGTACAAAGGAAAATGGCTCCTAAAATTATCAAAATTTGTGGAGATGATTTTAAAAAGATGAAAGCGTAATATGGATTAAATGCTTTTGCAATGGGTAAATACTCTGTGAATTGGACTAATCCGAATGTTCCCAATAAGATAAACCATATAAGCATAATCGGTCCGAAATATCGTCCAAGCGAAGCAGTTCCAAATGGTTGCATGGCGAACAGGATAATAATTACACCGACAGCCACAATTACAACGGGAGTAGATGGATAAACATTTGTCAGTCCTTCAATGGCCGAAATAACAGTGATAGATGGGGTGATCACTCCGTCAGCAAGCAGTGTAGCAGCACCAACTGCTGCGATAATATATGCCCAGCGATATTTCCTGCGGATAATAGCAAACAGAGAAAGAATCCCTCCCTCCCCATGATTATCGGCGCGAAGTGTAATAAGTACGTACTTGATAGAAGTTTGCAGAGTCAACGTCCAAATTACACAAGATACTGCTCCAATAATATAGTCGGGACGATTATGCGGAAGAGCATTCATGACTGCCTTCATCACATAGAGCGGAGATGTTCCAATATCGCCAAAGACAATACCGATAGCGACAATAATTCCCATTGCTCGAAATGTAGGAGTATTTGGTAAATTATTTAAATATTTGCTTTCCATTAATTGCTGTATAGAAATCGCACGCTAATGTACACAAATTAAAACGAGTATTCTGTTTTAACCGTTTTTTCATTTATTTATTGAGTTAATCACTATTCCGCTATTCATCGTTTTTGGTACAGACCACCTGATTTTTAAATCTCAAATCAATAGTTTTATAACGGTTCCATCCGATAACAGAAAATCCTTCAGAATATAACGTTTGAAGTTTATCAAATTTCTTTTCAATATCTGTCAAATCGCCAAAAAGAATAATAGCACCACCAACTCGTGGGACAAGTTCAATGTCCTGTTTATCGGTAACATAAATTTGTTCAATTTGTGCATTCCAGAATTTATTTTTTTCAATAAAATTAATTAAAGGAGGCAGTTTTTCGGTAGCAAATGTTTTTGTAACATTCCCCGAAATAACAGGTACATACGAAGAGGAATTTGTTGCAGAAGAGAAAGTTTTTCCTTCGGAATCAACATAATAATTTTCGGCACCGGTCATCACGCGAAATTTCGGCTCGCGCTGGACAATATCTACAAACATCATTTTAGAATTAGTGATATAACATTCTACTGACTTTATTGCAGGATAGTTTTTCAACAGTTCATTTTCAAGTTTTTCGGTCTGCAAAGTTGAAATTTGTTTATTAACAGGATTATTTTTACTCTTTGAAATAAAAATTTCAACGGAATTTTTATCAAGAATATTTATTTTATTTTCGTCTAAAATATTAACTTTCACAGAATTGCAAACTCCTTTGTTTTTATTTCCCGAAAAAAAGACAAATGCAGTCAGCAAATAGCCGACTGCAATTATCACTGCTGCGATAATAAAAATTTTTAATATTAAACTTTTATTGCGCATTTTCTTTTACCAAATATCTACACGTTTATCAGGTTGAACATACATTGGGTCTGCCTCGGTGATGTTGAAGGCAGCATACCAACTATCCTGCTGCGGCACTTGTCCATTAACGCGCCATTTGCCAAGTGAATGAGGGTCTGATTTCGTAAGGTTAAGAATCTCTTCGGGACGAATATTTCCAGCCCAAACTCCTGCGTATGCAAGGAAAAAGCGTTGTTCGGGGGTAAATCCATCTGCTACAGGAAGAGCATTATTTTTTGTTGCATTTTGATATGCAAGGAACGAAATTCTCAATCCGCCATAGTCGGCAATATTTTCGCCCAAAGTAAATTTCCCATTTCCATGTACACCTGTGGCAACCTCTATGTTGTCGAAAACATTGACCATCACCTGCGCACGTTCGTTGAAACGCTGTGCATCTTCGGCAGTCCACCAATCTTTTAAATTGCCGTCTTTGTCGAATTGCCGCCCCTGGTCGTCAAAGCCATGCGTCATTTCATGCCCAATAACGACTCCAATTGCGCCGTAATTAAAAGCATCGTCAGCATTCATATCAAAAAATGGCGGCTGCAAAATTGCTGCAGGGAAACATATTTCGTTTGTTGAAGGACTATAATAGGCATTTACGGTTTGAGGAGTCATAAGCCATTCGTCCTTATCGACAGGCTTGCCAAGTTTTGAAAGCATATAATCGAGTTGAAACTGATTAACACGTACCATATTTTCATAATATGAATCTTTTTTGATGTCAAGTTTTGAATAGTCGCGCCATTTATCAGGGTATCCGATTTTTATGTGGAAAGTGGCAAGTTTTTCATGTGCTTTCTGCTTTGTGCTGTCGCCCATCCATGTTAATGCATCAATACGCTGACCGAAAGCAGTTTGCAGATTTTTTACCAAATCAACCATACGTTTTTTTGCCTCAGGCGGAAAATACTGTTTAACATAAATTTGCCCTACTGCCTCTCCCAAAGAACCATTAACGGTGCTCACGGCACGTTTCCAACGCGGTTGAGGTTCTTTTTTACCGCTCATTGTTTTTCCATAGAAATCAAA
Source organism: Paludibacter sp. (assembly GCA_009781075.1). Classification (GTDB taxonomy): domain Bacteria; phylum Bacteroidota; class Bacteroidia; order Bacteroidales; family Paludibacteraceae; genus WRGS01. The sequence goes on along the minus strand of WQYU01000005.1, from coordinate 33,534 downwards.
ATGCTGCAGATAGATATCATCGCTCAAGAACGATGCATTCTGGTTTATTGCGCACCATTGCAGGTAGGCAATTTGATTTTCGAGCGGCTCGGTGGCAATAATTATTCCTGCCTGTTTCAAATGTTCTTTTTGACCAACACTCAGGGAATCAACGGCTTTTATTCCAAAAGTCGTCATATAAGTTTTCCAGTCGATTTCCGAAACGAGTTTTTGCAAATCTTCAAAACTCATTTTATTGTAATTTCGTTGAGGGTCGCGCAAGGTAACATTATCGTAAGCGGCAGTTGCCAATGCAGTTTCAATTTTCATTACTGCTTCCATGTTTTTTTGAGCAGCAGCATCGTCGAATCCGCAAAGTTCAAACATTTTGACAACGTGTTTTTTGTACGCCTCTCGAATGTTTTTTGTTGCCTCGTCATTGTCCAAATAATATTCACGCTCGCCCATAGCAAATCCTCCCTGATACGTTTGAACAAGATAGGCATTGCTGTTTTTTGGGTCAGCATCAACATAAACGCCGAAATAACTGTCCGTACCTTCGGTAGCAAGTTCCGGCACCAGTTTCGACAGTTCGGCATTCGATTTCACCGCTGCAATTTTCTCTAACAGCGGTTTTATCGGCTGGTAACCATCAGCGTTCAACTTTGTACTATCGAGCACAATGTTATACAGGTCGGCAATTTTTTGCTCAACCGTACCTTGCTTATTGTCCTTGTTGGCAATTTCTTTGATGAGCGTATTGATATTTGTACGCGCCTCTTCGTCAAGTTTGTTGAAAGAGCCAAACCGCGAATACTCATCTGTAAGCGGGTTCAATACTTGCCAGCCGCCCGTTGCAAACTGATAAAAATCAGTACCGGGCTTAAAAACCGTGTCAAGATTAGACAGCGTAATGCCCGAAGTTCTTGTGTTGTTTTTTGATTTACAACCTGTCATATTCATCGTCATAATTGCGATAAAAAATAGAATTGAAATTTTTGTGATTTGTTTCATTGAAAAATGTTATATATAATTATTATCTCTATGAATAAAAAAACATATTTTATTTTTTATAATATTGCAGCGCCTCCGGCAAGAATTTTTGAATGTCTGCAATTCGTGTGGCATCCGAAGGGTGCGTGCTGAGCAATTCAATGGTACCCCCGCCCTGTTGAGCCATTCGTGTCCAAAAAGTAACCGCATAATTTGGGTCGTACCCTGCCATTGCCATAAAAACGAGTCCCATGTGGTCTGCTTCACTTTCCATAGTACGCGAATATTTCAATGTTCCTAATTGCCCACCCAGCCCGTAAGCGGTGTTAACAACGTTCTGAAAGGTTTGCGATGTGCCGCCGATAAGTCCGCCGAGCAAACTTCCGCCAACTTGCAAAGCATATTGCTGACTCATCTGTTCGCTGCTGTGTTTTGCCACCGCATGAGCAATCTCGTGTCCCAATACAACAGCAAGCCCTGTTTCTGTTTGTGTTACAGGCAAAATTCCGGTATAAACCACAATTTTTCCGCCGGGCATACAAAAGGCATTTACATCATCGGATTGAACGAGGTTGTATTCCCATGCGTAGTTGGCAACATCACTTTCGCGTCCGATACTTTTCATATACGTTACAACAGCGGCAGCAATTTTTGAGCCGACACGTTTTACCATATCCGTATTCGTTTTGTCGGTGGAGAGCGGCGACTGCTGAATAAATTCAGTGTAACTTTGCGCACTCATTGCCAAAACTTCCGAATCGGGTACGAGCGATAATTGTTTGCGTCCGGTAAGGGCAACTGTTGTACAAGCAGCAAAACTAAAAATTGCTGTCAAAACTAAAAGTAAATTTCTGATTTTCATTGTATTTATTTTTATAAAATGATAAAATAAAAAGGAATTTTAATATTTATATTATGGCGCAAAATTAGTAAAAATTATTTATTTGATAATAGTAGCGATGCATTAAATTTTAAGTTCCGTTTATAACTAATTGATATTAAATAAAATATATACACTCTTTGATTTTTGTAGTTGAATTTTAAACCTGTAATTTTAGGAGTTTATCTACTTATTGCTTGATTTGCACGGAAATATTCTCGAATTTATTTTCATAACAGACGGAAAATACCACAACAGTAATGCTTTAGATAAAGTCCCGTTTTATGCAAATGCCATTTATCTAATGGACAGGGCATACGTTGATTTTGAGGCATTTTACCTTATCAACAATGCAGGAGCGTTCTTTGTTACGCGGGCAAAAGAAACAATGAAATATACTTTTGTAGAGCAAAATTTCATCATTGAGGAAACAACAGGATTGAATGCCGATAAAATTGTTGAACTAACAATTGCAAAATCGAAAAGACTGTATCCCGCAAAATTGCGTTTAGTGGAATTTTACGACAGTAAAAATGACGAACTTCTTGTGTTTCTAAAAAAGTTTTATGCGTTTGTGTGTAATATGGTAATTTCATGTTATCTTTGCAAAAAAAATTTAGTATTAATATAAAAAATAATAGATATGACAAACCTTGAACCTAAAAACGTATTTCATTTTTTCAATGAAATAACGCAAATTCCGCGTCCTTCCAAAAAGGAAGAAAAAATAGGGCAGTATCTTATTGATTTTGCTAAAAAACGTAATTTGCCGGTCAAAACAGACAAAGTTGGGAATATTTTGATTAGCAAACCTGCTACGGAAGGACATCAAAATACAAAAAAAATCATTTTGCAGGCACATCAGGATATGGTATGCGAAAAAAACAGTAATGTTGTTTTTAATTTCGATACCGATGCAATTCAGACCTGGGTTGACGGCGATTTTCTTAAAGCAAAAGGTACAACACTCGGAGCCGACAATGGAATTGGCATCGCTATGGCGCTCGCAGTATTGGACAGCGCTAATATTGCACATCCTGCTCTCGAATGCCTTTTTACTGTTGACGAAGAAACAGGCTTAACGGGTGCATTTGCGCTTGAAGATAACTTCCTTAGCGGCGATGCTCTGATAAATTTAGACAGCGAAGATGACGGCGAAATTTTTGTCGGATGTGCCGGCGGAATTGGCACTACTGCCGAATGGACTTTCGATTTGGAGCCGCTGCCTGCTGATTTTTACGCTTTCAGAGTCAGTATCAGTGGTTTACAAGGCGGACATTCAGGTGATGATATAAATAAAAATCGTGGCAATGCCAATAAGATTCTTAACCGTTTCCTTTGGGAGACAAATGCCAAAACCGATTTGCGTCTCGTTTGCTTCGACGGTGGAAATCTTCATAATGCAATTCCGCGTGAGGCAGTGGCAATTGCCGCTGTGCCAATGAAAGATAAGGAAAATTTGCGTGCTTGGTTTAACACTTTCGTGTCTGAAATTGAAGGTGAATATTTACGTTATGAGCCAAATATTAATATGGAAATGGAAACAGAAAACGATGTAAATCAGGTTATTAACAAAAATTTTTCAAATAAATTTTTTGATGCAATTTATGCCTGTCCAAACGGTATCAAGGCGATGAGTCCCGATTTGCCGAATTTGGTGGAAACGTCTACCAATCTTGCATCAGTAAAAATGCCGCAACCAAATCAAATTCAAGTTGTTACAAGTCAGCGCAGCAGTTTGGAGTCGGCAAAATATGACGTTGCTCATCAGGTTCAGAGTGTGTTTCGCCTTGCAGGTGCAGCGGTAGAAATTGCAGACGGTTATCCCGGTTGGCAGCCTAATATGCAAAGCGATATTTTGAAAACGACAGAAGAAAGTTATATTCGCCTTTTTGGAGAAAAACCGCTTGTACGAGCAATTCATGCGGGATTGGAATGTGGACTTTTCAAAGAAAAATACCCTGCAATTGATATGGTTTCCATCGGACCTCAAATGAATGGCGTTCATTCGCCTGATGAGCGGTTGAGCATTTCTTCAACGCAAAAAACGTGGAAATGGCTTGTTGATGTTTTGGAAAATGTTTAAAAACATAATACGAATTAAGAGTTGAAAATATCCCGTTAGGGATTAAATATCAATAGAATGTGGCAAAAACGCGATTTTTTGTCCGTCAGGACATTAACGGTTAAAGTCCTACGGACTAAAATATCTATTTTCTATTGATATATATGACCTACGGTCAATTTGATTATCAGTGATTTATGATTTATTTAAACCCGTAATTCGCATAATATTTAATTTTTTAATAATTTATAAATAAATAATATGAAAAAAGTAATAAGAATTTCAGTAATTGCCTGTATTTCAGGCATAATGATGTTGGCATCTTTTTCTTGCGGAAAAGATGAGCCGAATGGCAATACCGACCCTGCTACCGCCGATACAAGCGTAGTGATTAACGGTGTAAAATGGGCTACTCGTAACGTTGATGCACCCGGCACTTTTGCTGCTACGCCTGAAAGTTACGGTATGTTTTACCAGTGGAATCGCAATATTGCTTGGAGTGCCACTGTCCCAGGCTTTGGTGAACCAATGCCCGGCTGGAATAATACTGATGCCACAGGTACAGAATGGGCAAAAATTAACGACCCTTCTCCTGCCGGCTGGCGCGTTCCTAAAATTGAAGAACTTCAATCTCTTCTTGATGCTGAGAAAGTAACTAATGAATGGACAACTTTAAATGGTATAACCGGCAGAAAATTTACCGACATTGCCTCCGGTAATTTTCTTTTTCTGCCTGCGGTAGGCTACCGCAATGTCGTTGACGGCACGCTCTACGACGCAGGCACGGACGGCAACTATTGGGGTAGTGCTGCCTTCGAGAGTAATGTGACGTACGCGTTCTACTTGAGCTTCAGTAGCGGTAACGCGAACTGGGACTACGCCAATCGCGGGTACGGATTGTCTGTGCGTTGTGTATCAGAATAAGATTCGATTTATTTGACTATTTAAAATTTTTTTTTTGAAAACAACAAAATAAACCTTATTTTCACCTAATCTTAACAACTAAACAACCTCAGTAGCAAAGAGATAACAACAATAACAACCTCATTACCTCATTAAAAAATGAAGATAGAATACAATATAATTTATAATAAGAAAAATATTACGAAACAATGAGGTAATGAGGTTAAAATATACAATAACATTCAATCTACTGAGGTTGTTTAGTTAGAAAAATTAGGTTTTAATTAATCAAAATATCAATATTTTACAAAAATAATAAGTATTTGAGAGCCAATCAAATAAACAACTTACGAAAATTGAATAAAATAATCATAAATGGTATAATTTAATAAAAATGTTAAAAGGGAAAAAAATATTATTGGGAATATCCGGCGGAATTGCCGCCTACAAATGTCCTGAACTTATCAGGCAATTTATAGCGCAAGGCGCTGAAGTTAAAGTAGTTGCAACAAAAAATGGCTTGGAGTTTGTTACCCCTGTAACGTTACAATGTGTTTCACGCAATCGAATTTATTACGAGGTTTTTGAGCCGATAGGCAATTTCAATCCCGAACATATTTCGCATGCCGACTGGGGCGATTTTATGATTGTTGCCCCTGCAACGGCAAATGTGATTGGGAAATTTGCCTGCGGAATTGCCGATGACGCACTTTCTACGCTGTTTTTGGCATTCAATAAAAAAGTTTTTATTGCACCGGCAATGAACGATAAAATGTATGCACACCCGATTGTTCAACGAAATATGCAGACTTTAACCGAGTTTGGTGTGCAGTTTATTGAGCCGACTTATGGTGAACTTGCCTGCGGCACCGAAGGCAAAGGAAGAATGGAAGACCCCGAAAATATTGTCGCTTTTTTGAATAATTATTTTAAAAGTTAGTTTTATTTGCAGTTATAATTTTTAACTGACTACTCACAGATGAAAATCTTAATCACAGCTGGACCGACATACGAACGCATTGACCCTGTGCGGTTTATTGGAAATTTCAGCACGGGAAAAATGGGGTTTGCACTTGCACAAGCGTGTGCAGAACGCAATTTTGATGTTGTTTTAATTGCGGGTGTTGTTCATTTGCAAATTCAACATACTAATATTGAACGAATTGACGTTGAAAGTGCAGAGCAAATGTACGATGCTGTTATGGAACATTTTCCTGATTGCGATGCAGCAATCTTTTGTGCTGCTGTGGCAGATTTTACACCCGAAACTGTATATTCTCAAAAAGTGAAACGTAACAATAACGAATTGATTATCAAACTTAAGCCGACAAAAGATATTGCAGCGGCAGCAGGAATAATCAAACGTAAAAATCAAATTCTTGTTGGTTTTGCTCTCGAAACTAATGATGAAGAAACAAATGCAATTTCAAAAATGCAGCGTAAAAATCTTGATATGATTGTTCTGAACTCGCTCAACGACAGCGGTGCGGGTTTTGGTTACGATACCAACAAAGTTACAATTATCAAAAAAGATGCAGATAAGATCTCTTTGCCGTTACTTTCCAAAAAAAATGTAGCCGAAAAAATTATTGAAGAAATTATTTGTTTTCAAAAATCTCTTTAATTTTTGGAACAAGAAACTCAATGTCACCGGCGCCGAGAGTAATAAGTACTTGAAAATCACGTTTTTGAATCAGCGGTAACAATTCGTCTTTTGTACAAAGAATTTTATTTTTAATATTTACTTTATCAAAAATAATTTTTGACGAAACACCTGCAATCGGCTCCTCGCGAGCGGGATAAATGTCAAGTAAAATAAGTTCGTCAAGGATGGAAAGCACATCGGCAAACTCGTCTGCAAAATCACGAGTGCGGGTATAAAGGTGCGGCTGGAAAATGCCTGTAATGGTTTTTTTTGGAAAAATCTGTTTTATTGATTCGATACTTTGTAGAAGTTCTTCCGGATGATGAGCATAATCATCAATAAAAACGGTTTTTTCATTTTTAAAAATAATATTAAAACGGCGATAAATACCTGAAAATGAGGCAATTCCATTCTTTAATTCTTCTTTTGAAATGCCTAACAGGTATCCTACAGCCATTGCTGCAACGGCATTTTCAACATTAATTTTAATGGGACTGCTCAAACAGACATTCGTAACCTTGTCGGTTGGGGTAATGAAATCAAACAGCAGTTTCTCTTTTTCAAAACGAATATTTTCAGCATAAAAATCTGCTTTTTCGTTCATAGAATAAATAAAACATTGTACTCCTTTTTTCAATCTGGGAGAAATTTTCACATCTTTTCGCAGCAAAAGCGTTCCGCCGGATTTTATCAGCGAAGTAAAAATTTCAAATGCCTTGTGGTACTCATCCGGCGTTTTGTAAATATCAAGGTGGTCGGGGTCAGCCGAAGTTACGACCGCAAAATAAGGAGAAAGGTGATGAAATGAGCGGTCGTATTCGTCCGCCTCTACAACAACATAATTACTTTGATTGGAAATTAAAAAATTTGTACCGTAATTGTCGGCAATGCCGCCCAAAAAGGCGCTGCACTTCAAGTGCGACTGTTCTAAAATGTGTGCAATCATCGTTGAAGTAGTTGTTTTTCCATGCGTTCCTGCAACGCAAATCGCCTTTTTTTGTGCTGTAATTTCGCCAAGTATTTCGGCGCGTTTTTTTATTGTAAAACCATTTATTTGAAAAAATTTCAGTTGCGGATGCGAATCGGCAATTGCCGGCGTTATTACTATTAACGTATTTTTTGAGTCCAAAAATTGCTGAGGGATGGCGCAAATCGTATCGTCATTGACAATTAAAATATTTTCTGCGGCAAGTTCTTTGGTAATCGAATTTTGTGTGCGGTCGTATCCGGCAACCGCCATTCCTTGATAATTGAAGTAACGGGCGATTGCACTCATACCGATGCCGCCAATTCCAATAAAATAATATTTTGTAAAATTTTGCATCGATTATTACAGGCATAAATCTTTTTTGATTTTTTGGGCTATCGCCTCGCCTTTTAAAATTTTCACAAGTTCCAATGCGAACTCCATTGCCACTCCGGGACCTTTGGCGGTGGTAATTATACCGTCAGTAACGACAGATTTTTCGGAAATTTGTTTGGTACACATTCCTGCTTCGTAACCGGGATAACAAATTGCCTCCTTGCCTTTTAACAATCCGAGTCCTCCCAATACCACTGATGGCGCAGCACAGATAGCGGCTATTCGTTTATCGGAATCGGCAAAATCAAGAATTTTACCGCACAATCCGGTATGATTTGCAAGATTGGCAGCGCCGGGCATTCCTCCGGGCAACACAATCATTTCAATATCTTCAAAATCAATCTCTTCAAAAAGTGCATCGGCTGTAAATGTAATATTGTACGCACCTTCAACCTGTTTTTTGTCTGAAATGGAAACGCTAATAACATTCACACCGGCACGCCTGAGGATATCTATCGGGCATACGGCTTCCATCTCTTCAAATCCTTTTGCTAAAAAAATTGCTGTTTTCATTGATTTATGGTATTATAATTCAATTATATTTTTATTTAGTAGTGTTTTAAACGGTATGCTATTTATTTATAAAAATATGGGTAATTATGGAATAGAAGAACATTTGATACTGTATCTTAATAAATGAATTTTAGATGCATTTTGGAACATACCACTCTCTAATGAACGGACACAGCGACAACTACATTTATAATTATCCTGATCATAAATGGGATGTTTCATTGTTCCTTGTTCCATATTAAATATTGCGACATCATAATAATCCTCATTATCTATACTCATATTATAAACTATACTATAATAATTCCCTTTTAAGTTATCAAATTCTTTTTTATTATGAAAAATCTTTGTTAATTCATCCAATGTAGGAAGTCGCCAATCTGTATATCCTCCAACCGTAGAATTTTTACATAGATTTTGTGCATCAATGAAAGAAATACTACTATTGGTAATATCTAGTGTTTGAACTGCAATATTTGCCAATGGAAGTTCCTGATATCCTGTTTCTTGCTTATCTTTAATAGTGATTGTTATTTTCTTTGCAAGAATATTCATTGCATTTAAAGTTTCTTCGGCACTACCAAAAGAACAAAGAACATAATCCGTATTTTTAACTTCGAGTGTTTTCACATCTATTAATTTCGCAAACATATATTTACTGTTTGCAAAATCAATTATAGAAGCAATGCACACAATTGAAGCGCCAAATTGCTTCCCGCGCTGAACGATTTCATTGTCATCAACATTTCCGTTTTTCGGATCTTGAAATTGTATTTCTTTGTAAATGCTGTTTAAAAACTCATCTGCACGTTCAATAAGAGTATACTTACCACTGCGTACAATTGCATTTCCTAATTGGTCGGCAAGTACAATATTTGTACTGTCTTCACCTGTTACATAAACGGCTACTTTTTGTTTGTTTACTGTTTGCCCAAAAACAGCATTGATGCAAATAATTGCAATACTAAACAGGAATAATTTTTTCATCTTAATTTATGTTTGGTAAAACTTCACTCAATATTTTCTCTTTCAAAGGTGGTAGTAAATATTTTTTAATTTGTTGAGTACTTTCTTCTGAATACAAATTACTATCATTTATTGAGTAAAAATATACGGTTTTGTTATTCAGTAAATTATATAAACTTACATCTACAGTAGCATAATAAGAAACTATTCTATTTATACCTGTTCCATTACTTCGCGGTATAGCAGAGACGGTTAGTGTTAGTTTGTATGCTGCTTTCTTTCCCTCATCATAATTTTTTATATTCCAACCATTTTTACTTAATTCTCCTTTTATATAACTTAAAATATCATTACAAACTACTGTACTATAATTTTCATTGCCTTTTTTATTACATTCTACAAATATTGCTAAACTATCTATTTCTACATATATTGTTGAACTATCTGTCTTTTTATGTTCATTACTACTTTTTGTAGTCTTGCCTTTTATATCTTTGCTTTTTGTTGTGTCACCTTCTACATTTTTATCTTCTGTTTTTACTTCTTTTGAAGTCCCTATTTCAGAATTACTTTTTTCTATAGGAGGTTGATTATGAAGAATACCAAAAAAGAAACTAAATGCAGCAAACAATAAAACCAATAATGCAACAATGAATGTAATAATTTTTTCCAAATCTTTTTTCCTTTTTTTAACAGCATATATGAACCAGCACAAAAATGTTACAAATACATGTACTGCTACAATAAAACAAATAATCCACATATAATTAATAATATTTATTTAAAAATTCAAAATACAAAAATAAGATATATTTTTAATATTTTTAAAATGTGAAACAACAAACGTAGATACTTGCTACTTCTAAACATTCATCGCCTTATTTACTTCTGCATTAATCATTTGAGCAAAATCTTCGACGGACATTGTGCCTTTATCGCCCTGTCCCTGACGGCGGACTGCAACCTGATTATTTTCGAGTTCTTTTTCGCCAACAATAAGCAAGTATGGAATGCGTTTGAGTTCATTATCGCGGATTTTCCGCCCTATTTTTTCGTCCCTATCATCAACAATTACCCGAACATCGGCATCGCTCAATTGCTGCGAAACTTGCTGTGCGTAATCGTTAAATTTTTCGGAAATCGGCAAAACAACCGCTTGTTCGGGCGTTAGCCAAAGAGGAAATTTCCCGGCAGTATGTTCAATCAATACTGCCACAAAGCGTTCCATTGAGCCGAAAGGTGCGCGGTGAATCATTACCGGACGATGTTTGAGGTTATCCTCTCCGATATATTCCAATTCAAAACGTTCGGGTAGATTATAATCCACCTGAATTGTGCCAAGTTGCCACCGCCGTCCGATAGCATCTTTTACCATAAAATCAAGTTTGGGTCCATAGAAAGCCGCTTCTCCGTATTCAATTTTTGCCATCAACCCTTTTTCGGCACATACTTCAATAATTGCGTTTTCGGCTTTTTCCCAATTTTCGTCCGAACCGATATATTTTTCGTGATTGCTTTTGTCTCTTAACGAAATTTGCGCTTCAAAATTCTCAAAATCCAATGCTTTAAAAATAATAAAAATAATATCCATCACTTTAACAAACTCTTCTTTGATTTGTTCGGGGCGGCAAAAAATGTGCGCATCGTCCTGTGTAAAACTCCTTACCCGCGTAAGTCCGTGCAACTCACCACTTTGTTCGTAGCGATAAACCGTTCCAAATTCGGCAATTCGCACAGGTAAATCCTTATATGAACGTGGTTTGAATTTATATATTTCGCAATGATGAGGACAATTCATCGGTTTGAGTAAATATTCCTCGCCTTGTTCGGGCGTTGTTATCGGGCGGAAAGAATCCTCTCCGTATTTAGCCCAATGTCCAGAGGTTACATACAGATTTTTATTCCCAATATGTGGGGTCATTACTTGCTGGTAGCCGTATTTTTTCTGAATTTTTTTCAAAAAATCTTCCAGCCGCAACCGCAACGCCGTTCCATTGGGCAACCAGAGCGGCAAACCCTTTCCTACCATATCCGAAAAGGTAAAAAGTTCAAGTTCACGTCCTATTTTTCGATGGTCGCGCTTTTTTGCCTCTTCCAAAAGGACAAGATAATCGTCTAACATTTTCTTTTTCGGGAAACTTATGCCGTAAATTCGTGTGAGCATTTTGCGTTTTTCGTCGCCGCGCCAATATGCACCTGCAATGCTTGTGAGTTTTATTGCTTTTATCTGACCGGTATTTGCTAAATGTGGACCGCGGCATAAATCAGTAAAATTGCCTTGCGTATAAAGGGTAATAGCGCCGTCAGATAAATCGCTTATCAATTCAACTTTATATTCATCACCCTTTTCGTTAAAACGTTGGAGCGCTTCCGTTTTGGAAATATCGGAACGTACAATAGCGTGTTTTTGCGCTGCAAGTTCTATCATTTTTGTCTCAATAGCAGACAAATCGCCTTCTTTTATAGGTTCGTCGCCACTATCAACGTCATAATAAAAGCCGTTTTCGATAGATGGACCTATTCCGAATTTAATTTTAGGATAGAGTTCGGTCAGCGCTTCAGCCAAAAGGTGCGCCGATGAATGCCAATAAGCATGTTTGCCCTCAGGGTCATCCCATTTATAAAGTTTTATCTGTGCGTCTTCTTCAATCGGGCGGGTCAAATCCCATATTTGACCGTTCACACCAACGGAAAGCACTTCGGCGGCAAGTCGCTCGCTGATGTTTTCGGCAATTTGCAAGCCCGTAACGCCTTTTTCAAATTCACGTACAGAGCCGTCAGGAAATGTTATTTTTATCATTTTTTTAACTTATTAATATCAATTCAATTTTTTTATGGAAATTATTAATTCATTTGGGTTCATTCAAAAAACTTCTTAATAATTTTGCGCAAAATTACTAAAAAACTAAAAAACTAAAAATTATTAGTGTAAATAAGCGTTTTAATATTCTTCTTCTTTTATTTTTGTTTATAAAAAAATCTTTTTCATTATCTTTGCAAAAAAAATTCTAAAAAAATTGTGTTTTACACGTAAATTTTTCCGCACATGCAATCAGCAGAGACAATGCAATTGTATTATTGGAAAAGTTAGAGCGTGAGCACAAGCTGATTCGCTTTTTCAGTAAACTTATACTATATTATCGAGACCCATTTTGGATTATCCACGGTATTGAAAAACTACTTACACAAGGTGTTTACATGCTTATTCAGGGCTATGAAGATACTAGCTACGTGTTTCACTTACAGAAAGATCCGCTTTTCAAAGATATACTTTGCGGATATATGGCTTCCCAACCTACTCTGTGCAGATTTGAGAACAGTATCGGAAAGCAAACCATTTTAGATTTGTGTCATGCTTTTTAAAGAACCACAAAATAATTTTAATCAGTCAATTTCGTAACCCTCTTCACAAAAATATTTGTCAAGTAATTTATGTGCAGCGGCAAAAGACGAAATCTTATGCGTTAGTACATCTTGCTCAACTTGTTTTAATAATTTTTTAATATTAATGTTATTATAAAATCGGTCTTTTATTTGGCTGTCAATAGTTTCATACATCCAATATTTTGATTGTTCGTTGCGATTGTTCTGGAAATAGCCGTTTGCAATAACGAAATCAATATACTTTTCAACCATATTCCATACTTGAGAAATTCCTGTTTTCTCTATTGCCGATGCAAGCAGAACCTCCGCAGTCCACTGCGATTGTGGGTATGGAAAAAGGTGAAGTGCATTTTTAAACAAATTTTGCGCAAGGCGGCTTTTTTCAATGTTTTCCCCATCCGCTTTGTTAATCACTATTCCATCTGCCATTTCCATTATTCCTCGTTTTATTCCCTGCAATTCGTCTCCTGTTCCTGCAAGTTGAATTAGTAAAAAGAAATCAACCATAGAATGAACGGCAGTTTCGCTTTGCCCTACACCTACTGTTTCTACAATGACCGTATCGAACCCCGCTGCTTCGCATAGTACAATTGTTTCACGTGTTTTGCGCGCCACTCCTCCCAGCGAACCAGATGCAGGAGACGGACGAATAAACGCATTTCGAGAGGCAGAAAGTTCTTCCATTCGCGTCTTATCGCCCAGAATGCTGCCTTTGGTACGCTCACTCGACGGGTCAATGGCTAATACGGCAAGTTTTTTGCCTTTTTGACTAACAAGGTACATTCCTAATACCTCAATGAATGTGCTTTTCCCCGCACCTGGAACACCTGTAATCCCCAAACGAACAGAATTTCCTGCAAAAGATAAACACTTCTCCAATATGCAATGGGCAAGCTTCTGATGTGCAGGCAGCGAACTTTCAATTAAAGTTACTGCCTGGGAAAGTACTGAAATATTCCCGTCTAAAATTCCTTTTACATAATCTTCAACTGACAAAATGGGCTTTTTCCTTGTTTTTGTTAAATATGGATTAATAATGGGTGCATTTGTAACGCCTCCTTTTACTGAAAGCCCTACAAATTCAGACATATTTTCGAGATGTTTTATCTGTTTGCGCATATTCTAATTCTTAGCCTTGAAAATTATAGTTAAAACATTCATTAACGCTGCAAATTTGCCGAGTGATTTGAATGCTGCAAATGTAAAAAACATTTTTTGAATAAAAAAATTTAGCAAGTGATATGCAAAGTATGCTCTCTTAAACAAAGTCGAAATATATTCAATCATTGCTTAAAAAACTTGTTTTAAGCAATAAAATTATAAAAGTGCTTTGGAAAAAAGAGCTGGAAAATAAATTGCAAAATATTTTCTTTTAACTTTGCTGCCTTTGAATTTCTTTTTCTCCAAACATAAGAAACTATTTTGCTTGTTTCCCTATGATAAAGCCAAATTTTATTCTTTTTGTTGCCGACATAAGGCCAGAATGCATCAACCTCCAATTTTTAGTAATGACTTTGTTTGGGTCTGATTTTACCAAAACAGCCAGCACTTTATTTATGCTAATATCAGATATTTCATCGTTAGCGGCAATTTGCGAGAGACAGTACAGTAATTTATTAAAAATGATTATATTATGAAGGTAAAGTTTTACAAAGACAGTAATTTTGAAGTTAATTTGGAAAAATTGGTTTCAGTATTAAACTCTATTTCAAGGTATATTACCTTTGAATATTCAGCAGAGGCTGTTCAATTTGACAAAAATGAGTTGATAAGTCCTATTAGTTATGGTAAGAAACTACCAGACAATATCCAAGAAGAATCAAAAGATTATTTTGCGATTTTAGTTTTCACAAATAACCAATATTACAACAATTTCTTTTTTGAAACTGATTCTAATATTTATATTCTCAGTTTTGCAAATTGGAACTTACTAACAAATATTGGTAAGAGTAATGGTGCCATTTTCTTCATGACTTCAATATTGTGCGATGAAATGCATATAGGCAAAACTCACGATGAAAGTATTGGTTGTATAAATGATTTTTGGTGGGATAAACGCTCTATTGATGTAGGCATGCGTTCAGCTTATTTGTGTGCCGATTGTAAAAATGAATTTCTAAAAAACACTCTAAATAAAATTGAAGAACAAGTTCTTAATGATATTTCAACTTTTCTTGATTTGATAGCTCAATATTCGAGAGCAGAGAAAGATATTTTAGAAGTAGATTTATCCGCTTATAACAAGAATAATGCAAATGTATTTGATGTATTCCTGTGTCATAATAGTGCAGACAAGCCTCAAATTGGAGAAATAGGGAAGCAATTAAAAAAATTAGGGATAACAGTTTGGTTAGACGAAGAACAAATCAAACCCGGAACACTGTGGCAAGTTGAATTAGAAAAAAATATTGCAAGTATAAAGTCTGCATTAGTATTTGTCGGTGAGAATGACTTTGGACCATGGCAAGATTTAGAAATTCGAGTATTTTTAAGTGAATTTGTTAAACGTGGTTGTCCTGTAATTCCTGTTATTTTAGAAGATTGTGCAATAGTTCCTGAGTTGCCTTTATTTCTTAGACAAATGATGTGGGTTGATATGCGAAAAACAAATCCAAATCCTATATTACAGATGAAATGGGGAATTACAGGGAAAAGATAAAACTGCCGCTAACGAGCGGTTTTGCGAGAGCGGGGGTGTATGCCCGCCCAAACATTTGTGCGAATTAGCAAGTGCACCTCCCGCCCGAACTTTTGTGAGCCCCCGCCCTCGCAAAGCCGCCGGCACGATATCTCTAATGCCAACGCCACGAACAAGCATTTTCAATATTCTTTCATTAAGTTCAGAATGGCAACCTTTGTAACACAATGCGTGGCCGCAGATAAACTATTGTCCATAATTTTTGCACAAAAAATTTTACTTTTTGTACGATTTATTCCCATTTTTTATCTTTGTACTTTGGCAATCGGGGCAGTAAAGGGTGATTTTTATTATCATATTAACAAAAAAATCCTTACCTTTGCAAAAAAATTTTTATGGTAAAAAAACTTTTTACACGTAATTTTAAAATCGGATTAATGGTAATAATTGCCATTTTTCTGCTTTATTTCGGAATGAATTTTTTAAAAGGAACGGCAATATTTTCATCCGAAAATACATTTTTTATTCATTTGGAAAACGTTGACGGACTGCAAAAGTCATTTCCCGTAAACATCAAAGGATTTAAAGTTGGGCAAATTGCAGATATTAAATATGTACCACAACAATTGCCGCCCTTTATTGTAAAACTTTTTGTAAACAAAAAAACCTCAATTCCTTCTACTGCCAAAGTGGAAATTTATGAGGATGGATTGCTTGGTGGCAAGGCAGTACGTATTGTTTTCAACGAAAAAGATTTACTTACAAGTTCGCTTTTATCTTCGGGCGACACAATTTCATCATTTGTTACAGGCGGACTTCTGACAAACATTCAGAACGATTTGCTGATAAAAATCAGCAATGTCGCGATGCAAGCCGATTCTCTGATGTACGCATTTAGATTACTTGCTCAAAGTGAGCATTTACAGCAGTCGCTTGCTGCCATTGATGTTACTACATCGTCACTTGCTGCCTCCTCACATCAACTCAATTCATTATTAAACAATGATTTACCATCGCTCTTTTCTAATATCAACGGTATTACAACCGACTTAAAAAAATTCAGCACAAATATTAGTGATGTAGATGTTGCCAAAACAATAAATTCACTCGATGAAACGGTTGGCAATTTGAAGCTGGTAACCGAAAAAATCAATAATACAGATGGCTCACTCGGCGCACTAATGAACGACAATCAACTTTACGATAATTTAAAATCAGTTGCCAATAATGCCAACAAACTTATTATTGATATAAAAGAAAATCCGAAAAGGTATGTGCATTTTTCGGTTTGGTAAAAAATTCAATTTTTTTCACAAATTATCATTTCCAAAAAAAATTACCACTTCTTTTAAACGGACGTTTTATAATTAAAATAAAAAGATTGAAAAGTGGAATAAAAATGTCGGCAACCAATAGCGAAAACACATATTTTCGGGTGTTTCCAAAGTGTCGCACAGCAGCATTAATCGTTAAAAATTGAGTAAAATACCTGATAAGAAATAAAAATACAGCAGCAGCACAGGTAAAAATACTTCCAAAAATTCCTAAAATGAATGACGCACAAAATGCGAGGTAAAAGGTTGCGCGCGTTAGTGGTTCTATGATTATTTGCACTTTACTTTTGAACGAATAACTCCCCGAAACCGACAAATGTCGCATCTTTTGGTATAGCCACTCTTTAAACAAATGCTTCGGTTCTGACCATGTTACGCTTTCAGGGGACACTTCAACACGCGTATTGGTACGCGTAGCAACACGATTGACAAATAAATCGTCGTCTCCCGACTTCAAATGCAGTGTGGGTGTGAAACCTCCATTCTCAAAAAATGCGCTTTTACGGTACGCCAAATTTCGACCAACGCCCATATACGCCTTACGCACAATCGCCATACCCAAAAATTGCAACGAGTTGAAAAGCGTATCGTAAGTAATCATTCTGTTTAAAACCGTATTTTCTTCTGTATAAGCGCCATAGCCAAGCACAATGTCTGTTTTTGAAGTAAAATTACGAACCATTTTTGCAAGCCAAAATTCACTCGCAGGATAGCAATCTGCATCAGTCAAAAGTAATAATTCGTTTTTTGCCGCCTTGATTCCAAGCGAAATCCCTAATTTTTTTGTGCTAATATTTTTTGTTTCTTTGGGAACAAAAGTTGAACGCAAATTCGGATAGATCTTTTTCAAAGAATCTAAAACAATACTTGTGTTGTCGTAAGAGCCATCGTCAATCACAATTACTTCAAAATCAGCGTATTGTTGTGTAAGGATGAGAGGCAAAAACTTTTTCAAATTATCTTCTTCATTTTTAGCACAAATAATTACGGAAACGGGCGGTTGGCTTGAAATAAAATCAATTGATGTTTTTTTCTGCTTTTTATAATAACGTTTTACCCCGTTAATATAACGCATATAAAAATATTCCTGATAAATCAATGCCAAGAACAAAACACTAAAACAAGCGATTTCTGCGATTGAAAAATATAATTGAAATATCTGCATTATTTTATACGATTTTTTATAGGACTGCAAAGATACAAAACTTTTCAGTATTTTTGCAAAACCACTTTATTGTGCAATTCTGTGAATTCTGTAACCAAAAAGTCTAATTGGAAATTATAATGAATCCGATTCTTATCATTGAAAAATATTACAAAAAAACTACAGATTTATATCGTCTAATAGTAGGACATAGTAATCTAGTTGCTCAAAAAGCAATGGATATTTGCAACACACACACCGAACTGAACGCAGATTTGCTATTTGTTCAACAGGCGGCGATGCTCCATGATATAGGAATTCTCCTTTGCAATGCACCTTCTATTTTTTGCTATGGGAAACACAACTACATAGAACATGGATATTTGGGCGGTCAAATCCTTAGAAAAGAAGGTTTAATACGGCATGCACTTGTTGCAGAACGGCATACAGGTACGGGAATTCCACTCGAAGAAATTATTAAAAAAGATTTGCCTCTGCCTCATCGCAATTTTTGTCCGTTGTCAATTGAAGAAAAGATTATTTGTTATGCGGATAAATTTTTCTCAAAATCTAATCCTGAAAAAGAATTTTCTATAGATGAAATTAGAAATAATTTATCAAAATTCTCTCAAAAAAATGTTGATATTTTTAACTTATGGAACGAAATGTTTACCTAAATTTATAATTGAATCCAAAGCTGAGTAACTCTTTTAGTTGAATCCTTGCTTTTTGTGTATTTTGCATAATTACGGTATTGTCGTAACGCGGATTGAAAAGTAAACGAGTAGAAAGATATCGATTAATAGTGAAATCTATAATAGTTTCCCAATCCATTTCTACTTTTTTATAATTTGTATAAAACTTAAAAACGGAATTTATTGTCATTTCATCTAATGGTTGCCATTGTAATTTTGCCGTAAGTGAACTTCCCATTTCGCTTAATTTATTTTGCCCCGCTTCAATTCCGAACAAATTAGGATTGACATATTTACTACTCCCAACACTTGCTATATCAGATAAATATATCAATTTATAAGATAACGGCGCAAACAATACTGAAATTAGTTTTTGATAAGAATAATTCATACCAAATCCGACATTTAGACGAATAGGAGTGAGAAAGCATGCTTTCAACTCGTGCGAATCTGACGATTGAAAATTATCAAAAAACTGAGTGGAAAAATTCATCAGGGCACCATAAGCCCAATTACCCTTTGCTTTTAGTTCTAATTTACTGTCGATTTTGAAAATATCATCGTTAGTAATGATGCGTTGAATTGTGTCAATATTTATGCTCATAAACCCTGTACGCCATTCTACCGTACTTTCCCATTTTATATTTTGATAATTTGTATAAAGTAAACTACCTTTTAACGTACTTAATATTGACATATTACTCATTCCACCTTGATACCAATTTGCTGAAAAATAATTTTGAGAAAACTGTACAAGAGTGCTAAATGAGGGTTGCCACTTCATTAATTCAATGGCTTTTTTTATAATATTACGAGCAAGCAAAACGCTTAAAGTTGTGTCTGATACTTGAATTATATGTGCCACTTCAGGCAAAATAATTTTATATTTAAACTGCGATGCATCTGGCAATTCCCACGAATTGGCTTCGAAAACAGTTGCTGCATTATTTGTTAGATAAGTATATGCATCTTTACGAATTTCAGTAAGTGTACGACTGCCAGTTATATCGTTAAATTTTACTTTATTATTATTTTGGTTAATGAATGAATTCAAATTTTGTGGCGTTTTTCCGAAAAAATTTTCAGAAAATGTTTTTTTTTCAAATTTTATATTTATGTTTTTCTGAGGAAAAATTAAATCATAAAAAAGCGGATTAGAATAAATATAAATTAAAGAATCTGTTTTTGTAAATTTATAATTGTCAAGCATTTGCATTGTTTTATAAAACATAGAGTCGCTCGATATATTGACATGAACGCTATCGGACAATATGATATTTGCATCTTGAGACCAAAGGCAAACATACACTAATAAAAAAAATAATAATAATTTAAATCTAATCATTTTCCCAAGTATTTATTGCAGCAAAGTTATCGAAAATTTTTTTAATTATTTAGTTTAGCATTTTTTTATGAAAATACTCAAAAATAATTTTTGCTCTACTACTTCCAATCAGACTCAAAAGTTCTTCATAATTAGTATTTTTTAGTCTCTTAAAACTTTTATAATGAATTAAAAGTTTGTTTTTTGTTTCCTTTCCAATTCCTTTTATTGCGTCTAATTCGGATTTTACTTGCGATTTGCTCCGTTTTTGCCGATGAAACTTAATAGCAAAACGATGAACCTCATCTTGCATGGACATAAAAAAATGAAACAGAAAATCCGTTGGTTTCAAACCAACTACCTGAGGCGGAAAGCCAATTAATATTTCATTTGTTCGATGATTTTCTTTTTTTGCAAGTCCTGCAATTGGTATTTGTAAATTCAATTCACCCTCGATAACCTGACGAATAGCAGTCATATGACCGGCTCCACCATCTGCAATTATTAAATCTGGCAATTGGGCATTTTCGGCAATAACTCTATTATAACGCCGCCGAACAACTTCACGCATTGAGGCATAATCATCTACGCCTTCAACTGTTTTGATAATATATTTTCTATAATCTCGTTTTGATGGTTTGCCGCGAAGATACACAATACATACTGCCACAGCATTGCTGCCTGCAATATTTGAATTATCAAAAATCTCAATTCTCATCGGAGGTTTTTCTAAATTTAGTTTTATCTGAATTTCTTTCAAAAGCTGCATTGCACGCTGGTCTGGATTAAGTTTTTCCGATTGTTTTAGTTTGTCAATTTTGTATTGAGTTACATTTTGTTGTGCAAGATTAAGTAATTTTTTGCGGTCACCTCGCACAGGAATTGTAATTTTAACATTATTTATTGGAAATTCCAATTCAAACGGCACAATAATTTCTTTAGATTTGGAATTAAATTTTTCTCGTAAATTCAAAATTGCATAAGCAAGAATATCTTCCTTTGCTTCATCAATTTGCTTTTTATATTCAACATTTAAACCCTGAATTATCGCACCTTTTGCAACACGAAGTATAGAAACAAACGCAGCATTTTCTGTTTGGTCGTAGCCAAAAACATCAGTATTTTCCACAACAGTATTAGCAATTATTGTTTTTGAAATAAAATTTTCTAATAAATCATATTTTCTTTTTAAGTCGAGCGCATGTTCAAATTCCAATTTGTCCGAATAATTACGAATTTGGCATAAAATCATTTTTTGAATTTCAACAGCATTTCCTTTTACAATTTGACGGATATTTTCAAGATTCTGCAAATATTCATCACGAATTTCGTACTTTTGACATACTCCATTGCATAAATGAATATGATATTTTAGACAAACTTTATATTTGTTGTTTTCAATTCCATTTGCAGTCATCGGAAATTTACAGGTGCGAATTGGGAAAACTTTATGAGTAACCTCAAGTAGATAATTCAGAGCAGAAACCGATGAATAAGGTCCGAAGTATTCGGAACCATCATGCAATACCTTTCTGGTTTTGAATACCCTAGGAAATTCTTCGTTAGATATGCAAATGTAAGGATATGTTTTATCATCTTTGAGCATTATATTGTAACGAGGTTGGTATTGTTTTATCAAATTATTCTCAAGTAAAAGAGCATCAGCCTCACTTGGAACTACAATATATTTAATATAAGCGATACTTTTTACCAGTACTTGTAATTTTGGATGCTCGTGAGTTTTTGTAAAATATGACGAAACACGCTTACGCAAATCTTTTGCTTTCCCGATATAAATTATTTCTTCTTTTGAGTTAAAATATTGATACACACCCGGATTATTTGGAAGCGTTCGCACCTCTTCGAGTATCATTTTTGGTGCAACTGTGCAAATTGTTTCACGTGAAACAATTATATTTTCATCGATATTTTCCCCCATTTTAATATATATATTAGTGTTTTATTGTCAAGACTCACAATAAACTGATGACAAATTTAATAAAAAAATTAATTTCAAAAAAAATATTTTCTCGTTTTATTAAAAATGCGAGAAAATATTAATTACAATTCAAAACACAAAAATAAATTACATTAATTCTACACTACGTTTTACAAAATTTGCTAATGCTTCACCTTTAAGCATATTATTAGCAAGGAGAGCCAAATCAACAAGTTGCCCAACTTGCTTATTCTCCGTAGCATAGGCAGTATATATTTGTCGTTTTTCTGCCTTCAACGCCTCAATTTTTTTGTTTAAATTATCTTTTGTATCTTTATCTTCCTGTGAAATTTCATCATATTTCTTTGATTTGTTGCGCTCGTCAATTTCATTTATATTTTTTTGATTTTCATCAATTTGGACAATGAACGTTGCAACTTTTTCATCACAAATTTCCTGTTGATTTTTCAAAAGATTTTCCACAAGCGGATGCGTGGCATTAACCACAAAGGAAAAACTGTCGGGCATATCACCATAAAAACTATACATCCCACCACCAAGTGCCGACATGTCCTTCATTCGCCGCATAAATTCGTTTTGTGTGATAAAGACCGGATTTGCCTCAGCACCCAAATTTTCAAAAGTAACAATAAAATTTGTTTTATCTGTTTTTGGCAACGATGAATTAAAAATATCAATAAGCGCATCACGCTGATTATCTGTAAAATTTACTGGCGAAACATCATTTTTTACAATTAATTTGTCGATTACCTCCGAATCAACTCGTACAAAACGTGATTTCTCAAATTTTTGTTCCATTTGCCCGATTGCGTGAATGTCTAACTGCCCGTCCATCAACAGCACATCGTAACCCTTCTCACGCGCTGCATTAATATAGGTATATTGTTCATCGATATTTGTTGCATAGAGATAAATTAAAGTTTCATCTTTATCTTTTTGATTTTCAGCGATTAATGCTTTATATTCCTCTAATGTAAAATATTTTTTTTCAGTGTTTGTCAGAAGAGTAAATTTTTCAGCACGTTCGTAAAATTTTTCGTCTGAAAGCATTCCATACTGAATAAAAATCTTCAAATCATTCCACTTATCTTCAAACTGCGTGCGGTCGTTTTTGAATATTTCTGCTAAACGGTCGGCAACTTTTTTAGTAATATGGCTCGAAATTTTTTTCACATTTTGGTCGCTTTGCAAATATGAACGCGACACATTCAGCGGAATATCGGGCGAATCAAGTACGCCATTTAAAAGTGTAAGATATTCAGGAACAATGCCTTCAACGGCATCGGTAACAAAAACCTGATTGCAATAAAGTTGAATTTTGTTGCGTTGAAATTCAAAATTATTTTTTATCTTTGGAAAATATAAAACTCCTGTTAAATGGAAAGGATAATCAACATTCAAATGAATATGAAACAGCGGTTCCTCTGCCATTGGATAAAGGTTGTGATAGAATTTTGAATAATTCTCATCTGTCAAATTGGCAGGTTTTAGCGTCCAAAGCGGCTGCGTTTCATTTACAATATTATCCTCTGTAGTTTCTACTTCTTTGCCGTCTTTCCATTCTTTTTTCTTCCCAAAAGCAATCTCTATCGGCAAAAAACGACAGTATTTGTGCAAGAGTTCGGTAATTTTATTTTCTTCCAAAAAATCCGAGTTTTCTTTGTCTATATGCAACACAATGTCTGTTCCACGTTCAGATTTAATGGTTTGTTCGAGTGTAAATTCAGGGTCGCCTTTGCACGACCAATGCACAGCAGGAGCATCTTCTTTATACGATTGAGTGAAAATTTCTACTTTTTCAGACACCATAAACGAAGAATAAAATCCCAACCCAAAATGTCCGATAATCGCCTGTGCATCGTTTTTATACTTTTCAACAAACTCTTCGGCACCCGAAAACGCTATCTGATTGATATAGCGTTCTATTTCATCTGCTGTCATACCTATTCCCCTATCGGAGACTGTGATTGTTTTTTTCTTTTTATCAACCGAAATTCTCACGGTCAAATCTCCGAGCTCACCTTTATAATCGCCTACAGAGGCAAGTGTTTTGAGTTTTTGCGTGGCATCAACGGCATTTGAAACAAGTTCTCGTAAAAATATTTCGTGGTCGCTGTACAAAAACTTTTTTATTATAGGGAAAATATTATCGCTCGTTACCCCGATTGTACCTTGTGTTTTATTATTCATATTCAATATTTACTTTAAATTTATTTTATAATAATTATATAAACATATTAAAATTAATTTTGTAGTTTTAAAATATATTTTTACCAAAATAAAGCCAGCAAAATAATTATGACATTTTGACATAAAAAATTCGTAGAGACAGCAAAACCTTGCGCCTCTACGACAACAAATATCATTTCGGCGTCCATTGGAATGTTTCACTTCCGTTAAGGTCAATGTCTGTCATTAATTTCCAATAAATACCCGTGCCTACAACGTGTCCGTCAGCATCTGTGCCGTTGTTCACATAATACGCTAGATGTGCTAATTGAGCGGCGTTTTCAATTAAATATGGATCGGTTTCTGTGCCTGTACCGTTTGTCCATGTGGTATGAGAGCCGTCCCATACACTTGGCTGCCCATTAGCGGAAAGTACCATACTAATACACACCGCTGTTAAGAATAAAGATTTTTTCATTATTATAAAAAATTTATGTATAATCAACAATATAGTTGATATACTTTTCGCTGCAAAAATAATAAAATATAGTATTATTAAAAACTCTTATTTTTTCTGTCCTTATGAATTTGTAATTCGGAAGGATTGTATCTGTATTTTTAATACGAAAAATAAAAGGCAAAATTATAAAAATTTATAATTAGTAGCTCCTTAAAAACCCTTTAACTTATTAACAATCAAAAAAATAGTTATAATAAAATTTGTTTATTTTAACCGCTTTTTGTACCTTTGTGGTCTAAAAAGTGATTATTATGGTAGGAAAATTACAGGAAATAATTAAATGTTACATTTTTATTTTAATTTTGCCGCCTGAAACAAGTTTTTCTGGAATAACTAAATATTTTTTTTTATCCACTGTTTTTGAACATTAATCAAATAATGTATAATTTTGTATCTCAAAGAAATCAGTGTAATAAAAAATTTGTTAGACATTATATAAAATTTTCGGTAATTTCAATATATATGCCAACATAATTTGTTTCAAAATCATTTCATATACAAAAAAATTACAATGAAACTTATTGTCGACAGCGGCTCAACAAAAACCAATTGGAATTTGGATGGTCATGATTATTTTACTAAAGGAATAAATCCGTTTTTTCTTGCTGAAAATGAAATTAACAATCTGATTAGCAATGAATTGGCAAATAAAATAGAATTTGAAACAATTTCAGAACTTTTCTTTTACGGCGCCGGATGTACCTCCGAAACAAGCGTAACGATGCACAATACGCTTGCAAAAATATTTTCGTTTGCAAAAATTGAAGTAGAAAGCGACCTTATCGGAGCGGCACGTTCCATTTTGCAACATTCAGAAGGGATTGTCTGCATTTTGGGAACCGGATCCAATTCTTGTTTTTATGACGGAAACAAAATTACGCAAAAAGTACCTTCTTTGGGGTTTATTATTGGGGACGAAGGTAGCGGCGCCGCTCTTGGAAAATCATTGATAGGTAATGTTTTAAAAAATATATTATCTCAAAATATAATAAAAAAATTTGAAGAAAAATATTCGTTTACTACCGATGAAATTATTGAAAATATTTACCGCCGTCCCTTTCCAAACAGATTTTTAGCCCGTTTTACCGAATTTTTGCTCGAAAATGAGAACGACCCAGAAATTGATGCGTTGATTTTAAATGAATTTCAATCATTTTTCGACCGCAATATTGCAAAATATGACTTTAGTAATTATTCGGTTAATTTTGTAGGCTCGGTAGCGTATTATTTTTCCCGCCAATTATATCAAGTGGCTGATTATAATGAATTTACAATTGGGAAAATAGTAAAATCACCAATGGATGGGCTAATAGAATTTCACAAGTAACACTCCAAATTGTATAAACAAATAGACCACATTTAACAAGCCAAAATTTTTTTTAACAATAAATAATTATTCTATTTTGTTTTATAAATTTCCAGAGAATAGATGTCAAATTTCTCTAAAAACGCTGCATGTTTTTCAATTTCCGACTGCGCATAGTTTGCATAAATCAAAGCAGAATGGGCAAACTGCTCATCGCGAGTTGCATCAATAATAAGCAAATAACTCATAATCAAATGTCCGGCGATTTCAACAAGTCGTCTTGCCATAAAATCAAGATATTCCGTATTTTTTGCCTCGACAACCTTTTCTACCGATTTTTCAAAAACAGCAGTTTGCTCAATCAAACATTTTCTAATTGACTCAAATTCAGGATTTATGGTCATCATTTCGTATTGTCGAATGCGTTTGAGGTAAGTTCCGGTTGTAATATGTCGGATTGCAGCCACCACTTGCAACTGCGATGTCCCTTCATAAATTGTCAAAATTCGTGCATCGCGGTACAGCCGTTCGCACGGATAATCTTTCATAAAACCCGACCCGCCATGAATTTGAATGCAGTCATACGCATTTTGATTTGCATATTCGCAGGCAAACATTTTCAGCATTGGCGTAAAAGCATCTGTAAATCGCTGATATTCTTTATATTCTGTTTTTTCGTCATCTTCCAATTTACGTTCACGTTCAATTGCCTCATACGACTTAGAAATATCAACAAAGCGCGTTGTTTCGTACAAAATAGCCCTTGAAGCATCAAGTTTTGCCTTAATCATTGCCAGCATTTCAAACACGGCAGGAAATTCAATAATTTCCTTGCCAAATTGTCGGCGATCGCGTGCGTATGTAAGCGCCTCATTATATGCTGCTTGTGAAACGCCAACTCCTTGTGCGCCCGTTCCAAGCCGTGCGCCGTTCATCAACGACATTACATATTTTATCAGACCCATCCGCTGCGTTCCTACAAGTTGTGCAGGGACATTATTAAAAACGAGTTCGCAAGTCGGAGACCCCTTTATTCCCAATTTATTTTCAAGGCGGCGAACTTTAATTTTGTCATCAAACTTATTATCAACAACAAAATAAGACAGCCCACGTCCGTCTGTGGTACCTTTCTCACTTCTTGCCAAAACGAGTTTTATATGCGCATCGCCATTGGTAATAAAACGTTTGACACCATTCAGATACCACTGATTTTCCTGTTCGTTAAATGTTGCTTTTAGCATAACTGCCTGTAAATCAGACCCGGCATCAGGCTCTGTCAAATCCATAGAACAAGTTTCACCTTTGCAAACGCGATGGACAAATTTTTCTTTTATTTCTTCGGATGCAAATTCTACCAGCGTTTCGGCGCAATCCTGCAATCCCCAAATATTTGCAAAACTTGCATCTGCACGGCTTACAATTTCAGCAGAAATAACAAAAGGAACCATCGAAAAATGCAGACCGCCATACTTTCTTGGCAATGCCATTCCGTAGAGTCCCGCTTGACGAAGCGCCTCGTAGTTTTGTTGGGTTCCCGGAGCATAAATAGCACGATTATTTACTAATGTTGGACCCTGTTTGTCAACCTCTTCGGCATTGGGCGCAATAATATCGCCACATATTTCACCGATGATTTCAAGAACTCGATTATAATTGTCGATTGCATCTTCAAAATTTTGAGGTGCATAATCAAATTTGTCTTTTTCCGAAAAATTATTTTCCCTTAAAGCAATAATTTTTTGCATCAAAGGGTGTGAAAGTTGAAATTTTAAAGCGCTGTTGTCTGTAAAAAAATTTGCCATAATGATAAAAAATATTTATATGATATTTAGTTTCAAGCGGCAAAAGTAAGGAATAATTTAGAAATAAAAAATTTATAGGAAAGATTTATAGGCATCAAAACTATACGATTAAAAAAAAAACATAAACATAAATATTTTATAAACAAATAGATACAAAGGTACTATTTAAAAAGAAAAGTAAATTTAATTTTAGTTGATTTTACTTTGCTTTAATTTTTCCTTAAAAATATACCCAAATTATTGTAAATGTCTTATTTGTAACCAAAAACAGACTTAATACTCAAAATTGGCGATGAAAAATAGAATAAACATTTAAAAATTATATCTTTATCTGTAAAAACTGCAAACAATTCATAAATAAAAATTTTGGTATTTTATAATAAATGTATACTTTTGCACAATTTTAGATATATTGGTAATATTTCATTTTTCTGATATAAATGTCTCAGCAATTTTTAAATCCCAAATGGTTGTAATTTTAATATTTTCACGATTACCTTCGGTGAGAAAAATTGCTTGTCCCATGTTTTCAACAACCGAAGCATCATCTGTAAAACGTTCTTCAAATAGTTGATTATAAGCGGATTTTATAATTTCCGATTTGAATATTTGTGGAGTTTGAACCATTACATAATTTTTTCTTTCTACAGCATAATTTCTATTTTCTTCGACAAATCTTATACTTTCTTCTATTTTCATAACAGGAATTGCCGCTCCAAATTGTTCTGCGCTGGCAAAACAATTTTCAATAGTTTGAGCCGACACAAATGGACGCACTCCATCATGAATTGCAATAAGTTCAGTATCTACATATTGTAAACCATTTTTTACTGAAAAAAAGCGCTCTTTTCCACCTTCAACTACTTTGTGAGCAATATTAAAATTGTGTTGCTGACACAAATTTTTCCAAAATTCAATTTCTTTCTTTAGTAGTACAACAACAATTGTAATATTATTATCATAATTATAAAATGCTGAAATTGTGCGCATTAAAATCGGAATGCATCCAATTTCAATAAATTGCTTAGCAATATTCGATTCCATACGTTTTCCTTTTCCACCCGCTACAATAATTACCGATTTTGTCATTTTTTTTAACTTTTCTATTACACTTCCGTAAATTCTTCAATTCGTAAAATTCCTTCTATTCCCATATTTTGAGTAATTTCAACGGCGTTTGTACTCCAAGGAGTAATCATTTCGGCACGCGGTCCAATAAAATGTCCTTTTATTTCTTTGTCGGGCAATGGCAGCGCTCCATCAAAAAGCCAAACAAGTTTTTCAATGTCGGCAGTAGAAAGTATAGTTTTTACTTGTACTGCGTAAATTTTTTTTTCAGAAGAACGAAAAAATTGAATTGACATAATTTATTATTTGATTATACGTTTGCAAAAATAATAAAAAAACAACTTATTTCATTTAATTTTTATAATTTCGCATTAATTTTTAATTACATATATATGCAAAAAACAATTTTTATTACAGGAGCGAGTACAGGTATCGGATTATCGCTTGCCGAAATGTACCAAAATGCTGATTATAAAATATATGCAGCTTCGAGAAGTGGATTTTTTCCAAATGAAAATAAAAATATTATTCCTATAAAATTAGATGTGAATGATAAAAAAAATGTAAGTGATGTTGTTGAAAAATTTTTATCGGAAAAGGAAAAAATTGACGTTTTGGTGTGTAATGCCGGCAACGGAATTGCCGGTGCTGCGGAAGATATGACTCTCGATGAGGTACGTTATCAAATGGAAACTAATTTTTTTGGAAATGTGAACACAATTCAACAATTTTTACCGCTTCTGCGACAACAAGGCGGAGGAAAAATCATCATCACCACATCTGTGGCAGGAGTGGTGCCAATTCCTTTTCAAAGCGTTTATTCTGCGAGTAAGGCGGCAATTATGATGTTTGCAGAGGCAGTGGCGTTGGAAATAAAACCATATAATATTCAGATTTGCTGCATTTTACCCGGCGATACAAAAACGAATTTTACTGCTGCGCGAGTTTTTGCTAAAAACTCAAAATCCGAAAATTCTCCATATAAAGCACGTTTTGAAAAATCAATTTCCAAAATGGAACACGATGAACAAAACGGAATGTTGCCTGAAATAATTGCCCGCGCTATTTTTAAGCAAATAAAAAGGAAAAAAATGCGCCTGCGAGTTGTTCCGAGATTGGATTACAAATTCATTTGCCGGGCGTTTGGCGTTTTGCCAACTAGAGTTAAAATGTGGATTGTAGGACTTTTGTATGCTTAATTTTTTGTTAAAAACTCCGTTTATTTGTTTTTAAAAAAGTTTTATAATTTGTTGAAAAATATTTTTATCTCATTTTTGTTGAAAAATATAAATTTTATCAAAATTTTTAAACCTAATTTTCAATTTTTTCAATAATAAAAATACCAATAATTTATTAACTTTGCACTTTATAAACTTTTAAATTAAAAATGTTATTTTATTCATTTATAACAATTTATAATGTTAATAATATTTTTAAAACTATTTTTTATTTTTAATAAAACAAAAAACAAATTTTTACATAAAAATTTTTCAACATTATTAACACTCTAATATTATCATCATTTTTTATTTTATTAAATTTTAAAAAATTATAAATAATAATACCTTGTTGATAAAAAAACAGATATGGAACAAAAAGAATTAATTTCAAAAATTCACAGTTTGCGCAAAGAAAAAAATGCTATAATAATGGCGCATTACTATCAAATTCCTGAAATTCAAGATATTGCAGACTATATTGGAGATAGTTTGGCATTGGCACAAGAGGCAGAAAGAGCGACTGCCGATATTATTGTTGTTTGCGGAGTGAATTTTATGGGTGAAACTGCAAAAATATTAAATCCCCATAAAAAAATTCTTATTCCGGATGCGAATGCAGGATGTTCGCTTGCCGATAGTTGTCCTTCTGAGAAATTTAAAAAATTTATTAAGAAACATCCAAATCACACAGTAGTAACTTATGTAAATACGACAGCGGCTGTGAAAGCACTTTCGGATATAACTGTTACTTCTACGAATGCTAAAAAAATTATTGAAAGTTTGCCGTTCGCTGAGAAAATTATTTTTGGACCTGATAAAAATCTTGGCGATTATATTAATTCGCAAACCGGCAGGCAAATGGTGCTTTGGGATGGTGCGTGTCATGTTCACGA
Organism: Paludibacter sp.; assembly: GCA_009781075.1. Classification (GTDB taxonomy): domain Bacteria; phylum Bacteroidota; class Bacteroidia; order Bacteroidales; family Paludibacteraceae; genus WRGS01. The sequence goes on along the minus strand of WQYU01000005.1, from coordinate 2,770 downwards.
ACAATTTTCATTAGAAAAATTATTAAAACTTAAAAATCAATTTTCTGATGCACAAATTATTGCTCATCCTGAATGCAAAAAGCCTGTTTTGATGGTTGCTAATTTTATTGGTAGTACCCAAGCGCTTTTAAATTATTCTGCGAAATCGGACGCTAAACAATTTTTGGTTGCAACCGAAAGTGGAATTTTGCATCAAATGCAAAAATTAAGTCCGCAAAAAGAATTTATTCCTGTTCCGCCGGATGATAGTACTTGTGCTTGTAATGAATGTAATTTTATGCGAATGAATACATTGGAAAAACTTTATAATTGTCTTCGCACAGAACAACCGGAAATTTTATTAAATGAAGAAATAATAGAAAAAGCAGTAAAGCCAATAAAAAGAATGTTGAAAATGAGTTAAATTTTATATATTTAAAATGAATAAAATTGGAAAATATAAATTTAATATTGATTCTTATCTAACTGATTTTCAGGGAAAAATAACTTTATCATCTGTTGTAAATCTACTTTTGCAAGCGGCAACAAGGCATGCTCAAGAAAGAGGATTCGGATATAATTATGTGCATAATATGGGACGTGCATGGGTACTTTCACGTTTGGCGGTTGAAATGTATGAATATCCTAAAATTGACAGTATTTTTTTTATAAATACTTGGATATCAGGAGTTAATAATTTTTTTACAGAACGAAATTTTTCTTTTGAAAATGAAAAAGGTGAAATTATTGGTTATGCAAAAAGTATTTGGGCAAGTATTAATATTGAAACTCGGCGTCCCGAAAATGTGAAAGAAGTTTTTGGAATAGAGAATTTTATTATATACAAAGAAAATCCAATTGAAAAACCTCATAAAATAGCACAATTAAAAAATGAACAGGCATTTTCAAAATTCACGGTTCGTTATTCGGATGTTGATATAAATAATCATCTAAATAGTGTAAAATATATTGAACATTTTGTAGATATATTTGATATACAACATTTTAAGTTTTATGAAATACGTAGAATGGAAATTCATTTTGCAGCGGAGGCAGTTTTTGGGCAGCGACTGTATTTACTAAAAAAGGAAGAAGATTCGAACGACTTTTTTTTGGAAATGCGTGATGATGAAAAATTAATTAGTGCTGCACGAATTGTTTGGAAATAAATTTTTAATTCAAAAACTCATATTCATACACTTTCGGTTCAATCTTATTTGCTAAAATATCTAATTGTTCCCGCAGATTTTTAATAAGTTCGTTGTATTTTTCGTCTTCAGATTTTGTTTTCATCGTTCCTTTGTCATTGCGCCCCTGAAAATATTCGCGAATGTCGTATAAACTTGCATTCACATTGATATTCGGTTGTTTATGATAATATTTCCACAATTCGCGTCCTGCATCAAAAACGGCAGTTGCTTCGGGAGAAAATTCTCGTTTTATGCAAAGTTTTTCTTCTTTACGTTCAAATAAATCTGTATATCCGTTTTGAACAATTTTCCCGCTGATAAAACTGAGCATAAAATGACTGTCAAATTTCTCTCCTGCATTTACTTCTTTTTCAGAGAACGGTATCCAGTGATTTACGCCGTGTTTTGAAGATATATTATTATTGAACAAAGTATAAGCGAGGCAATCGTTCTGAAATTCAAGGTCTTTTTTCCATTTATTGTTAGGATAAAGAAATTGGTCGTGGTGATTTATCCAAGTATCTTTTATGCATTTACGAACTGCAAAATATATGGACATCTCTGTTAGATTATTTATTGTAATAGAAGCAACCATTTTCTTTTTTATATAACTTTCAGTAGGATAATTTGTAATGAACGTATTGTTGTTACTTTGCACACTTGGACCAACAATAATAATATATCCTATCGGTGTTTTATCGGAACAATAAAACGTAGTTCTCCAATCAGCAATAGATTTAAAATTTAGAGAATAAAGGTTTTTTATTCCCTTTTTCCAATATTTTGTCACTTCCTTGTCATTCAAAAACACATCCGATTTGATTTTCTTGATATCTTGTTTTTTTGCTAAATTCCAAATAAAAAAACAAATAGGAAATTTTCCATTAACATTATCAAAAGTGTTTGACTGACAAATAAAACCTTTTTTATACTCCGAACGGAAATAATTTCTAAACTTTGCAAATTTTCCAGAAGTTATATATTTTGGAGTACTAAAAGAAGCAAGAATTGCCTCTGGCATTTCCTGATAAACTCTAATGAAAAATTGTGCAAAAAGTTCACTTAATGCCTCAGCGCCAACAATACTTTTACAGGTCGCAAAAATTTTTGTTCCATTTGCCACTTGTGGAACGCTATGTTTGCCATAGGAAGATGCCTCCGCATACGGCGGATTTATGTAGATTATAAGTTTTTTACGCAATTTTGGGTCGTTTATAATGTTGTAAAGTACATCTGGTAACTTTCCTCCTTTTGTTTCCGGCAAAAAATCATCGTTAAGAAAATCAAATTGAAAAACATGTTCCGGCAACAAATTTGTTCCATTTTCTATGCGGTCTTTCATTATATGAACATCAGCCTTGTCAATAGTTGATGCCCAAATATTGTATTTATTTATCAATCCGGCAAGCAAATTACCTGTTCCTGCACAACAATCCCACACATAATATTCCTCTTGCCAATTCTCGCCAAAAACGTCCGCCAAATATTTTTGCGAAAGTTCTACCCAAATTTGCGGCGTAAAAAAACTGCCCTTTCGCTCACGAACATCTTGCGGAACGAGCAAATCACGTCTTTTTTCAATAAAATCCCAATATTCTCTT
>WQYU01000004.1 GCA_009781075.1 Paludibacter sp. | reverse complement strand
CTCGCTTTGCGCGGTGATAGTCTGTTTTAATGTCTTTTTTGTCGGCGTGCAACCTACAAAAAGAAAGAAAAACAGCACAGCAACTATTACAAGGCAAATAATCAAAAGTGTTGCCTCCCAATCGCCATAAACAAACCAAATTTTTCTATTCTTTTTCTTCATATTGCTTTTTTTTTTACTAATTTCTCTTGATTTTTGCTAAATCAAGAAGTTTTATTTTTACACATAAAAAAATCGGTAACTCTGAAATTTGAGTTACCGATTAGAAAGTATAATATATTTTTATCTATAAGCTATATTAATCTAATAAATTTTGTTCTTTTAATATTTCTTTATACTGTTCTTTTGATAATGGACATTTAACCAAGTCTGAAAACTGTTGCTTTGTCAGTTTGCATTGTTGCGACATTTGTCTTATTAAATAATCATCTAAATCTTTATTACTGCCGTGACTTACTTTTGTATAACAGACCAACTTACCTTCTGAATAATACTCAAGATACTTGTGGTCTATGCTGTGTATATCAGAATCAATAAATCCTTTCTTATGCAAACTTTTGTATGCTTTGTCCTTATTAATTATCATTGATTTCTTTTATAAGATTATTCATTATAAATTTTATAGAAACAAGCCGCTTTGTTAATTTATCATCTGATAAAGAGTTTAACCTGTCATATAAATATACAAACTCCTCATTAAAATTTATTTCAGCCTCGCGATCTGTCATACCTGTTCCAATAATATCAAGTTGCTCATTTGTAATTACATAATAACTATTCTCTTTTTCAAAAAGGCAACGCAACGGGTAATTCAAACTAAAAATTTTATTGTCATACTCAATTTTTTGAGGCGAGTATGATAATTGATTTTTATCTTTTGAATAATAATCAATTACTCGCTTCTCTATTTTATTGCCCCGTTTGATTACTTTTATAGTACCAACAGCCATATCTTCTTCCTTACTCACAACACTATCAATAATAGGTGTTATTAATTCTTTTTTTATTTCTTCATTGAATTTTTTCAACTTATACGTTTTATCAGATAATATACCCTTTTGATAAATTTTTACAGGCGAATCTTTAAAACTTGATGCAAATTTGTAAAAACTGTCTGTTATTTCGTTGCGTTTAAATGGTTCTGGATAAATTTCCATTAATGACATATAATTCCCTTCATCCGATATGCTAAAAAGAACATCTAACCTTTCATTAATTGTTAAAACTTGACTGTCATAATTAAATGGAAATGGAGCATCTGTTTGTCTTAATCGGAAAGCAGGTACAGCACAACAACTTTTAAATTCAAACAACTCAAGATTAAAATTACTCACATCAACAGGCTCATTTGAAGGTAAATCATATTTAACCAATGAATGAATTAATGATTGAAAAGACATCGCTATTTCAGCCAATGAATTAGCAGATATAGAATTATTTTTACCTAATTCTCCACCAATTTCTAATGCTATGCCTGCTTTTAAATCCATATTGTTAATTTTTTTTTCACACTGCAAGGTTACAAAAGTAACACGCTGCAAAAGTACAAAAATATTTCAAAATGCAAATGCAATTAAATTTTTAATTAAATTTTCGGTAACTCAATATTTCAAAGAACGCTTTTTTTTTGTTCCCTGCACCTCAGCCAAGCGGCGCAGGGTTGATTCTCACGCGTTTCACAACGCTCCTGAATCTGTTTAATCTAATCATAAATGAATCAATATTTAGTATGAAAAAAACTATCTATTAACCTTAAAATGAATTTATTAGCATTGCCTCAAATAACTTGGCGAGCGCTGCGATGCTTTCGGCTTTGTCAGTGCCGTTAATACAACGCCTCGCACCCGTAAAATCCTTCTTTTTGCCATCGGCAGAAATATAATCGCTGATTTTTTTGCCCGTAAAACTGCCTTTCTCAAATCCTATTATCAGAATTTGAAATGCCGTATCCGCATTCAGGGCAAGGTCGGGCTGTGCCGCAAGCGGAATTTTTAGCATATATCCAAAAAATTTGTAGTTGCGCTCCCACGTTATTTGTACATATCCGCGCCCGTAATATGGGTAGTAACGCAAATTCTTACGCCGCCAATCCTCGCTCAGCCAATATGCCTCACGCACAGGCTCAAATGTATATGCCGTCTCGTGGCACGTGGTGGCAAAGATATAAGCCCATTGTGCAACGCTAAAACGCTTCTCGCTTTTTTCGTACAAATCTAAAAACTTATCAAGCGCCGTAACTTCCCTCTGGGTGAGTATTTTGTCGCGGTCGATATTCTTACGAAATTCCTCAAAAAATAATTTCCTGTTCATAATTCTTTATCTAATGCGCTGATTAACAGCATTAAACCAAATATTACTATTATTATTCCAAAAAAAATAAATTCGTCATTCATAAACTAATCATCTTTAATTCTTTTGTCGAATGTACTTCCGATGCTTTCGCCGAGCGCACCGCCGATAAATATTCCTGTCAGAATATCATTGTTTAGCACAAGTGCAACCACCAGCGAACAAATGGCAAAGAACATTCCGATGAGCCGTTTGCTGCTCAGTCTGCCGTTTTCGCCCTCTAAAAACTCAAATAAATAATGCCGTTTGCGTGTCATAATTTAATCTGTAAAGTGTTTATCTGCCTTTGTACTTAAAGTTGTTTGAATACTATGCAGTTTTTCGTTAATTTCTTTGAACATTTCTGTGTTTTTTTCGGTTGTTTTTGTCAATTGCTCTGTTTTTACTTTTAATATTTCAACTTCTGTACGAAGGCTTGTCAATTGCGTCCACACAGCGAAATATGCGCTGATTATACTCAAAACAACTGTGCTTAAAATTGTTATATACGGCTTTAAATCGCGTTTCCTTTCTTCTATTTCCATTTGTATATAAATTGTTAGAAATGTTTTATATTTTAAAATTATTTACTAAAAAAAATAACTCCATTTATAAATTGCTCCATAAATGGAGTCTTGCGTGCCTACTTCTGTGATACACTTAAACGTGCTCACTATGCCCATACACTGACTCGTGTCATCTTAGCAATACACTGTATTTTTATGTTATTGTTTTACCGAATGCTACTATAAAATTATTTGTATGTTCATTTATTTCATTTGTTGAAACGATATTAAAATTTGCCAAACGTATATAATGCAGCCCTGTACCCTGTTTATATTCTTTAACAGGTTTCCTTGCGGGATTATACACCAGCCCTAATGAAAACCTGATTGCCTTGTTGCTATTTAAAGTTCTGTTACTACGTGGGTTACTAAACAGATGGGTTGACATATTGAGGATAGGCATAAATCTTCCCAAGATAATTTGAAAATCTTCATAACTTTCAAAAAGCATCTGGTCTCGCCCCCACGTTACAGGCAGTGTAGAGACTTCTGCTAATATGCCTCGCTCCTGTTCTCCTACGTTTTTCATCATTGGTCGCCATTTTATATCGCCTGTAATACATTTATAATTGAAAAAACAGATACGCGGATAGAACGAATTAAACAGGTCAATATCTTTTGGAGGATATAAGTCCATATAAAGACATTTTTCGTAAACATTATATTCTCCTAACTGTTCGTCATACACTCCTGTATCTCTTGTGAACACACGGCATCTTGGCAGTGGAATAGTAGATGTATTTGTACTTCCGCCACCGCCATTACCCTCGCCATCAAAAGACTGATAAATACGGAAAGATGGCATGCAGCCGTCATTATTGTAATCTACCGCCAGATGAGGCACAACGCCGTTTTCATTTGGGCGTTTATCTTCTCCAAGTTCACGAAAAAGCGTCTGCTCGCCCCACTCCGCAGCAGGTACGATATTCAATTCCAATGGCGTATTTTTATTGTTAAATTGTCTGTTCATAATATTATATTATTCTACAGGTATAGCCCAATTACCAATTAATTTTAAATCGAAAGCATAACTTATATGAGTGGTAAGTTCAAAATTTGTCACAACATCAATTCCGTTCTGCACCCCATAAGGTACGGTAGTTAAAAATTGGACACTCTGTAAGTCATTGACAATCTTAATGCTACCTACTATCATATTAACATTGATGTCCGTATCGAAATTGTCAATATTAATTATAGATGCTCCAGGCGAAATCGTTACACCCGATTTGAGCATAAACTCACCTCTGATAAGAATTTCGTTAGTGTGCGAATTTCGTATGTAGAGCAATTTCTGAAACATAATATTTGGATTTGCCGTTAAATTTAGCCAGTCGTTGCCTATGCCTCCCGTTTTGAACATTCCATCTATTTGAGATTTTAAAATATAACCCTGTCGAGCATCAAGAGCCTCGCCTGCTGTTGTAGTGGTAAGATTATCGGCAAGCAATATCTGCGGCAACGCACCTGCATCTACACGCTTCCACGGCGTCCAAATGCCTGTTTCCCCCATGCTGCCAACAGAAACAGTTCGCATAAAAATACGATATTCGTAATCTAATGTTATCGCACCGCCATTATTGATTTCAATTTCGATAGATGCAAACGCCACCTGCATAATGCTGTTGTTATTGTCTTTTTTCATAACCAACAATGACATTCCCCGCACACCGATAACAGGATGATTTGCCGCAAGCCACACAGGGTACGCATTCGGCTCAATGGCGTTATCAATACCGGTTAAGGTGGTGATGAGAGCGGCGCCGAAAGAATGATTTATTAAATTGGCAATTATCGCCCAATTTACGCGGACAGGTGGCGTAAGGTCATTTTTTGCCATTAACAAATAATAATCATTCGTTAATTCGTTTATATCTGTCGTATCATAAGGAAATCTCATAATCCTATTGCTTTAAATTTAACATTACTTGCTCTTACCGCAGAACAGCGCGGTATTATATTATAAAATTTTAAATAATCTACACATTGATTGAGATAAATAAGCCCTTGTCTGTATGCCTCGTTGCTCATTCTCATAATTGTTTTTTCGTCCGCAGGTTCGGATAAATCACCCTGTTTTACAACAGCTCCAAAGGCAGTAACATTTAATTGATTATTTTTTAAAAATCTTGAATACGCTAAATATGTAATAGCACTCAACAATCCACCTGAATATTTTGTGTTATTGTCATAATAACAGCCTTGTAATAAAATATCACGCTGCTGCGAAGTTAATAAAACTAATCTGTTGCTATCTAATTCTCTGTATAATTTAACGCCAATAATTGGCATAATATCAAGATGTTCAGCATCGTTAATATACGGTTGAATCCTTTTTGCTGCGTTGATATTATCTGCAATCGGACGAATCTGTTTTATATCTTCTACTGTTGCTATCATACATATTTTAATTGTGAAATTTCAAAATTAAGGTTAATCGGCAGATGCCAATTTTTGAATATATGCATAAAAACACGCTCTATTGCAAGCCGTTCGTTTCTCGTTTGCGAATTATAAAAGATATACGCATTTGTCATTAAGTCCGATCCAAAATTACCTCCCACGTCCTCACATCTTAAAATTGGCGGCTGATTAAAACTTCTACCTATCTTATCGCGTGCCGTGTCGTTTGACACTGTAAATTCTTTATCGTAATTATTTGTTCTAAACGGTGCAAATTCGGGTTTTTCCTCGTCCGATTCAACAGCCACATACATAATTTTTGAAGTATTTTTTGGTCCTTGAAACTCTAACATACTCTTTTCGGTATCAGTTGTATTTTGTTTTTTCTGTTCCTGTTGTCCCTCGTTGTCCGGGCTTTTACTGATTTTTTCTATCAGCATTCCAGCGGGTAAAAAACTGTGATTTGCATTTCTATACAAAATATCGGAAATCGCCTCTTCGGTCTGCATATCGGTAAGAGAATCGTCAAAAGTGGGTAGCGGATAAACCTTTTCGCCATTATTTGAATAATAAAAAATTTGTCCGTTGTAACTGTTAAAATCATACATCATAACCTCGTTGATTTTAATTTGCGGGACTTGTCTTTTTATTTCTTCGGGGTTAGGATTGTATAAATTATAAAAAATAATATCGTCTTTTTTCCATTTTCGTAGATTGACAAAACGCCTGCCCCAATCGGGATGTACCGCCACACGGTTAAATTCTCCGTTATCATCAAGTTTTTCAAAACGGATATGCTCAAAGGGTACATTTTGAATTTCTATTATTTGAAAATTGGCATTATAATTGACGTGCAGGGCGAACCCGCCGAATGTTGCGTAGTCCTTTGCGATTTCATTTAAGACATAATCAAGTGTCTGTCCTTTGGTATTTACAATCTTTTCATAATTAGTTAGGTCGGTAAAACCTTCGCCCGAAATGAATTTTTTGTAATTATCCAAACACGATGAACCAGTACAGGATGCAGCGACTATCTCCATTACTTTTTGTGGATAGTCGTTGTTCTCTCCATAAGTTTGAATGCCGTATGTTTTATCGTTGCGGCTTTCAAAACGCTGCTCGTGTTTTAATAATGATACTCTCATTTCTGTTTATTTTTAGAGCATTTTGCCTTGTTGTAAGTATGTAGGGTTTCACTCCTGCATACATAAAAATGAAAATTATTTATTTTCACTGCCTGCGGGGTCGTCCTCGTTTTTTTTTTCAGGGTCTCCCTCGTTTTGTTTCTCAATCTTACCTGTATCTGTTGGGTTGTTTGAAGTTTTAGATTGCGGTGTAACAATTTTACCAACTCTCAAAATCTCATCTAAATTTTCAGGTACTTTTTCAAATTTACGTCTGCAAGAGGGGTTATTTTTCAAATGAAAAATAGCCAGTTCGTCAGTAAGATTTGAATTAGCGCAAGTTTTTGTCGGGTCGCCGTGCGCTTCCAATATTGCTCCCGCTTTAAGTTTAAAATTCGTCGTCATTTTTATGATATTTAATGAATTTAATAATAGAAGTTGCAAATAAGCGTCGTGATAACAGTTATTACAACCCCCTGTTACAATTTTTCCAAAGAAATGTTTGTACAAAATGCTGATTTCTTTTTTCAGGTATTCGGGCAGTTTCATTGTTGGCGAAAACTGCCCTTTCCCTTTTTGTAAATCAAGTAATCTGTCAATCATTTTACTCTGCCGGTACTAATAGATTTTGCAGCAACAATTCAGTTGTAGCCGAATCGGTTTTAAAAATCGATTTTGGCAAACTTCCTTCCTGTGCCGTGTCGGTACTTGCAACAGTAGCGGTATAAACCACATCATCAGCCATTGCAATAGTATTGGCGCTCTCAGACAATTCCAATCCGTTGTCCCAACCATAAACCTCGTATTTAACCTCTCCTGCCGTGCCGATTGCTCTGTTTTTCAAAATAGCAACTATACGCGCACCGCTCGAAAGTTTATTTACAAATGTTTTTGCCTCTTCGGTTTTAACAAAGATTTTCAAAGGGACGGTATGTGTCCAGGAATTGGTATATGTACCGCGTGCAAAAGTTGCACCCGATTCGTTCAAAGAACGTCCGAAAGTGGTAAAGGCAAAACCTGTTTTACCCGTTTTTAATTCCAGTTCGGAAATAATATTATCCGTTACCATACAATGCTCGCGGTCGATGTCATCGTAATTGATTAAAATAACATCACCCTCTGCGCCTTTGCTCTCCTTTTTGCCGCATATTGCAGTAACTAACCCTGCATTTAATTCTGAACATTTCATAATTTCAAATTTTATTAAGGATTTTACATTGCTACATTAAAAATAAGCGGATTAATAAGTTTTGCATCGGCTTTGCCCATTGCCTCAATTTTTACAACACGTTTGTCTCTGTTGTACCAAGTTTCAACTTTGTCGAAACTGTCAGAACCATCAACGCCGAAAGCGAAATAATCCTTGTGCATAAATATTGCACGGTGCGGCTTGTACAACGGTGCTGTCTTGTCGTTAACGGCGCCAAGTTTGTAGTATGCGCGAATAATTTTATCCCAGAATGGCATTCTTATTAACGGTATCCCGTTAAAAGTCAAAGTCTTTTGACCATTAACCAAATTAGAATACATTGTTTCCAAATTGATGCCTGCTAAAGATTTTTCGTAAGCGTCATAAAAGGATTGCGTACAAGGAATAACGGTACCTGCCTTGTCGCGCAATAAAATATTTGCGCCATAAACAAGTTTCTGCAAATAACTTTGAATATTTACAGGCGATAATGTCTGTAACGCCAAGGTTGCACCGCTATTTTCAGTGATAGTTACTAACTGTTCGGGGTTTTCAATTACCTGTAAGGCAATTTGCTTCCAAAAACCGTCAAGAATATTAAAAAAACTAACATCAACACCCGGTGTAATATTTCCGCCACCTGATGGGTCTGTACCATCTGCGGGTATAAAGTTTTCCGAATCGATATCGTTAAACCACGCCAAACGAATGATAAATTCTTTGATGCTCCTTGTAAGTACCTCAAATATAATTCTCATATAATCGGTGTCTGTAAAATCGGCAATATCTACGCCTGTTCTCAAAGAATAGACGGCTGCCGTACTTTCAAGATCGTTGTAACACTGCTCAAGCAGGATTTCCCACGCCTTTGGTTCCCAAACGATTTTGCGAGTTGCAATTTGCCAGTTTTGCGGCGTTGGGTTGCAGCCCTGCGAGGCAACGCCCAAAAGCCCACCCTCGCCGATAAATCCGATTTCCTTGTCATAAACAATCCCAGGATAGACAGTGCAGAGTTGTTGCAGTTCCGGTGATACAAGAACATCATCAAAAATAAGTTCGTTAACAGCGCGTATCTGTTCTGCGCTGAAATTAAATCTTGAAAAATCTAAAATTGCTGCCATAATTTTTTCCTTACTTTTTAAGTTGTCCCTTTTCTTTGATTTCGTTTTTCAGTTCCGCCACCGTTTTTGCACCGCCGTTTTGCATTTTTTTGTTCGGCGAAACTACGCGGTTTTGCATCTGCTTGTTTGAGGTAATTTGCGCTTTGAGATTTTTAATCTCATCTTGCTGCGCCTCAATAATTTCGTTTGCCTCGTTTAATAAATTTGTAAGGTCTTCGACCTCCTGATTATTTGGACTTGGCTCCGTGATGTCAGTAATTGCTCCGTCGGCGATAGTTACCGTTCTACCGTCTGGCAATTCAAAAGTTCCGTCAGGCGTTGCAGCCATCCCGACTGCAAGCGTGTCGTCATCCTGTTCGGTAGAGAACAAAAGATTACCATTGTCATCAGTGAAATCGTAATTCTTTGTCACTCCTAACAGGTTTTTAAACGCATTTCTAAAATCAGAAACGCGCTCAATCAAATTTTTACCTTTGCTCATTCTGTTGTGTGATTTAATAAGATTTGTGTTATATGAATTTATTTTACTTATAAAGCCGTAATCGAGCAGTTGCTGCGCCGTAAGTTGTTTTTCGGCGTGCATTAAATCCTGTAATGTATTTCTGTCGCTGCTTGTACGCTCCTCGTAGATGTCAAGTATTGCATTTTCTTCCTGTTCTATCTGGTCGGCATAATCGCGGAGTTCGTCAGCGTTGGCATAATCAGGAACAAAACCTTGAACGCGGTGTATCAATGCGCGGGCGTTGCGGTTTGCGGTACGGTTTTCTTTGGGGGCTGCAAGCAATAAAACTACTGCCATTGAGTGGCACCCGCCGTCAATGTTACAATAGATATTTTTACCGCTGTTGCGTATTATGTCATATATTGCCAAGCCCTCAGATACCTCGCCGCCTCTGCAATGAAAGGAAAATAAAAAATCATTTTCGTTTTTGTTGTCGGCAAAGATATTTTTTACCTTATCGGCAGAAAAAACTTCACATTCCAATCCAAAAAGCGAAAAAAATATCTGAGCGTCTTTGTTCTCAATGTCGTTATAAACTTTAATTTCTAACATATTTCCAAATAAATTTATTGCAAAATTAAAAACTAATTTTGTATAAAACAAATATTTTTACAACTTTTTTTGTACTTAAAATATTGTGTATAACATATTTACGGCGCAAGCGACAAACATTGTTTTGCAATAGTTTGATTAGTAGAATTTTGGATTTTTTTTTATGGGCTGGAAAATTTTTTGAAAAAAAATACTACTTTTGCAGATTATTTAAAAAAATTATTCCGATATGAAAAAAAGTATTTTATTTTTGATATTAGCAGTATTTTTTGTAGCGTGTAAGAATGATGAGCCGCGTCCACTGACAATAGAACAGCGGATTGAAAATGAAATAAGGAAAAATCTTAAAGATACAATATATTCATGGGGTGAAGAGTGGTCATATGAAAATATTAAAATAAAAAGTTGTAACCGCGTGGATTTTATGATAGATAATATTTCTGATTATTCATTTTATAAATACTGCGTTTCGATTTATTATTTAATGTTAGAAGATAATTTTATTTTTAACGAAACAGAATACTTTAATGAATATTATAGTTATACACATATGCAGCCAACAGAATTTTTAAACTTTGTACAGGTAAATTTTGATGATAATAATATGCGAGTGCAAAATATTGAAGATACATATACTCCTGTAAATTATTATGTAAAATATGAATATAATATGAAAATAACATATAATAAAATTACTTTTACGCATTTTATAGAACGAGAAGATATTTATAGTAATATAGCCAAATTTATTGCAACTCAAAAATTGTCAGATTTTCTTTAAATCTTCAATAATTCCACCTGCGTTAATTTTCCTGCCGTGAAATTTCGGATTTTATTAATATAAAAAAACCTTCCAAATTGCTCCAAATAAACAGGTCTCAACTGATTATAATTTTCTATATCATACTCTGTTAAGTGCATTTTCAAGGTAATATACTTATACTCATTTAAAGTTTCAATAAATGCGCTATAATATTGTAATAATTCTGAAGTTGGAATATGTCGAGTGGTTTTGTAGTTACTTCCATTTCCTTCAAAATTATGGCTATAATAATTGTCCGATAATCTACAAAGGTGTGGCTTGGTTTCTTTTACAGAAGTTTTAAGTGAGTTATCTTCTTGTACTTCGTAGGTAATAATTGGTATATTTGCAATTTTTACGCTTTGACCGCCGAGCAATGCCATTGAGTCCATTCCCGCCTCAAAGGGCAGTTTTAAAAACTCTTTTTCAAACTGTAAAACCTCATCATTAATAGTAAAATCGCTGCTATCGGTTATCATATCTTTATCATTGTCTTGCATTGCGAGATAATTATTACGCGCAAAATCTATATTATGAAAATCCCACTCAATAGCCTGCATATCAACTTTATCTGTCCAATCCAAAACAGGTAATTTATTTTCCGTAATTTCATCAAAAGTATAGCAGTGCAAAATTTTATTAATCACATCAATATCTACGAACATTCCAAAGGCTTGAATAAATGCCTGTAAAAAGTCAAATTCGGTATTAAAACCAAGCGAGGCAGCAATAGGAATAGTTTGTAGAAGGAACGGTTGTAAATTTACATCAATATTTAAAGTAATATTCAATGTAATACCAATGAGAGTTATATTATCACCCCAATTGTCCCCTGTTAATACCTCAAAAGTAAACAAATCAGATGGAGAAATAGAAGTATTTACATTCAACTCCGGAAAAGCATTGTCGACAGAATCAAGTATGTTCCCATTTTTTTTTATTATTAATTTTACGCTGCGGTTTAAAAAATCTAATGTCCTATCTGCCTTGAAATGAATGTCAATATTGCCGCTTACAGGTGGGTTGTAGTACAATATATCTTTTGTATATAAAAAATACAATGTTCCGTGTGCATTATTAAGTATATCTGGAAATATTATATGCAGACCTGAAACACTTCCAGGGTTTAAAGAAGCACCATCTAAATTTGGATTCCACCCTAACTCGGCAATATCTTTTATTTCAGGCGGTACAACGCAGGGTAAAACAACGTCTTTTAATTCATCGCGTCTTTTACAATTCATTGTATAACCGTATTTAAATAAAATCCTATCAATGCCTTCCAAAAAAAACATAAACGGCATTGAGTTTCCTATATGCTGATTACCAAGCGCGCCGCCGTCAACAACAAAAGTAGCAAGTGCAATTTCGACCAAACTGCTATAATGTGGAGCATAAAATGACGTATATCTAAATACAAAATCTCCCCATTTATTATCTTCCATTTTAGTATTTTTCAGCAAATCAAATAAATCGACAATACCTGAAAGTATTTGACAATCTATAACCCTCTCGTGCACTGTTATAATTGATAGAACGCTACCCCTGCCTGCAATTTCAGTGTCGTTGTGATACAAACGGCATTCGTGCCTACGGTATGGAATATCGCTTACTACGTCAAACAAATGCACCATTTCAAAAATACGGCAGTTATTGTCTGTAAGTGGTAAAGATAATTTTTGCGACCAGTTAGCGTTGCGATTTTTCAATTCGTTTATGTTATTTGTCTCAAAATTTATTGCCGGCTTGTCATCGCCCAAATTCACATTAAGCCATTCATTGTTTTTTTTTACGATTAATCTGTACATAATTATGCTGCTTTAAAATTGTTATATTTAGAATAAACTTGTTGCTCATCATTAATATCTTCTATGGCGGTAAAAATCTTCATATCATTAATAATTTTAGCCATTTCTTTTGCTGTTATGGGTTGGTTCTGGTTTCTGCTGCTGCGTATCGAATAACCGCCATCGGAGAGCGGACGTGCAAACGGAACGCCGCCGCCTGCTACATTCATTGCCGAGAGTAACGGAGCGAACATCGCCGAACTGCGTTTATTCATAATAACCTCTCCGCCTTCTGCCTCTATCGGAATGCCGCCCTGAGCGTGCGATTTACCTTTTAACAACATTCCGCGCGATGCTTTTGGCAGCGGAGTAGCAAGTACCGTAGCGGCTTGTATAACACCAAGTGCAGTCGTCATAATTGTCAAAGGAATAGCCATCGGATATCCCGGGCTTACCCAAAGTTTCATAATTGCAGCAGCGGTATTAATTCCAATTTCAAACAATTTCAATAATTTTTCGCGCTGTGCCTGTTTGCGTGCGATTTCTGCCTTTTTCTTATCTAAATCGGCGTCCAATGCCGCAATCTGTTTATCGTAATTTTCTTGTGAAATTAATCCATTTTTCAAACGATTATCAAGTGTCTGTTTTTTCTGTTCATTGTCATCCTCGTATTGCTGCAATTCGCCTGCCGCTAATGCATTTGAAAATTCATTAATTGCAGACATCAATTCCATAGATTTAGAACTAAACTCCTCAAAACTATCAATTCGTGCCTGCGCATATTCTTTTTCAATATCTGCAAGTTGTGAGGCAATTTTAGCCTTCCTGTCGGCATCGTCGGCATATAATTTTTGTTCTTCTAAAAGAGATTTCTTTTTAGCATCATAAATCAGGCGCGCATTGTTATGAGCGGATAAAAGTTCGCGGTTGAGGTTGATTTGACTTTGTTCAAATTCCAATTTTTTGAGTTCGGCATTGTCATTGGCAATCTGAATATTTTTGTCTTTATTGTATTTTATTTCCAAATCGTCAAGTTCCTTTTGACTTGCGCCGCGTTTTATAAGTTCTTCTTTTTCTTTTTCATACGCAGATTGAATAACTTTTAATATTTCTTCTGAACGCTTTTTTTGCTGTTCAATGGCGGTTTCGCTTTTCTTCGCCTCGTTATCCTGATATTTTGCAAAATCTTCGGCATATTCTTTATCTGCTGCGGCAAGTGCGAGGTCAATATCTTTTTTCAAAGCATTTTCTCTAATTTCATTTTCCTTTTTTGTCCTCTCCTCTGCCAATCGTGCGGCATAAGTCCCTATCTGAAATTGGTAATCTTCAAAGGCGTTCAATTCCTTAGTATAATCGTCATCAGATTGTCCTTTTTTCTGCTTCGGCGGTTCTTGATTAAGGATTTTCATTGCCTCGTCATATTGTTTTTTGAGGTCGGCAATCTGTTCCTGTGCTGTGGATTGGATTAACCCGCATAATGCTTCCTGTGTCTTTTTATAATGGTCGGAAAGTTCATTGAGTTGATTTTGATTGAATGTCTGCTGTTGTAAGTCAAGGATTTCATTTTGCTTGGCATATTCGACGGCTGAAATTTGCTTGAATTTCAGTTGCATATCAAGTTTTTCCTTTTCATACTTTTGATTATCTGCAAATTTTTGAGCATTCCATTTTTGTTGCGAAAGAAAATCTTTTGACAGCGAAGTTTCTGTTAATTTGTTTTGCTCGTCTGCAACTTTTTTCTGCAAATCAAGCATTTTTAAAGCATTGTCCTGATATTTTTTGGCGCGGTCTTTCGCTGCTTTTTTATCATCTTCTTTTTGTTTCTGTATTGCTTCTGCATTTTTTAACGATAAATCTTTTTGCGTTTGAAGTTCGCCTTGCATTGTGCCTAAAAGTTCATTTTTTGCACGTATCAACTCGCGTATTTTTTCTTCCTGTTCTTTATATTTTTTACTTCCTTTGTCGTGTTCATTCAATAATTTCTGCTGTGCGGCAATTTCATTATTTTTTAAAATCAATAATGTGTAATTTTCTTTCCACCTGTCTTTTGACGCTGCAATTTCTATATTTCTCAAATCTTCTTCGCCTTTTGCTTTTGCCTTTGCTATTTCTGCGGCGGTTGCACCATTGGCTTTCATATCTAATATTTCTTGCCGTAGTTCATTACTCCTTTTATTTGTTGCGTCTGTTTGCCTGCGGTTAATACTGTCTATTGTATCGGCTGTTTTTTGTGCTTGTGTTTCGTATGCTTTCGATGCTGCCTCTGCGTCTTTTTCTGCTTTTGAAGATTTTGATAACCAACTTATTAATAATGCTATTGCAGCTATCGCTGCGGCAATAGCAATAACAAGCAACATAACAGGATTTGCCGCCATTGCAGCGTTCCAAAGCCACTGCGCAGCGGCAGCAAGTTTAGTAATTACTATTGCCTTTGTTTTAGCAATGATACCGCCATTTTCAGCAGCAGTTTGAGCGGCGGTGGCTTTGGCGTTAAGAGATTTTGATAAAGTTTCAAGGTTAGTAGTAATAGAGTTTTGAACGCTCACTGCAATATTTTTAATATTTGCAGCCAATAAACTTAATCGTTTTTTTTCAAGCATTTCAGTAACAGCACCCAATCCCTGTGTGATAGATATAAATTCTTTAGTTTTTTCTGATAATTTTTGTAATGCTTCATTTTCAACTCCAAAAATAGACCCTATTTGAACTAACGATTGAACTGCTCCGCTTAACCCTTGTAATGAACCTGCAAGATTTTTGAACGTCTGAGCAGTATCCATTCCTTTTATTTCATTTTTATATTTGGAAATTTCTACTGTTAAATCAGCCATTGCCTGTTTTATTGCCTTTGCTTGTTCTGGTTTATCAGGGTCAAGAGGAGTATTGCGAAGTGCTGCAAGTTCGCGTTGCATTTCGCCAAGTGTTTTATTAGCAGTATTTACACCCGCTGCCAAAATATCTTGCGATTTTACGGTGCTTTCTATTACTTTTTTTGCATTGCGATATTCATTATTTGATTTTGCTAAATTGATTGCTAATGTTCGCTGTGTTTCTATATTTGTGTTGCCCGATTTAATAAAATCGTCCATTGCCTTTTTTGCAGCATCAAGATTTTTTTTAGCCTCAACAAAGTTATCAAGTATTTGTACTGCTAATAATATTTTTTTTTCTGTATTGTCAGCCATAATATTTTTTTATTTAAAATTTATTTGTATTTTTGCACTTTATTTACTTGCAATTAAAATTAATCGTTATGTTTATAAAGATATTTTTTGGATTTATGCTTGTTTGTACTCTTGTTGCAGTCGTTGGTGGTGTTATAAGTGAATTACATCAGGGCTTCAAAAAACAACCCTAAACCTGTAACTGTTTATCAGGCAGGTTAAAAGTTACCTCTACGCTCTGCGTATTGTTCCACGTGTCTTTTGTAATATCAAAGTCATCGACCAAAACCTCAATCCACTTATTTAATTTTTCGTTATACCATTCTATCAGCGGTGAATAGATGATTTTATGCAATGCCTCGTAATCGTCATTTGTTACCTGTTCCGCTCCTGCCGTTATGTTTTCGGCTGCTTCCATATAAAACATCCTTGTTGTGCCTGTAATCGCCTGTACGTCATTAAAAAAGGGTTTATAATATTCCTGTTTGTCCGTCTTATATTCGTGTGTCTGCCGTTTGCCGAACATAAAATAATCGTACCCGCCAAGTTGATTAACCCACCTGACATAAAACGGATTGCTCGGCGTGCAGCATAAATCCACATATTTACGGACTTCGGAATAATGGTCTGTCGGAATATTTACCTGAATGATATTACCCAGATTGTCGGTAATTATTTCGCCTGTATTGCCTGTTAAATCAGGAGACAATGGCGAGTTATTTAATACTAACATCGTATCGTTATCATTTACCACAACGCAAAAGTGAGGCGGTAATAATCCGTTATCATCTATTACCTGTACGTTGTTAATAAAGTTATTAACTCCAGAATATGATAAAACCCCGACGGTAAGTTCGTAGCCGTTATATTTTTTGAGACGTTTAAAGTGCGTTCTGAACGTTCCTCGCTGTAAAGTTAAATCGGGATTTTCACCAACCTGCACAACAGCGTTAAGCATTATTCCGATATTTTTTATAAATATATTTGTGTCCGGCTCTAATAGCAATTGCCATCGTAATACAAATAATTGCGAAGTGAAAAACCTGTTATTATTGAAATAAATCCTGATGTCGTTAAAAAATTTACTGACAATGTTTGATACGTCAATTCTTACATTATTGTTAAAAATTTCCTTTTTTTTCTCTACCTCTCCCATAACAGAAAGGTTATCATAATTGCTAATAGTAATAGTTACAATGATTTCGTCCTGTGTAGAAGGAAAGGTTACTATTGCTGGGTTGTATGCTACAAATAAATCTGAAATCATAATATTATAAGTTTAAATTATTTGTTATTTGAATTAAATATAAATCGCTTATTCTTTGTGATATTTGTTCTGTGAAGTCGGCAATAGGTTTTGAAAGCACATCATCTTTTTCACCATTGCGAAACTTTTTATTTCCATATTTATTTATGTACCATTTTAGAAACTTTGCTTTTCGTTCCAAATCTTTTTCATCTTTAACATCTTTCCAGCGTACCCGAATCCATTCTTTTAAATTTGCTAAAAATGCGCCTTTTGAATCACCACCTCTTGCCGGAGGGCGTCCGCGTTCCAAAGTTTCGATATAAGTTGCTCCCTCCAAAATACCACTGAACCCCGATACTTTATGCGACAAACTTTTTTCCGTTCTGCCTGTAGCATAATAGGTCTTTATACGGCTCTTAATATCATTTTCAAGTTCGGTTAATTCACTTTCCAATATCTGCTCTACCTGTTCCATTATTTTTTCTTATAACTGCGTTCGTAAACTTTATTGAGTTTCTTTTCAAAATTATATTGCTCTAAATTTGCACGTAAAATTCCGAATATTTTACCATATTCCCAAGTTAGAATGGCATCGGGGTCGATTGAAAAATCTTTTGCCAAGCTTATAACTGTTCCAGATTCACCCAAACTTTGACCAAGTTCCATTATTCCCGCTTCTAACTCTTGACTGGAAGGTTCATAATGCAAAAGTTCCGTTTCAATTAAAATCCAATATTTTAAGCCCTCGATAATGCTTTCAAAATATTTCATTAAGCCCGGCACTTCTATTGCTAACGGCGTGAAATTATGCAGACACTCAAAGACGCTGTTAAAAATAATCCTCGTGTTTGTTTCCGTTTGGAAAATCTTACCGAGTTCAATCCTCTGCCCGAAGGTTAATTTACCGCCTTGAATATCAATTTGTTTTTTAAACTGCAATGGTAATTTTTTTTGTTTTATTTTTTTCATAAAATAATATTTAAAAATTGATTAACAATTTATCATCGAACAATCGAAACGTAAAAGTACGCCCACCTCGTTAGCATCAAATTGAGGCGGCGGATAACCAAGTCCCCATTCGGCAACCTCGTCAAAAAGTCCGCTGTTCTGGTAGGCATCAATAAAAGGACGGACAATTTCATTCTCTATCTGTTCCCTTTTCTGCTCTCTAAATTCTGCCGTGTCCTGCATTTGGCAGAAGTGGCAAAAATAAAGTTCCATTTTTAAAATCTTATTCCACCCATCACGGTACTTCGGCATTGTCATTTTGCCATCTCTAAATTCGTCTATATGCACAAATTTTGCCGTGCGCGTCAGGTCGTCAATGACAACGTTTGCCATTTTATCCGTCTCGTAGATGACAATATATTCACAATTAACTGTTTCTAATATTTGTTTAATCTGCTGTAACATAATATTTTATTTTAGAATGATATTTTTTGAATTCCTTTATACATTGGTTTAATATGGTTATACATCGCCATAATCAAAACGTCTAACATATCGGGCGAACGCTGTATTATTTCTTTCATTCGTTCCTTTGATATAATTTTCTTTTTTCCTTTATCATCGTCAATATTTGCGTTAATGAGTAAAGGTAATTCTTCCAGTAATCGGGCTTTTTGTTCTTCGGTGCAAATTATTTGCAGGTCCCTGTTATTTATAACCTCAGCCAATTTAAAAGCGCATTCGTCTTTAATACTTGCGTATGTGTCAGGTTTTAATGCTCTCGCTCCGCCGTGAAATGCAACAATGCCTTTGATATAACTTTCCAAATATGCACCCAGACCGTCAGAGTCCGCGATTGTCTGACTTCTGCCTACACGCCGCCTTTCCATTAAATTACGCAAATCATTTTCAATTTCTTTGCCGTCAGATTTTGGCTTGTCGATTTCAATATTAATTTTTAGACCCTCAGAGTAACAGGCAATAAATCTGTCGCGCCCTTGCATTGCTAAATCGGCTGCAATACCTCTATTATTGCTTGGTTTTGCCGTATTTGTAAATATATCCGTAATTGCCTCAAAATCACATAATGCCGACTGGTTTGTTTCATAGTCCCAATTTCCATACAGCAGACGTTCCCTTGTGGCTTTGTCTTTGATTTCTTTTAGTGTTTCGATATAATCGACAGGCAAAAATATGTTATCGGTTGCAAGCGCAGGAATAAAGCAATACGGCTCTTTTAGCACCTGTTTTCGGTATGGTTTAAAAAACTCAATATAAAGCCAATTTTGTTTCGGATTGCAGGTGATTAACAATTTTGGTATTATTTTATATTCTTCGTTTTTATGCCTGCCTATACGTGATTTCAAAACGTCAAATGCTTTAAAATTTACCTCGCCTGCCTCCTCAATCCAACCGCCTGTAAATTCCTTTGATCCGAAACGCTCATATAAAGGGTCTTTTTTAGGATAAAATGTTAAATCCAAAAATACAACTTCACTGCCGTTATTAAACTTTATACCTTCGGGCGTTATAGTATATGCTGTAAATTTATGCCATTCCGCTACCTTGCGCCACGTTACTAAGATTGATTCCCGACAATCTTTTAAGTTGTTACGTCCAACAAACCAACGTGTGCAGGGTAGATGATATCCGCACTGCATTAACCACTCACACCCGAGCCACGATTTACCGCCTCCCGCAGCACCGCCGTACAATATGAATTTATGCACATTGTCCCGTAGATATTGGTATGCTTGCCGCTGTTTTTCGTTCATTTTTATAAATAGTTTTATTAAAAATTTGTAACTTATTGATTATCAAATATATAAATTAGTTGTTTTGTCTAATTATAATTATTTTCCAAAAAAAATATGCGTTTTTTTTACTGCGGTAAGAAGTTAAAACCCTCGAATTTTATCGGCTCGCCGTCTTTTCCTGTTATTTCCTGTACCTGTTTATCTCTCCAAAGTGTCGGTTGTCTGTTTTTTAACCAAAAAATGATTGCAGTTACATCGGGTGGAAAGTATTTTGTTGTCTTTGCTCGCACTATTTTACCCTGATACTGAAAAACCTCTTCACAGTCCTTTTTTTTATGTCCAATAGCGCGTGAATAAAGGGCAGAGCCGACATTTGCGTCCGCTTCCTGTTTTCCCTTTTTTATGGACTCCAAAAATTCAGGGTATTCAATTTTCCAATTATTTAATGTTGATTCTGAAACGCCAAAAAAATCGGCAATATCTTTGTCGGTTGCTCCAAGTAAGCAGAGTTTAAATACCTTTTCGTTATTATCGCTGTTATAAGACGTTGGGCGTCCTCTTTTGCTCTGCTTTTTCGGTTTTTCAGGTTTTATCTTCGCTGCCGTTTTCATTGTCAAACATTACTTTTGCAAGGTCAATACAAGTTTCAAGTATTTTTAATTCTGCACCTAATTCTATAAACTTTCTTTTATTAAAATTATCAGGCAGTGAAGATACTTCGTTTGAGATAACTTTTAACTCAACTTGCTTTCGCTCAATCATTTTCTCTAATACTTGTATGTAAGTCATTGTTATTTTTGTTGTTTTCATACGGCAAAAATTTTATAAATTAATGCCGCAAAATTAGACATTATTTTTAATTTCTTTTTTAGGATATGGCTTTGATAATTCTTTTATTTTTGGAAATAACTTTTTATCGAGCACATACACGTATTTTATCTTTGTTTTTCCTTTAATTCGTTCTGCGTTAGGGTCTATGTTATGCTTAATCCATTCTATTTGTTGATTTCCATATTTCCTGCCTACACTGCGGCTGTGCATTAATTTCCCCTTTATCATTATTCCACGTTCGGCAGAGCGTTCGTCCATATAAAACCAATTTGTCGCCTGATAAATTGTGCCTATATGGTCCTGGTTTCTGTCGGCAAAACTTACTACCAATTTTACTGCGGGAGCGTCCTGTTTTAATATTTTTAATGACATTGCCAACGCCTGCGATGTATGTTCCTGATTACCGTTCAGAGCCACCCTTACTAATTCTACTACCTGTCCCTGTACTAATCCGTATTCTTTGGCTATTCTCGGATTGGCGCCACTGGAATATAAAATAACCCCGCACCATTCGTCATTATCATTAAAAACAGAATATCCAAGCCGAATTACCGGAACAGATTTTGCATAATGATAATTTAAACAGGCATATTTTATAGCCTTCCCCGATGCTTTTTCTAATCTCATATTTCCCCTGCTGATATTGAATAAAATGCACCTTCAAATTTTTTAAGCACTGTTTTTAATTCCCTCTCAAAACTGTTCATTTGTTTAATACTCTGAAATGTAACCTTAATTGACGGCAAACTATCTTTTTTCGGCTGCGTTAGTTGGTCCGGAATTTCATCAAGAAAAACATCATCAATATTAAACTCCCATACTTCCAAATCGGCAACATCAAAATCCTCAAAAATCAAGTCCATATCAAACTCCGAAGTGTCCGAAGAGTGGTTATCAACAAGTGCAAGTAACTTGCGTTTTTCATCATTAGTAGCGATGTCAGTACGTTTGACTACGATTAATTCCGTGCCGTCCGATTCAACAATGCGGGTTTTTAATCCAAGTTCCTGCGCCTGTTCATACACACCATTGCCGGCAATGATAAAATTTTCATTATCGACCACAATAGAACGTCCCGCCCCCAAATCTTCAAGCGATTTCCTGATGATACGCCTGTTTTTATCGTTGTGAATACGATAATTATTTGTGTCGAGTTGTATCTTATTCATAATATTTTTATTGCAAAATTACGATATATTTTTGTAATAATCAAATATTTTTATTTCCTTTCTTTTTTCTAAAATCCTGACATTCCCAGAAGTCGATAATGCGTACCCAGCGGCGGTCTTCTTTTGAGATGAAATTCAGGTTGCGGGTGCAGTTTTTAGTACAGTTCGATTTGCTGCAAAATGTTATGTTGGTTATCATAATTCGTTATCAATTAATTCAATAAATTAATTCAATAAATTTATTCATATACTCACAAGTTCTATCACAAGTGCTTGATTTGAAATATGGTCTTGTACAAACATTAAATTCAGATAAATATTCACATACATTGCAGTGCGCTTCGGTCGCTTTCTTTCGCATTTCGGCTTCGGCAAATTCAACGATAGCCGCAATTTCTAAAATAGTTTCTCGTGCATAACATTTTTCTCTTCGGAAATTTTCAATGAATTCCTTTGCCTTGTTATTAATTATCATTTTGTTTCTAAATCTTTTGTTAATATTTAACTTCTTTTTTCGAGTAATTTTCGGTACGCTTTTTTATTGAAAATCTTTACTACATTCGCACCGCCCTTGTCAAGCGGCACAAAACCGCGTTTTTCAATCAAGTGCCTGTAAAAATCTTTGTTCATAATTTCCAAAATAATTAAATTATAGTTATCGCGTTTACACGAGTACTCAAACCACTGAAAAACATCTTCCAAGTGTCCATTGTGCCGTTCTTCATTCTTTATTGCCAAAATGTAATAGTAGTCCTTGTCAACGCCCCAAAGCCCATGACAAGTTCCTACGCGGTATCTATAATAATTAAAATATAGTGCTGTTTCAAAATCAAGGTTGTGTGTTGTTGTTAGTGCGTTCTCCATAAAATTTTATTATTAAATTAACAACAATCCCAGCAATATGCGCTGTCAAACATATCCTCACCCGCACTGATGCCACAGTTGCTTTTTCCGTAATCTTCACAATTCTCAGGAATTGTCATGCTGAAAAGGCATTTGTCGGCGCAATTCACAATATATGGCAAATCTCTTTCCAACAATGTTTTACATTGTCCATTGCCGTCTGTATCTTCGTACAAAAACTTGTTACATTCTCCGCAACATATAATTTTATCCATTTTTCAAAATAATTTTTTACAAACATTTATAAATATTTTTTCCTTTGCCATTTTGCAAAATTCTTTTTTTATCTCAAACCCATATGCCTTACGTCCACAATTTGCCGCAGCAAGTAAAACACTGCCGCTCCCGGCAACGGGGTCAATTACAACATCATTTTTGTCGGTAAAAATCTGTATCAGATTTTCTAACAGCGAAATCGGTTTTTGTGTCGGATGTATTTTTGGCGTTTTTGTATCCTTTCGCCACTCTAAACAATTAAATATCATCCTGCCGTCATTGTTAAATTTTGGTAATTTTTCACGATATAATAATATTGCATATTCACAGTTTCCGACAATTCGCATATTTGATTTTAAGACCTGAGCAGAAAAATTTTTGCGAAAAATAAGATTTATATAATTATTCAAACCATATTCCTTTGCCTTTTGTATTAATTCAAATTGCTGTTCAAATTCACAAAATACAATCATACAAGGTGATTTTGGTTGTTATCGTTGTAATCAAAAAACTCGTTCATATTTCCGTTATGGTTAACCCTTACCTTTCCTATTTTTCCGCCTCTGTGTTTGCGGATGATGAGTTCCAAGTAGTTTTGCATAGCCTCGTCATCATACATTTCGGGTCGATGAATGAAAATTACCATATCGGCGTCCTGTTCAATTGCACCGGATTCGCGCAAATCAGAGAGTTGCGGTTCTGAATTTTTGCCGCGCTTCTCAATGTCGCGGTTGAGTTGGCACAGCACAATAAACGGCACTCGAAGCGATTTTGCGGCAACTTTTAATTTTCGGCTCATTTCGGTAACTTCCTGTTCTCGGTTGCGGTTACTGCGGCTACTTGACGGCGTTATAAGTTGCAGATAATCAATAATTACCATATCACACTTATTGCGTTTTTTCATTAACCGAGCCTTTGAGATAATTTTTTCAACCGTTACATTCGGCTTGTCATCAATAGTTATCGGCAAGTCAAGCACTTTATTTACAATATTTTCCACTCTGTTAATTTCCTCTTGGTTAATATTTCCTGCTGTATAAAATTCAGGTTTGACATCTGCGTAAGCGGTAATGATTTTGTCCATCAGTTCGACCGCTCCCATTTCCAACGAGAAAAACAATACCCTTGAGCCGTACTGTGCAGCACGTGTAGCAAAATGAATGGCGACAGATGTTTTTCCGACAGCCGGACGTGCAGCCAAAATAACAAGTTTCTCCTGCTGCCATCCGTTAGTCAGGTGATTTAAATTGACAAAACCTGTTGTAATGCCAACCGACAATCCTTCTTGAAACTTTTTTTTGCGCTCATACATTCCTTTAATCGACTGTTTAACAATATTTTCGCTGCTGTCTTCGGTTGTCCCTGCGATAAGTTCCATAATTTGCTCAATGTTCCTATTTGCCTCAGTTAGAATATCATCGGGGTCATCAATATCTGCAAAAGCGCGTATCTGCGTTTGGTGTGCCATGCGGATTAATTCACGGCTAATGTACTTTTGCATAACAATTTGGCAGTGATATTCCAAATGCGCGGCAGAGGCAAGGTTACTTGTCATTTCGGAGAGGTAATGCCGTCCGCCGACATTATCAAGTTCTTTGCTTTTTTGCAATTCGGAAGATATAGAAAGCACGTCAACGGGCGCTCCTGCGGCATTTAAACGTTCTATCGCTGCAAAAATTTTAGCATTATTTTCGTTGTAAAACATCTTTTCGCTAACATACTGCTGCGCCAAATCAAAGGCGTTTTTTTCAAGCATACACGCTCCGATAATTGCTTTCTCAAAGTCTTGTGCCTGCGGCAAAATCATTCCATTTTCTATTTCATTGGACATAAGGAATTGTTTTAGTGGGTTTTGCATCTTCTTTTTCAAAAGATTTTTTATTAAAATTATTTTCTCTCCAAGTGTTAAGTCGCTTTTCCACTTCAAAGAATTTCTGACCTTCAAAGCGCATTTTACCCGATTTGCTTTTTTCAGTCCAATACGCAAAAAAGGCGTTACACATATCCTTTCCGAATTTTGGCACATGGGGGGCAATTTGATTTTTAAAGTCGGCTTTTAATTTTTCAAAATTATTTTTTTTGGAAATAGATTTATCTATTTCTTTTTTCTTGTTCTTTATTAACTCGTTACCGACCTCGTTACCGACCTCGTTACTGACCTCGTTACTGACCTCGTTACTGACCTTTGCAAAATTTGCAAAGGTATAGATTACATTAGGACTTCCGTTTTGAGTTTTAAAGTCAAAAGCACCTGCCTGTTTAAGTTTATTCCTTGCATTTTGCAGTGTATGAAATGAGATGCTTAAATCTACCGTGATTTTAGCATTATTGCGTTTGATTGAATCAGCCCACAAACACTTATTACGAACTTCCATAAGATAGAAGTAGAGCGCAATCTCGGTAACAGTGAATTGATATGCCTCGTGCAATTCCCAAAATTTTTTATCGCTGTACATAAACTCAAATTTTAAAATTAAAATGGCAAATCACTTAAACAAATTGAAATGTTAATTAAACTCATATTATTTGTAATTAAAAATTAAAAATCTTTTTTGGATAACCGCGAGGGTTACCCCTACGTTCGCATATACTCTGCTACAATTTTTTGAAACTCATCAAAAGAGTAGCAGACTTCACATTTATAACCTTCATTCTGCAACTTTTCCATTACTGAAATCTGGTTGTTAGTAGGTTTGTTTTTGCCGACTTTCAACTCAATATAAAGTGCGTGATAACCACCTTTTGCAACGGGTATGCACAAATCGGGCGTTCCCGATAACACGCCTTCGGCTTTCATTTTTGCCGCTACAATGGCGTTACGCTGTCCGCCATTTGGAATTGCGTAGATAATGTATTTTGGGTACTGTAATCGAAACCAATTAATGCAACCAACTTGTAAATTATGCTCTTGCTGTTTCATAATTATATATAATTTTTATATGTTTCGTAAAATTCTGCCCATCGTAAATCTTCGGGGTTCGGCAGCACAATTGAAAGTTCAGTACTTGCAAACTGCTGTATCCGTTCCAAATAATGCGTAAATTCGGCAGTGTTAAGTTTAGTTGTTGTTGGCGGAATTTCCGTTTGTACCCCGAAAACAAACTTATATTCAGGTTGGAGATACGCCGATTTAAAAAATTCGTGCAGACTTTCGCGTTCCTGTCCTGTCTCGTTCTCAATGCATGAGAGCCAAAGCCACATAAGGCGGTTCTGGTCGATAGTACGCCTTTTCTTATTCTCTTTGAGAACGATAACAAAACTTTTCCCGTTGTCGAACTGCAAATCGTTAATTGCCGCCCGTGCCGGCACTTTATCAGCCTCTTTTGTTAAAATAAGTGTCATAACTTATTGATTATTCGTTAATTTAAACTCATAAACCCACACGTAGGGGTTACTCTCCCACGTGCCTTTGCCGTTGATTTTGTTGATGAGAGCGGCGTATGTTTTGCGAGCGGTTCTGAATGTATTTTTTTCAAGCATATCACTATTTTTATTAACGTATGTAAATGCCGTTCCGCCACAAACAATTTTTCTTATTCCTTCTTTCAAACAATCTTCATCACTTATATCCTGCAACCGCTCACAGCGGACGGCGGTTATTTCAATGAAATAGCGGGCGTATTTGGCGGGCATATAGAGTTTGTTTAGCCAACAAGTATCATTATAATCCAATCCATATTTGTAATAAATACAGTCTGTTCCTATCCAATATGGCTCTCCGATATACACCTTTTCGCCGACTCTGTAGCAGGGTTTATACTCCACCCTTCCTTTTGATAATTTTCCTGTATTATCATCAAACAAAGGAATGTTTGCTTTGTTAAAAAATCCATAAAAAGACCTTATTATTTCTCCTTTTGGCTGCGGTTTAACAATCCGCCTTGTCTGCGTTTTGCGACCTTCCACTACTGCGTGGAACATCGGCTCTATAAATATTATTCCTTTCATAAAATTATATCGATTAAATTATTATAACTATTAATTACGCATTTGACAAACTTCTTTCCGCGTAGTTTTTGAACTCCTTTTTGTGGTATTGGATTCCTTTTGCAAAATTCGATATACCACCGTTCATCAGCAAGTTCAGGTATTATTCCATAGTGTAACTTTTCCTTTATTTTTGTCAAAATCGGTTTATGTTCATTCCTCGTTTTCCAATTTAAATGCCACTCGCCATACCTTGTAATAATCATTATATAATAACCGCAGAATAAAAAGCAAGAGTTAAAAAATACATATATATAACCGGGTACTTCTCTTGTATGTTCTCTTTTTTTCATTACACAATAATCCTGTTTTGCTTTCTTTTTGGCAAAAATCTCTTTGTAAGTATATTCACTCCAATTAGTTTCATGTCCAATTGGTTTATATAGGTAGGCAATATGTTTTGGCAAATCTATTCCCCACCAACCTTTTGCTCCCTCTCTTGACATTATGATCATAATTACTCAGGTTTTAAAGGGTTAAACATATTATAATCCCTGCCAACGCAGTTTGCGGGTAAATCTTCGCGGTTAATTCCTGCGGCTTTAAGCAAACTATCTTTGAAGCAGATTTTGTTTTTAATTCCATATTCGTGCAAAAATTTTGTAACAAAAGCAATGAAATATATAATTTGGTTCTTTTCATATTTTTTGCCACTTTCCAAGCCAATTTTGTATAAATCGCAAAATTCTGATGTTTGAGTTATCATTTCCTTGCTGCTTTCAAAATCAATAATTGGCTCAATCGAAGCCCACGTTTTGAAACCCGCTGCGTGTAGTTTCCGCATCGCTTCGATACGCTCGGCGTTAGTGTTTGCATTTGGTTCTAATTCATCGTGTCCTATGAGGGTGAAGCCGAATGCAACAAAGCGAATTACATCTCTTTTTACACACATACAGTATTTATTCCATAAACTATCCCAATCAGCCCTTTTTGTTAGTATCTTTACAGGAACATAATTCGATATGCAAAAGTTAATTGCAGATATTGTAAGCGGCGCAGTTTCAGGTAAAAAAGGGTCAGTTGTGAATGTAAAAAATAATCCGTGTTTTTGGAGTTCGGATAAGTTTGCCTTCAATTCATTTTTAAAAACATACAGAGCGTGGTTTTCGTCCATAAAACACTTTTTCAGCGTAGGAACATTCCCGCCCATTACACTTGCTAAAATGCCCTTTTTGCAGTAGCAATATTCGCAGCCATTTGAGCAGCCGACATAGAAATTGCACGCCCATTGTGCGTATTCTCCCGCCTTTCCTTGCGGGTTATAAATTGCTTTTCCGTTAAAGTTTTTCATATCTCCTCTATTTTAGGTTGTTCGGCGTTTCTGATTTTGTCTATAATTTGCAGAGGTCTAAAATCAGTAGCATCTCCGTAAGCAAATTCACAATTTTCCCTTTGCTTTTTGCAAAGTTTGTTAATAAATTCATAAAATAATTCCTCGTGCTGTATGCACTTTATCAAAAATTCTTTTAGTTCCATAATTCAATTATTTATAAGGGTTAATATCTAATGTGTTACAATCTATGGCAAGACCTTTGCCTATCAATCCTCTGTAATCTATTTTCCATTCGTGGAGTTTATCAAAGAGTTGGTATTGGTTATAAGCAACAAACATTTCGTTAAAAACGAAACAATTATCTTTACCGTCATACTTAAATTTTCGATTTAAACTATGTTCTCCATTTTCAATAGCGTAGTCATTTTCTAAACTAAAATTCTGCCCTTCTCTTGCTATCTTCGCCAACTCTACAATCGGAATAAATGGTTCACTGCCGTTGTTGGTGATGGTTTTGTAGAGGTCGGAAAAGGGGCGGAGAATGGGTTTTACTTTTTCAGGATTTGATAAATAAAAATCAACAGAAGACAATCCAATATGTACCATACCTCGATAATCTAACAGATTTTTATCAATAACAAATCCTTTAAGTTCATACGACAAATACCCCGTAACTTTGTAATATTCTAATTTTCTTGTTTCCATAAATTATTAATTATTTCTTGCAGATGGTTAAAAGAGTTTTTAAGTCCTTCAAGTTTTTCTGTTGTAGTTTGAATATATTGCATTCTCGAATTTTTTGTAATTTCAAGAATTGCTATGATTGCTTCGTTTTGTTCTCTTATGTCAAAACGGTCAATGATTTCATTTGCCATTTTTTCGGCAATTTCAATGTACATCGGTTGTGTTGTTGTTCCTTTTTCACATAAATTAATTGTATCCATTTCTATTATTTTTTGAATTATTATTTTTTACTTAGTTCTTCTAAAAGGGCATCGGCTTGCACTACAGCAATAAGTGCAACTTCTTTTAATGAAAACCTTGCAACCTCTGCCGCTTCAAAGTTTTTTCTTGCTATTGCCTGCATTGCCAACCCTGCAAAGTATTCACGCTTGGTTAAACCCCTGTGGAAATCCCCTGCAAATGCCATTTCATTTCTTAATTCTTCTGCTTTTTCTGTCATAATTATATTTCTTTTAAGTTGTTATTCAATATTTATCGGTCGCCAGTGGGTAACTTCAAAAGGAAAATCCTGTATAAATGAAGTGTAAGGTAAGCACCATTCTTCGCTGTTCCAAAATGCAACTAACCATTCACCTGCCTGATTTTTGACAATTACCCGTTTATATTCTTTCGGCAACTCATCCTTAACGCTAATCCACTGCTGGGCAAATTCAACGCCTGCTTTAAATCCTTGCGAATAACAAGTTTTACCATATCCAGTTCTGCCAACATTTTTGCAAAATTCATTTATTGCCTGTTCTATTGTTTTCATATTAATTTATTTTCTAAAAGTGTTAAAATTTCGTCTAATAATGCGCTCTCGACGAGTTCGTAGGAAGATATAGTTTCAGTTCTGTGAATGCTTGTTTTGTCTGCAAACAAATAAAAACTTCCGTAATACCCCTTTCTAAAACTCGTTAAATCAAAATAAACACAGTTAAATATACCTTTCTCATCCCTGCACCATTTCAGCGCAAGTGCTACGGTGGGGGCGGAAGTTTTACCCACGCTATAACAGTTACCATTCCAATTCAATGATATTTTTTCGGGTATTTTTATTCTGTCTAAATTATAAAACCAATCGCATTTCCAATCGAACCCCAATGCTTTGAGGCGTTTTGACTGCTCATAAGAGCAGAGTTGTAATTGTTTGTTTGTCATAAAATTATTGATTAAAAATTTTAGTATTAATTTTTTTTACGGTATCTCGTAAAATTTCTGTTGCAGCCTCAACACGTTGTAGTATTAGTTTCTGAAATTCACTATCTTTTGGAACTTCTAAAATTGATAATTGCAATTTCTCATCAATCATTCGTGGGTCAAAACTTACAAAATCGCAAATATTTGTATCGGTTACAAGCATATTTACCTGAATTTGAGCATAATATTCTTTGCGTTCCTTTTTAAATGCTTCCAAATTCATCAAGGTATTTTCGATATGATTTACCGAATTGTAAGGACATTTAATCTCAATCACTTTCTCATCGAAAATTAACCCATCGGGGCTGCCCGATAAATTATAATCAGGAGCAAGTGAAAAACTTTTAGGATTTTCTTTTCCGAAATAGGCGACTTTTTTATTGGTATTTCTTGAATAAACAGCCATTGCTACTGCCTCGTTTTCATTGCCCCATTCAATTGACTTTGTGTTTACTTCGGGTTTTTGTTCGCCTGTTAAAATCTCACATACCTTTTCCATAATGTAAGACATTGCCACTACTCCAAAACCATCTTTGTCGCCTTTGGCACAAATGAGCAGGTCGCTTATTCTGCTTGCTGTAAAAAGACCGAGACGGTCGGATGTCCAAACTTCTAATGTTTTCATAATATTGTACCTGTATTAATTTGCGCTTTGCGTGCGCTGAATAATTTTACTATTTTTTTGTTTTGCTTTTCGCTTTCTTCTAAAGAATCGAATAAAAGCCCCAAATCTTCCAATGTGGTACAGAAATTTATTTTGCTTAATATCTCACCTGCATTTTGGAAATCAATCTCTTGCGAATAAATCGGATCATAAAAACCAAGCGAATCGGCTTTGCGGTTTAAATCGCGCCCGAAAATCTTACCAAGACTTTTTGCAGCGTTCATTATACAGGCGGCTTTCAGGTGTGGAAAATCCTTTGTCAGTGTATTTATGATTTTGTTTCTAACATTAGTAATATCGCCATCGCCGCCCTTTTCTTTTGAAGTCATTTGAATTTGTACCGCCGCTGCACCTGTGCGCTCAATCCAAACCTGCAAAAAAGGATGGAAAATACACAACTGTAAACTGCCAACAATTTCATTGGCAACTACTTGATAATGAAAATCCTTTACTTGCCACGCTCCGAAAAATATCTCATCTAATTTGTCCTCAATATTTGAAATCGGTAAATATTTTGAATTGTTGGCAAATTTATTTACTAAAATTTCCTTCGGTTGAGGTTCGACAGCAAGAAAACCACTTATAAACGCTTCGCATTTTAATAGACCATCTGTCGTTATCTGTTTTTGCAAATCATTATTTGCTTTTGATAAATTACTCATTTTACTGTTTTTTTTATTAAAAACTCCCTCGCCTTTGGAAAAGTGCCGTTTTTCCGCTGGTCTGGGAGTGTATTTATAATTGCTACACCCGCACGGCACGCGGAGTTTTTAATTTATTTTTATTTAAAACAACATATTAAGTTATTTTTAAGTTCTTTCTCTGCGATGTCGCAGATTTTATCTCTCTCTTCGTCTGTAAGTTCTAACGAAAAGTCGTCATTCAAGGGAACTACTTCTAAGTCTCTAATATAAACGCCCTCAACTTCTAATTTATCAGGGTCAGGAGGAGACATATAGTCGCCTTGAAATTTGGCAGGAATATATCTATACTCGTAACCGACATAAAAACTTACTTCGCTCTCAATGTCATTTACAGGTACTTTTAATGTCTGTTCAAAGAAATCACGATTCCACTCGTAATACTCACAATCACAGGCATTGGTATTTAATTCAAAATCCGACTTGTCGATTGTACCGGCTATTTTCTCGGCTATTGCCTGAGCGTCTATTTGGCTGTAATATCCTATTTGCATTTTGAGTAATTATTAATTAGTTATTTGGTTCTTCTTTTTCTTTTTCTTTTGAAACAAATATTGCCATTCCAATACAAGCGATTGGCAGCGCCCACCACAGCAGCGTAATCAATACCGGCTGGTATGGATTATCGTGACGAAAGGTATTGTCTATCGCCATTGCAAAAGCGCATATTGCGCAAATTGACATTAAAATTGTTAAGATGGTTTTCATAAGATTTATTTATTTATTTAATTTCCAAATTATAGAATTAAAACTATCTGCATAGTCAATAACATGATTAACCATTTCTTGTATTTCGTGGCAATTAGGATTGTCTGTACATCTACTTAATATCGTAGATAAATTTTCCAAGTCTCCTCGAATTTCGTCTTTATTTTTATTTGTAACTTTCATTTTATTTTACAACTGACCTGTACGTTGTGAGGTTTTATTTATTTATTGATAGATTAATTCTTTCTGCTGTTTGAGCTGCCAGCAATTCTGAAAAGGAATAATTAAATTTTGAATTTTCATTTACTCCACTCCTTATTTTACCTATCAGCCCTTTTTTTAACCAAAATTTTACTTTTTGCTCTCCGAATTTACGATATGCCTCTCTCTGCGAAATATTATCTCTCTGCGGTTCATAACGCTTTGCATAATTTGCCGCTCCAAGTTCCGACATTTGCATGCAGATATTTTTAAAATCAAAGAGTTCAAGTGTTAGCATAGTTGTAGGTTAATTTAAGCGTGTTACTACACAATTATCGCCGATTAATTCGACTCTTGTATTAATATTTTTGTTACGAGATAACCTGATACGTATCCTTTGGTACGTTTGCAGGTCTATAACTTTTTCAGACAATTTCTGTCCGGGCTTTAGTGAAATACACCTTGCCTCAATGGAGGCAGTTTGCGCCTGCCTTTTAAGTTCTGTCTGCCTTTCTTTTAACGTGTCCATATTCATTATTTTTTTGTAGTTATAATTATTTTATCTACTTTTGCGTATTTCATTTGTACGACTATTTTGAAATACTTTTGAAATACGATGCAAAAATACAAATAAAATTCTAATATTAGAACATTATTTGCATTTTTAACATAACTTTAATTTTTATATATATTTATTAATATTTATAAAAATGCTAAATAATTGATTATTAATAGATTGTGGAAAAATCAAAATATAAAATAAGAAATGGTGCTTTGCTACAAGATGTAATAAATGCAGATAACAGTAAAACAGTGGGAAATTCAAATATGACAGACGAATTAGCAGAATATCATTTGCTTACAAATCCAGATTGTAAGAAACATTTTGTTGATTTGCCTTTTGATATTGATGAACAACTTGCTAAGAAAAGGGAAAAGATATTTATAGTTCACGGACATAATGATAAAGCAAAAATTGAAATTGCGCAAATACTTAAAAAATATAACATAGAACCGATAATATTACACGAACAACCGGACAAGGGCAGAACTATTATTGAAAAATTGGAGCAAGAAGCAGAAGGCGTATCTTTTGCAATAATTTTATTGACAAAAGATGATGTAATGAGTGATAATTACAGAGCAAGGCAAAATGTGATGTTTGAATATGGTTATTTTATAGCAAAATTAGGTAAAAATAGGGTCTTAGCCATATATGATAATCCAGTAGAGAAAGCAAGTGATTTGTCAGGCATTTTATACAAAGAATTATCAGGTAATTTAGAAAATGAGATATACAAAGAATTAAAAGCGGCAGGAGTCAAAATGATACAAATATCAAAATAGATTTCTATTCTTTTATTGGTAATTTACTAACTTCTAACGCCAATTCATTTAAAGCACTAACTATAAGATTGATTTCGTGTGTATTACCTTTGATATCTTCTTTGATTTGCTGCATATCAATGACAAGTTGATTAATAATTTCAGATGTTTCCATAAAAATTAAAATTTTAAAGATTAAACAATAAATTTTCCGCAAAGATACAAATAAAACTCTAAATTACAAATGGCTTTAAATAAAATGGTAACAAAATTAGAAAAATTAGAAAATGCATATAAATATTTATATGTAAATGATATTATAAGTTCTAAAAAAGAATTTGCTGAGAAATTAGATGTACATTATACTGGGTTGGTAATGGCTTTTAAAAATTCAGAAAAACATCTTACCAATGGACTTTTAAAAAAAATATGGAAAACATTTCCTGATATTTTTAATAGAGATTATTTCCTAAAAAATGATGAAAATATGTTTTTATATGATAGCAAGGGCAAGATAAATGTAAATGATGGATTTATAGGTAATATTGACCAAAAAAATGTAAATGGGGACAATGTGATTGATAACTCAAAAAAAATAAATTTTTTAGAAACAGAAAAATTATATAAAAAGATAATTGAAGAAAAAGATAAACAAATAGAAGAATTAATGCAAATTATTAATAAAAATAAAAAATAATATTATGTTAAAAAAAACATTTTCATTCTCGGGAACAATAAACCAATCAAACATACAAGGAAATAACCATGTTGATATAAATGGTGATATTAGCCCTTCACCAGATAAATTATTTAATATTATAAAAAATAAACAAAGAAATAACTGGTTTTATGGAAAAATATTAGGTATTATCATTCTATCCGCACTAATATTATGGGGATTGGCAATTGTTGCTTTAAAATATTTCAATCTAAATTTAACAGAACATGGATTAGAAATAATTTTGACTTTTATCGGAATATTAGCTACCTTTATTGTTGTGAGTAACTACATGCAAGTAAAGGATATTGATAGGAAATTTGAAAATAGAATTACTGAATTGAATAACATATTCACTAATAAGGTTACCGAATTAAATAATAAATTCAATTCGGCATTTGAAAAAGCTACTTACGACATCACACTTACTGCAGATTCTGTTAATTATAATTTATTCTATATATATTATGAACAAAAATATTACAAGGAGGCAATTGACCACCTTGTTAGTTTATTGATAAAAATACACGAAGAAAATGTTTTTGATAAAATTTTACAAGAAATTTATATTAGAATTGAAAAACAAAAGCCGTGTTTTTCAAAAACAGATAAATATTTCTCAATAAAAAAATTAGGTGAATTGAAGATAAAAACAGATTCATTGCAAAAGATTATTGAACTAATAGAAAATTCAGAAGAAAAATAGAAATAAATGTCCCCGTACATAAAAATATCACAATTATATCGTTACCTTTTTTCCGTCGGATTGGTTAAAAATCAGCGTGATTTGGCACAAAAAGCAGGTATCAATTATACAAATCTTTCTGCGGCGTTCAATGGTGATGTAAAGTACTTAACTGATGGGCTTTTTAGAAAAATTTGCAATGCTTTTCCGATATTAAATTTAGAATATTTTTTGGACAACAGAGGGGAAATGCTGACATACGAAATAAAAACGGAAAAAGAAATTGTAAATATATGTGAATTAAATATCAATCAGCGCATTAAAAAAATTAAAATGGATTTATGCAAGGGTTCTAATAAACGATTTGCAGAGCGTTTAAATGAAAGTTCGACAATAGTTAATAATTGGGTACGCAATGGTTACCCGATTGGGCAAAAACCCAAAGAGGCAATAATAAAATACTTTCCGGAAGTAAATTATGAGTGGTTGATTTACGGCACAGGCGAGATGTTAGAACAAAAAAAGGATACCAAAATAAAAACAAATAAAACCGATTTGATAATAGAAAAATTACAAAAAATAATCGAGCAAAATTCAATTATAATAACACTTTTACGGGATAAGAATTATTAATAAATCACAGAATTTCTATAATTATTCTATAAAAAAATAACTTTATTTATATAAATGATTGATATTTAAATAATTAAACAAGACGTATGTAATGTTAAAGCAACAACTTCAACAAAAACTCCAGCAAAAACTTGCACCATCTCAAATTCAGACAATAAAACTAATTGAGGCAACAAAACTTGAATTGGAAGAGCGTGTGCGGCAAGAATTGGAAGAAAATCCAGCTCTTGAAGAAGATTACGAAAGTATGTCGGATACTGCCGAACCTACTAATATGGATGAAGTAGAGGGAGAGGAAGAAGACGATGTACCGGAAAAATCAGACATCGAAGAGAAGGATGAGGAGGATATTTACGAAAACGAATCCGACAAAGATAATGTAGAATTTGATTCTGACGACTACGACTATGGCGAATATGACAGAATGGAAGAAGAAGTTCCTGCTTACCGATTAAAAATTAATAATTTAGAGCGAGATGCAAAGCAGGAAGAAGTCCCTGTTTCCGATGGGATGACTTTTAAAGAATACTTGGAGGAACAGGCCGGTTTTTTGCAACTAACTGAGTGTGAAAGAAATATAGTTCGTTATATTATTGGAAATATTGACGAAGAGGGTTATTTGAGGCGAAGTGCAGATATGATGGTAGATGATTTGCTGTTCCAAATGGGAGAGGATAGTTCTGAGAGTGAAATTCAGCGATTGATAAAATTGGTTCAAAATTTGGAGCCGGCGGGTGTTGGTGCGCAGAATTTACAGGAATGTTTATTGCTGCAATTGAATAGAAAATCGAAAACAGATGTGATAGAATATGCAAAAAAAACTATTTCCAATCATTTTGAAAGTTTTTCAAAAAAACATTATGAAAAAATTCAGCGAAGTTTGAATATAGACGAGGATATAATGAAAAGCATTATCACAGAAGTAGTTAAGTTAAATCCAAAGCCGGGCAATGCTTGGAGTGGAGACGTGCTTGAGCAGACAAAAACTACGATAATTCCTGATTTTATTCTTGAAAATAATAATGGGAAACTAACGGTTAATTTGACACAAAGCAATATTTCCGAACTTCGTATTAATCCTGATTTCAAAAATATGTTGAATGATTATAATAATAACAAACAAAATCAAACCCGCGAATTGAAAGAAGCAATTTTGTTTGTAAAGCAAAAAGTTGACTCGGCACAATGGTTTATTGATGCGGTAAAACAGCGTCAACAAACACTATTAGCAACTATGACTGCAATTGTAGAGTTTCAGTACAATTTTTTTATAGAAGGACACGAATCTTTCCTTAAACCGATGATACTTAAAGATATAGCCGATATAACAGGATATGATATTTCTACCATTTCACGCGTTAGCAACAGTAAATATATTCAAACCGAATATGCTATTTATCCTCTAAAATATTTTTTCTCCGAATCTATTCTCAACGACCATGGTGAAGAAATTTCAACTCGCGAAATTAAAACTATTATGCAGGAATGTATTAATAATGAAGATAAACATCATCCGCTCAATGACGATGAAGTTGCCGAATATCTGAACAATCGCGGTTATCCGATTGCACGGAGAACGGTTGCAAAATATCGAGAACAGTTGAATATTCCGGTTTCGCGCTTGAGAATTAATTTTTAATAAAATTTTACAAATCATTGATTATTAAGTATTTATTTTTTTTATAAAAATTTTTAATTCATAATTATACCTAATGTTTTTTATTGTAAAAAATAAATATAATGTTCTTTTTTCACTTGTTATCTTGCTGATTTCGGGTATTTTACTTGCGCAACAGCCGCCGCAGCGTGGAAAATTAAAAAAGGAAGTTGAAAAATCAATTTCCGGACAACAAAAAACTCCTGTAAAGCCGGCAACAAAGCCCGCTGCATCTACCACAGGACGCCCTCGACAAATGGTGGAAATGTTACATTCCGATTTTATTATTGGTGATGAAGAAAACTTGCCGGGGGTACAAATTATGCGGGGAAATGTTAGTTTTAAGCACGATAATGCCATCATGTATTGCGACAGTGCATATTTTTTCAAAGAGGAGAATTCGCTTGATGCTTTCAGTAATGTGCGGATTATTCAGGCGGATACCCTGTTTATTTATGGTGATTACCTTTATTACGATGGAAATACACGGCTTGCGCAAATGCGTGAAAATGTGCGACTTGTAAATCGTAAATCGGTGTTGACAACCGATAGTTTGAACTACGACCGAAACACTAATCTCGCATATTATTTTACCGGCGGAAAACTTAAAGACGATAGAAATACGCTCACTTCAATTTGGGGACAATATTCTACTGCTACTGAAATCGCTGTTTTTCACAACGACGTTCATCTCGTAAATCCTGATTTTGTTATGAACTCGGATACTTTGGTGTATAACACTCGCACTCATATTGCCGATATTGTAGGACCAACTCACATCATTTACAAACAGGAAACCGATATTTATTCCACAAAGGGTTGGTATAATACTGAAAATGAGCAATCAATGCTACTTGATCGCTCAAAAGTTGTGAATAAAAACGGGAAAACACTTATTGGAGATACTATTTTTTATGATAAACAAAAAAATCTTGGCGAAGCGTTTTCGGAAGTAGAACTTACCGATACCGCTCAAGGAACTACTCTTGGAGGCGATTATGTATTTTATAACGACTCAACTGAATATGGTTTTGCTACCGATTCGGCGCTGCTTATTTATTGGAAAGATGCGGAAACTGCTTATATTCACGCCGATACGCTTGAAACCAAAAAACAAACTTTTGTTTATACGGATATTAAATTGAATAAACGCGATTCAGTTTATTTTACCGATTCGCTTAAAATTCAGCAAGATACAATTGTTTTAACCGATACAATTAAAACGGAAATTGATTCTGCATATAATATGGCTTTTGGCTATCATCAGGCACGAATGTATCGTTCTGATATACAAGGAATTGCTGATTCTTTGACTTATTCAACGCGCGATTCGGTGGTCAATCTCTACGGATTACCTGTGGTGTGGGCGCAGGGAAGTCAGATTTCAGGTAGTGAAATTCATATTTTTACAAAAAATAAACAGGCTGAGCGCATGCAAATTATCAAAGATGCCATGATGTCCCAAAAAACCGACAGTATCAATTATTTCAATCAAATGTCAGGGAAGGAAATTATTGCAAATTTGGACAGCGGGCAATTGCGACACGTGTTTGTTAATGGGAATGCTGAAACAATTTATTTGCCTATTGACGATGCCGACAGCACGATGATTGGAATCAATAAGTCGCAAAGCAGTTATGTCAATATGTTTTTTAAAGATAAAAAAATTGAAAAAGTGATATTAACAACTGTCTCGCAAGGGTCAATGTTCCCTCTTGGACAATTGTCGGGCGGTGATTTATATTTGAAAAACTTTTTCTGGGCTGAGAATCAGCAGCCTTTAAGCCCGATTGACGTTTTTCGCATACCCGAAGATACAGAGCGGCAGATGCCCGGAAATATGCAAAATAAAACTCCGATAGGAATTGGTTCCTCGTCAAATTCAGGTACCGGCAATCAGACTGCGGGTAACCGCCCTAATACAGATATTAATCAGCCAGATACAACATCATCACCCCAATCACCGGGCAGTAGCAGAAGTCCTCAAACCCCTGCCAATAATAGAGGCAGAGCGCTTAAACCCGCGTCATTTTAATAAAATTCATTAGGGTTGGTATGTAGTCGCTCCTTAAGACGTATGCAATTAGTATCTCCCTAACCCGCATAATTCATCAAATTA
Organism: Paludibacter sp.; assembly: GCA_009781075.1. Taxonomy (GTDB): domain Bacteria; phylum Bacteroidota; class Bacteroidia; order Bacteroidales; family Paludibacteraceae; genus WRGS01. The sequence goes on along the minus strand of WQYU01000004.1, from coordinate 7,066 downwards.
TTGGGGAAGTTGAGTATAATTTGTTAATTTTGTGACAGTTAATCGCTCCTTAACAACCTATTTTCAAGCGGCATAACAGTAAAAAATCTTTGGGAAAAAGAGTCGAAAAATAATTTGCAAAAAGTTTCCTCTCAATTTTTTCATCATCTTTTTCAAATTCCAAGCTGTTGCTGCCATCAAGGCATTGATTTGAACACTTTTTTTGTGAAAAAGGAATTTCTGACACAGGGAATAACAAAAATATTAAAAGAGTAATTATAGATGTTCCCAATATATGGCGTAGGTTCAGACGATATATGGCAGGATGTTCTTAGTTTACTCACAGATACAATACTTTGCCGTCATGCGAAAATTGGCGTTAACGACAAATGAATGTTTTAATAATAACTATTTTAAAAAATATTTGTACTTTTGTTATCGAAAAAATTAAAGATTAAAATGATTATCAGTATATATCCAACATGAAACAACTCTCTGTCATATTTATTGCAATAATTATAATGTCCGCTTTTTGTACCAATCTTTGGGCGCAGACAGAAGGATTGAAGATAAGAGATTATCCCGACCAAATGCACTATCTTAAAAAATTTTTTATGAATCCAAACGACAGTGTATTTGTTTCGCAATATGGCGAAGAAAGAAAATTTAATTCCGATTCTATTTTTTACCATATTGCCACACGGACGCGCGACCAAATAGCAGACGAATTGAATTACTATTATTACGAAATAATACCTTTTTTTACCACAGAAAAAAAGAAAAATGAGTTGGAAAAAATGAAACAGGCAGCAAAATGTTACAAAAGTAAAACTTTAGAAAATGAAGCAGAATTTCTTACTGTTCAAATTATGCCCGACTATCAGGAAGCAGATGTTCTACCCCAAAAAATAGATGCTTTTATAAAATTAGCGGCAAAAGCGAGAAAAAACGGAAACACACAGCAGGAGTTAGATGCTTTGTTACAGGCAATTTCTCATTATTTTATGACCCAAGTGTTTCGTGACGCCCCAATGTTGGAAGAAAGATTAAAGGAAGTTTCCGACAAACAATATGACAGTAAAGGCGAGGCATATTCCGAATTGGGTAATGTCTATTACCGTTACCACGATTACAAACGGGCGATACTATATATGAAAATGGCGTTAAATTATAAACCAAAACATTTCAACGACCGCCAATATATGATAGCCTGCAATACGCTTGCGGTTTATTATGCTAATATAAATGAACTGGATTCGTCCGATTACTACTTCCGCTCTATGTACGACAGTCCGGATATGGTGAAATACCGTCCAATGTATGATGTAATTGCCATTACAGGCATTGCTAACAATCAGATTACGCGGGGACACTACGAAAAAGCCCTTCCTCTGCTTAAAATGTGCCTGCCCGGAGCCATGCGCGAAAGAGATTATCCTTTCGCATCAGGCATTGCCATCAGTATGGCGGTATGTTATCTTAAACTGGGAAAATTGCAAGAGGTGAGAATGATGATTGATACTGTTATGAATATCAGTACGCTGGCATCATTAAGTGGGGCAAAAATAAAAAGCGAATATTTTTATACCCTGTTGACTAAATATTATGCTGCTGCAGGTAATTCACGCCTGTCGCAGGATTACCTTGATTCTTTATTATCTACCATAGATAAAAGAGAAAATGATTTTAGCGCCACGTATATTCTGAATGGCGAACAATTTTATTATGAAAATCAAAAAGAACTTGCTCAAAGTAAATTGAAAACAGAACATACAAGGTTAATTTTCAGCATAATAATAATTGGAATTATTGCTGCCGCCTGCCTTATTTATGTTCGTCTTTATCTTAAAAAGCGTGCCGCCTACCGCGCTTTGGTGCAACGGATTCAGCAATGGGCTGAACAAACTTTCACTGCCCCGCTTTTACTCACTGCCCCTGTTATGACGAACGAGGTTGTTGATATTGAATATTCGGAAGTAGAAACTGAACCTGCCGAAATACCTGTTTCTGAACATGACCGTGAACTGTTTGACAAATTGGAACAATTTTTTCAACTCGAAAAACTATACACTCACTCGAATGTTTCGCTGGAGTTTGTTGCCGATAAACTTGATATTAACCGTTCGCAACTGTCGCATATTATCAATAGCATAACAGGTAAAAATTTCAATGTATATGTAAATGAATACCGTGTAAAAGAGGCGGTACGGCTAATGTCGTCATCTGATGGAGATAAACTTTCGCTTGAGGGAATTGCTTACGAATCGGGCTTCAACAATCGCCAAACTTTCTACGAATCTTTCAAAAAAGCCACAGGAATTTTACCTTCCGTATTTAGAAATAATTTGCAAAAGAAATAATTATGAATGAAATTAACGGTTTTTTCGATATGGTTTAAAATTATCTAAACAAATCCGAATGTGTGCCTGTATTGGTTAAAATCAAAGTGAGTTTTTTGTCATTTTGTTTCCACATTAATAACCAATCAGGTTTTATGTGGCATTCCATTACATCAAATTCTTTTATATAATGAGGTAAATATTTTTCAGGCAACTTCCCTTTTGTTGCTAAAATCCTAATAACTTTTTCAAATAAAGATAAATCCAAATTGCGTTTGAAACACAAATTTAATTGTTTTTTGAACGTATTAGTAAAATCAATATCGTATAAAGATTTGTCAATTTGTGATATTGATTTTAAAATTTCGGATACACTCTTTTTCATTTTTTCCTATTAACCAAACGATAAACACGCCCCTCTTCAATATCTTTCAAGGATTGTTCCAATGATGAAATTTTTGGTGGCTGTTTTTTAAAAAGTCCCAAAGACATAAGAAAATCAAGCGTTTTCTGAGCCGATATACTGTTGTCATCATAATAAAATGTTACAGTTGCCATAATTATTTTTTTTATATTAAATCGTTTTGCAAAAGTACAAAATAAATTTTTATAATTGGATTATTTTGATTAAGGGTAAATTAATTACGCAACAATGAAGTTTCAAAAAATAGTATTACTTTTGCAGTATAAAAAAACAAAACCGCAAAACTCTATGATTTTACAAAGTTTTGCGGTTTTGCAATTAATTTATCCCTTACAGGGCGCTTATTTTATTAAGTTGCGCAGGTATGATAATTGTGTGGGTTTTAATACAACAATATTGTAAAATGTCGAAAAACCCTTTATGTCATTTGTGATTATTAAATTACATTTTTTCTTTTGGCTTAAAAAATAATGTACATTATCTTCTATATCTTCGCCTTCAAGTAAAACCCCTTGATAAAAATCATTTTCAGAAAAATCAATCAACGTAAATTTTTGAGAAATATATTTACTCGCCTCAATAGTTGCTTTTGGGGTAAAACCTTTTCTTTTATTGTTTGATTTTTGTAATCCCGACAATGCTTGAATTGCAGCCAGAGTTGAAGTAAACAGTTTTTCTTTTCTTCTAACTGAAAAAATAAACTTTAAACATTCTACATCAGCAGATTGTCCTGTGAAAAAGTTTCTCAATACATTAGCATCAATGTATATTGATTGATTATGATTATTGTAAAATAATCTTTGCGTCATTGCAATACTAATTTAGAAAACTGTTTTCTTTCAGCAGGAGTTATAACATCTAAATTTGCGGCAATATAACTACGTTTTGACAAATCAATCAGTTCATTATATGATAGACCTGTTTTTTTTAAAATTAATTTTAGTAAGTCATCTGCTTGCTTCTTTTCTTCGGTAAAAGAACATTTTTTCCCTTGTATTGCCATAATATTTTTTACTTTAAAAATCTTTTTGCAAAATTACGAAATTAATTTATAAATTGGATTATTTTTGATTACGAAAAATTTTAAATCAAACAAAACAGCCGCAAAGAATTTGCCATTATGAAATTAAAAAGGTACAATTTCTAACAATATTTAAACTCTAATATCCAATTCCCAATTATTCATTAACTTTGCACAATTTTAACAACAATGAAACAACTCTCTGTCATATTTATTGCAATGATTATAATGTCTGTTTTTTGCACCAATCTTTGGGCGCAGACAGAAGGATTAAAGATTAGGCATTACCCCGACCGAATGCATTATCCTGTCCAATTTACTAAAGAAAATCCAAACGACAGCGTATTTGCAGAACAATATGGTGAGGTAATAAAATTTAATTCCGATTCTATTTTTTATCATATTGCTACCCGTAAACCCTCTGAAATAGCAGACGAAATAGATTTCTATTTTATTGAAATATTGCTGCACGCTTCCATAGAAAAACAGAAAAGCGAGTTTGAAAAAATGAAACAGGCGGCAAAACGTTATAATAGTAAATCTTTGAAAGATATAATAGAATCCAGAAATATTGAATTTATGCCCAGAAAGACGCAAAAAGATATTGATTTGAGAATAGACGCCTCAAAAAAATTTGCGGAAAAAATGGCAAAAGAAGGAAACATCCAAGAAGAATTGAACGCCTTGTATGGCTCTATTAGTTTACCGAATTTCTGGCCGCAAGTATTTCGCATTGCTCCTGTCCTTGAGGAAAAATTGCAAAAAGTATCTGACAGGCAATATAGTGAAAAAGGCGCCGCATATCAAACATTGGGTGATGTCTATTACCGTTACCACGATTATGAACGGGCAATACCATATTTGAAAATGGCGTTAAATTATAAAGCAAAATATTTCAAAGACCGCCAATATTTGATTGCCCGCAATACGCTTGCTGTTTATTATGCTAATATAAATAAATTGGATTCGTCCGATTACTACTTTCGGTCAATGTACGACAGCCCGGAACAGGTAAAATTCCGCCCAATGTATGATGTAATCGCCATTACCGGCATTGCCAACAATCAGATTACGCGGGGACATTACGAAAAAGCCCTTCCTTTGCTCAAAATGTGCCTGCCCGAAGCAATGATTGAAAGAGATTATCGCTTCGCATCAGGCGTTGCTATCGGTATAGCAGAATGCTATCTTGAATTAGGGCAACTGCCGCAAGTGAAAATGATGATTGATACCATTCAAAATATTCGCAAATTGGCTTTATCATTTGAATCAGACATAGAATACGAATATTTTTATGCCCTGTTGAATAAATATTATGCTGCTGTGAGTAATGCGCGTTTGTCGCAAAATTACCTTGATTCTTTGCTGGCAGCCATAGACAAAAGAGAAAATGAATTTAGCGCAGTAAATATTCTGAATGGCGAACAATTTTATTATGAAAATCAAAAAGACCTTGCTCAACAGGAAGTGAAAATAGAGCATTTTAAATTTATATTCAGCATAATAATTATTGTGCTTATTGCTGCCGCCTGTCTTATTTATGTTCGTCTGTACCTCAAAAAGCGTGCCGCCTACCGCGCTTTAGTGCAACGAATTCAGGAATGGGCTGAACAAAATTTCACTGCCCCGCTTTTACTTACCGCCCCAATTATGACGGACGATGTCATAGATATTGAGTATTCGGAAGTAGAAACAGTACCTGCCGACATATCGGTTTCTGAATATGACCGTGAATTGTTTGACAAATTGGAGCAACTTTTTCAATCAGAAAAACTGTACATTCATCCTGATGTCTCGTTGGAATTTGTTGCTGAAAAACTTGATATTAACCGTTCGCAACTGTCGCATATTATCAATAGCATTACGGGCAAACATTTCAATGTTTATGTAAATGAATACCGTGTGAAAGAGGCGGTACGGCTAATGTCGTCATCTGATGGAGATAAACTTTCGCTTGAGGGAATTGCTTACGAATCGGGCTTCAACAATCGCCAAACTTTTTACGAATCTTTCAAAAAAGCCACAGGAATTTTACCTTCCATATTTAGAAATAATTTGCAAAAGAAATAATTATGAATTGAAAATGCCGCATAGCGGCGCTGCATTTATAGCCAATTTAATATTGAAACAATATTTATAGTTTGATTATCAACAGTATATGTTCTGTTTTCGTTTAGCGTAATAAGTGTCAGGTTAGACCTCTTCTCGCCTTGCAGTAAGATTTCCCAACAAAATTTCATTTTTTTCTTTCTGTTGGTCTAACAGTGCCTGCTTATAACTGTTTATATCCATATTTACAACATTTTATTTCGATTGCAAAGGTACAAATATTTTTCCAAACTGCACTATTTTACCATTTTTTAATATTCAAACTGCACTATTTTACCATTTTTTGACCTCTAAACTGCACTATAAATGCGTAATGAGCCGTGCATTATAGGCGTGTGCCGTTGGCATACGCCTACAAACGCACAAATGCTAACGCGTTTTTATCGTTCCCCACATAAAGCGCTTCGCGCTTTGGCGTTTGTAACCGTGTGCGACAGCGCACGGTCGGAGAAACGCTGCAACGTTGCGCCGCGTATATGAGTATATGAGCCGTGCATTATAGGCGTGTGCCGTTGGCATACGCCTACAAACGCATAGATGCTCTGCATCTTCATTGCAACGCCGCTATTGCGGCACGAACACACGTCATTGCGAGCCGCTACAAGCGGCGAAGCAATCCAGAAAAAAGTATGGATTGCTTCGGCTAACGCCTCGCAATGACGTAAAAGGGAGATTGCTTCGGTTGTTTCGCTGCCCTTGCAATGACAATTAATTCACCCCTTTCGTGCCTTCGCCCTTTCGTGCTTTTGTGCTTTTGTGCCTGATTATACAAAAAAATGTTGTAAAGAATTATCATTTCTTACAACATTCCTTTTTTCTTACTATATTTTTGCTGTCGATTAAAATTAATTACTTAAAATAATAATATCATTTTATGAGAGTTTCAACTAAAACTTTAAGAGGACTTTCCCGCCAAAGGCGGACGTGTCTTGTTTTATGTTTGGCGCTTTTATGCGCATTATTACCATTTAGAGCGTATGCTCAATATTCAGGCGGTAACGGTACTTCGGGCAGTCCTTACCTGATTTCAAATGCCGCAGACGTAAACACTTTGCAAACTTGGGTGGCGAACAGAAATGCCAATCTTACGGCAAACACCTATTTTTTGGTTACTGCCGATATAAACAGGGGAAATATCACCCCTATCGGAGGTGTAGTAAATGGGACTGATGCCTATCCTTTTACAGGACATTT
>WQYU01000003.1 GCA_009781075.1 Paludibacter sp. | reverse complement strand
AATCGTTATTTATCATCTATAAAAGATAGAATTGCCAATTTTTGGAAACTATTTTCACTCTCTTTAAAACCAAATAATTTACTGAAAAATATTTGTGTAATTAATTATTAGAAATTATATAATTGGTTAACGTCACAATGCAATTCTCTCAATTTAGTATTTTTGCTCACATCTAAACTTGTTAATTGATTATTTCCGCAATCTAAATGCGTCACTTTTATGCCAATTATTTTTACTGTATGTAAAGAAACATTGTAATAGATGTGAGTGTATTTATCCCAAAATGTCCATTAGAACCTCAAATGTTAAATTAGGCATTATTAACATTTATTTCTCGTGTTTTTTGAACAATTAATGCAAAATTATGCGCTGATTATCAATTCATTATAGATAACATTTTCTAATGACATCCATTAGAAAATTAAATATTTATTAACAATTGTTCTAATGGACATTTTGGGTTTATAATTTTCAGACCAAGCCCAGTAAGGCGACCGAATCCTGTGTTTTTTAATTGGCGAACCATCTCCCCAGTCAATGCCGAATGTACCCAAGAAACTGCCGGCAACAGAAATCACAATATGGTCTTTTGCTGTTGTAATAGTATAATCGCTGTCGTATCGTCTTTGCAACTTGTCATCAGCAAAAGCATTGCTAAAATTGAAAAAAATACTTGTTTCATACAGAAAAATCTTTAACATTCAAATCTCAGTTTCATTGTCAGTCACAGCGCTGCCCACCACCTGACGCCAAACTGATAGCTATCTGCCATGTGTTTATTTATATATTGACTTGACCCTTCATTAAAATAACTCTATCAAAGATTTTGCATACGCAGCAGCACATAATGCAGCATAGGGGTGCCATATATCTCCTTTTGATGGATTACAATAGTCAACAATCCCTCTAATAACAAAATAAGATTTATGACAACTCCAAGTGCCATCTGCAACACCTGCACTCTCCATTTCTATTGCTCTACATCCGTAATTATCTCTTAAATAGTCTCTTTTTGATTCCTTTTTTAATAAGATATTTGCAGAGCCTATTTTGCCCAAGAAAACTCTTGGAACTTCATTTCGTCTTCTATCATCTGTAGGATGAATTATATCTATTTCGTTAATTTTCAAAATATCAGTTTGTTCACTTGGTCTTTTAAAAGTGTTATGTAAAGAAATGGTTTTACTGATATAATCCTCCCATGTATATTTGCCCAAACAAGCATCAGCTACTAACATGTTGTGTTTACCTATCATTGCTGCTGATGGTTTATCTGTGTTACTTCTAATTTTTATTTCATTATCTTCTTCCTTAATATTATCATATTGAAGGATACTATTAGAGCAAACAATATCTCCTAATCTAACATGATTTTCTGAATTAGCGGGACAAGGAATGCCACCTGCAATTCCAACAAGAATTACTTCACCTATATCAGTAAATGTGCGCAGCATATGTGTTGTAACACTTGATGCATTGTTTGTTCCCATTTCTTTCAAGCAAGCGAGTATTACTTTTACCTTTTTTCCTGTTTTAGTCTCTATTGTTCCAATTTTGTAATCATTTGGGTCATCAGAAGGTATATCTTTGGGAAGTAGTGGATTGTGCAACATGGTTTCCATTGCAGCAAACTCTATTGGCAATGCAGTAACTATCCCAATTGTTATGTTATTCTCATTTTTTGGTGCACCATTTTGAACATTTTTTTCGTAATCTTCAAGTAATTGCGTAGCACGTTGATGCAAATCGTACAACAAAATCAGGTCATCGTCTTGTGTGCTTGCACTAAGTCGTTCTTCAATATCCTTCCTTTTTGGTCGCATACTCAGTTCGTAAAATTCACGCTTATAAAAATTTCTGTAATCAATCGCACATTTAATGCTATACTTTTCGCAAAGAAAATGAACAACATAGGCTATGTCAAATATTAAATTTCCACTAGCATTTATCAATTTTTCAATATTTGGGTTTGCATCAGCATTAGGATTCGCATCAATGATTTCGCCAACACTTACACCTATCATACGTGTAGTTTCATTGTTTAAAAGTTCATTAAGCAATTTTTCCAAGGGATGTGTCTTTGAACTATAGCACATGTATTTCCACATTCCGCTTGTAATACCATCAAGTATTCTATTGCAATCCCGCAAAATGTTTCTTATATTGACATCTTTGGCTCGTACCGTCTTGAACAGATAAATTTCTGCCAGTAATGACAGTAATTGATCTCTTTGATTGAGACCAATTGATAACATTGTAAGCAATTCAATGTATGAGTTCAGATGATATCCGCTGTACTTACGTACCTTTTCGTAAGCTTTCTGTAATTCAGAATATTTGCTTGCAAATACTGTAGATCTTCTATGCCAAGCAGGATTAAGTGGTTTTAAAAAACCTTCATTCCAAATTTGATAGCTGGGTTCAGACCTGTCACCTAAAATTCTAGTATTTCTACCTGATGATTTTTTTATATATCTGTCACCAAACAATTTAGAAGCTAATACTGAATCTTCAGATGCACTATAAATTGGTTTACTTGTTGAAACACGTGGACCAAATTTGGAAAAACAAATACTATACTCATCTTGCCCCCCACTCGCTTCCCCATAGGGAATAAAATGCTGTTGTGCAGCATCTCTAAAAAACAGTACGCATAACTTTTCCAGTTCAGTTTTATACAAATCACGATTAATAAAACTGGAGTACTGGCTAAGGACAAAAGCAAAAAGACGAAAATGCTCCTCTCCTAAATGATAAACTTCACCACATTTATATCCCCGAACGATTGTTTTTTCAAAATGCACAATAGAAGGAATAATTAATCCTTTGTCAATAAAGATATCAATAATATTTGAAAACAATAAAGTATCAATATTATTCATTGTGATTTTTGATGCAATAAAATCTTTTAATTCCGATAAAATCAGCAGTGGTACCTTTATTTTACTACCTAATGCGTCATTATACTTTGTTTTATCTATATTATCTGAATAAAGAAAATCATATGCTATACTAATATACTCATTTTGCAAAAATGAGTCAAATGAAGACTCTTTTATATCAATAAAATTTAGTGTGGATTTACCATCTGACTCAGAAATAAACTTCTCTATATTTGCGGCAAAAACGAAGTCATCATTTCCACGAAGTCGAGTCAGTCCGCTTATTTTAGCAACATTAGAAAATAACCGCATTAACTTCATTGCAAGAACGAAATGTAAAACTTTTAGTTTGTTTTCACTAACAATACACTCATTCTTATTATTAATAAACTGAATAATCTTATTCGTTTGTATATGTGCAGCAAAAAAAGTATCTAATTCCTCGTATGTTAATGTCTTTAATAACACAAATGGAATAATTACAATAGAAACTTTATTATCTGTTTTTTTACACAAAAATCTGATTTTGCACAATTCTATTTTTGACTTAATATCTTCGCACGGTAATATCTCTTTCGGAACATTGAACACATAACTTTCAATTCCATGTGCGCCTTGAACATTACTTGTTATATCGACCAGTTTAAGACTTTTTACAAGCATATCAAACTCCTCAAGTGTGGAGTACTCTAAGCTGTATATAGGTTGATCTATATTATATGGACACATTGCAGCTTCAATAAAAGTTGTTATATATTGTGATAAGAGAAATGTGTCATTATTCGACAATATTGAATATGAATCAATTATGTTTTGACTATCAGGTTTGCTTAAATTAAAAGCATCTTCAGAGCATGCCAAAATATACACATCGGCTTCTATGTTGTTGTCGGACAACTTTTGTATGGTTCTTGTCAAAGACTCACCCCGTACTACAAAATCATCAATAACAATGATTTTTTTGCCTTTGAAATCATCAAAGACGTTATAATCAAGCACACGACTTGAAACAATTTTGCAATGAGTTGGCTTTTGTAAATGTTTCTCTAAAACAAGAGCTTTATAAAAACATATTGCTTTGCGAGCCATAAAAATTGCTACATCATAATTGTCAAAAATATCAGAGAGATTGTTTTTATATCGAGTAATTGTCTCTCTATGTTCAGCAGGAAATAATTCTATTAAGTTATTCATAGTATTATAATATTTATTTTATCCAAAATTCTAACAAATTCACAAGTTTTGTCTTTTGTTGTCGTAAATATAAGTAAAACACTTCTTTTCGCACTTTTGTTCTCACTTGTAGCCAATGTTCTGGGACTTGCCGCTTTTTAAACATTTAACATTCAATATAAATTTGTTGCTTATCGCTTCTCCCACATATTTACAATGCCACCAATATACATTCGGTGTGTTTCTTTGGGGTTTGAATACATTTTTTGAGCGTCTTCAAAAAGATTTTTTCGGTCGATGTCGTTCCAATAAACTTTTTCACATTCTATCACAAGCCATGCCTCTTCAAAATATGGTGTTCCAAGTTCGGTAAATCGCGGTGTTAGTCCTGTAGCAGCCACTTTGTCTATGTCTCGACCCGAATTTGAGCCTATAAATTCAAGTTTTTCACGATATTGTTCCTCAAATGCGCAAAGTGTAAAATATTTGCTGTTTTCGAGAAATTGAAAAGTGTATCGCGTATTACGAATGTAAATAGTTACTGCAGGTAATGCCCAAACAGTTCCGAGTGCTCCCCAACTGATTGTCATTTCGTTAAAATTGCTTGAGTCGCCCGCTGCAACAACAAACCACCCACGACTAAAAAGCGAATCAGGGCTGCACTTCAATTCGCTGACATTGATTTTTTGAAAAGTTTTAACTCTTACCGAATCGTCTGATAGAGTTTTTGCATCTCCTGTTTGAGATTTACTACAAGCAAAATTTGTCATTGTTATCAAAATTAAAAATGTTAAAATATATTTTTTCATAAAAATAATAATTATAAATTTTAAAATGCAAAGTTAATCAATTTTATAAAAAAAATATTTTTTTTATACGTAAAATATATAACTGCGTAATTCAAAAAAAAGTTTTTTTTATTTCCAAACAAAAAATTATAACTTTTTTGGTTTTTATATTTGTTTTTTCAGCAAAAAATTTTTGAAAAATTTTGTTATTTTCGATAGAAAATAATATTTTTGCGCCTCAAATTTTTTCTACTTCTCAAATTAGAAATTATTTATTTTAACAAAGAAATTATAATTTATTAATAAAAATAAAATGATGAAAATTAGTTTTATAACAATTATTGTAACGCTTTGTTTTATAGGCGTTAATGCGCAAGCACAAGTTTTGCAAAACAAGGTAGATTCTGTAAGTTATGCCTTTGGTGTATATCTGGGCAATGATTTATCTCGTAATCTAAAATCATTTCCGGGAATGCAGGTTAATACCGATATTATGCTTAACGGAATGCGTCAGGCATTTGATGGAAGTAACGAGCCGATGGACGTTGAATTTGCCAATCAGTATTTTCAGCAATACGTAATGGCAGCGCAGCAAAAGGAAGCCGACGTGAAAAAGGCAGAGAGTCAGGCATTTTTAGACAAAAACAAACAACGCCCCGAAGTAAATGTTACCGAAAGCGGATTGCAATACGAAGTTTTGCAACAGACAACAGGCGCAAAGCCATTGGCTACCGACAAAGTAAAGGTACATTATACAGGTACTTTGATTGACGGTACGGTGTTCGACAGTTCTGTTGAACGCGGCGAGCCGATAACCTTTCCGCTTAATGGAGTTATTCCGGGTTGGACAGAAGGTCTTCAACTGATGTCAGTCGGTTCAAAGTACAGATTTTACATTCCATACAACCTCGCCTATGGTGAGCGCGGACAGGGTCCTATTCCGCCTTTTGCTACACTGATTTTTGATGTAGAATTATTGGATATTAATCCAGCGGAGTAATCTTTTATCCATTTTGAGCAACGATTTCTCCATTTTTTATTACGGTTCCTACAATATTCATTCCGATATGATAGGGTAGGAATTTGTATGACGGGAAATCAAGTATTACGATGTCAGCGAGTTTGCCTTCGTCGATGCTACCAATGCTTTCGGCACGGGCAACAGCCGCTGCACCGTTGATGGTAAGCGCAGTTACAGCTTCTTCGGGCGACATTTTCATATAAATACATGCCAGGGCAAAAGTAAGAGGAATTGATGAGGTAAAACTACTGCCGGGGTTTAAGTCTGTTGCTAAGGCGACCGCACAACCGCTATCGATAATCTTTCGTGCGTTTGCAAAATTTTCTTTTAAAGAAAAAGCAGTACAGGGTAATAATGTTGCTACGACACCTTTTTCAGCCATTTTGCGTATTCCTTCGTCTGATGCCTGCAAAAGATGGTCAGCGGAAGTGCAACCCATTTCGGCGGCAAGTTCCGCTCCGCCAAACTGTACAATTTCGTCTGCGTGTATTTTAAGTAAAAATCCTAATTCTTTTGCTTTTTGCAAATATTTACGTGATTGTTCTATTGAAAATACATCTTTTTCACAAAAAATATCACAAAATGTTGCTAATTTTTTTTCTTTTACATCAGGCATAATTTCCTGTGTAACGTAATCAATAAAATCATCTTCACGCCCTTTAAATTCTTTCGGTGTGGCGTGTGCACCCATAAAAGTCGGCACAATGCTCACAGGTTGAGTACGATTAAGTTCTTGAATCACAGCAAGTTGTTTGAGTTCGGTTTCTTTATCCATTCCATATCCGCTTTTTGCCTCAACGGTGGTAACGCCAAGTTTCAACATACGTGTCAGTCGGGATTTTGCCTCCGTGTAAAGTTCTTCAAAACTTGCGTTGCGTGTTGCCTCCATCGTGTTGTGAATACCGCCGCCGCGCTCCATTATCGACATATAAGAATCGCCGCGCATTCTCCACGAGAATTCATCCTGCCTGTAACCTCCAAAAATAAGATGCGTGTGTGAATCAACAAAACCCGGCAGAACTGCCTTGCCCGTTGCATCAATGGTTTTATATTCATACGGATTTGTGTAATGCGGCAATTCAATTTTATTGCCAACGTAAGTTATTATCCCATTGGTAATTACAACGTTAGCATTTTCAATAATATTCAATTCGGACATTTGAACACCACACTTTGCCGTCCGTCCACTGCAACGCACGACTTGTGCCGCATTGCGAATAATTAAATTTTTATTAATTGCTTGAATCATAATTATTTATTGTTAAACATAAATTATTTTGTTAATTGTATGTATTTATTTCTTAAGTTTGAACTTTCAAGTTTAATGCTTTGATTATTAAAGAGCTATCAATTATGTTGTGCAAAGATAAAATTAATAATACCTTAACAAATTATATTAATAACACTTTCGTGTTAGGGGTTTAATCAGAAATAATGAAGTAAAAACTATCTCATTCTTGAAAATAAACCCTTTTTACGCGTCTGGAAATGCCGGTAAAAATTTCATAAGGAATTGTACCTGCTTTCTGAGCAACTTCCGATATTGTAATATTTTCACCAAAAATTTCGACTGTATCTCCTTGATTTACATTAATATACGTTACATCAACCATTGTCAAATCCATGCAAATATTCCCAACCGTTTTAGCACGTTTTCCATTGATAAAAACCTCTCCAATTCCGTTTCCAAGTCGGCGGTCGTAGCCATCAGCATAACCAATTGGCAGGATAGCAATACGTGAATCGTTTGTAATCAAGCCACTACGACCATAACCAACGGTCTCACCTGCTTTTACATCACGCACTTGCAACACAATAGTTTTGAGTGTACAAACGGTACTAAGTTTTTCATTTTGCAATGCGCTAACTCCGTATAAACCAATTCCCAAGCGCACCATATCAAACATAAATTCAGGGAAACGCTCAGTTCCTGCCGAATTGAGAATATGCCTCAAAATATTGTGTTCAAAAGATGCCTGAATTTCATCGGCAACTGCAACGAAAGTATTGATTTGCAGGTGCGTAAAGTTATCAAACTGGGAATCGTCAGCAGCGGCAAGGTGCGAAAAAACGGAGCGTACTTTAACCTGCGTTTGATTTTTAAGTTTTTCAATCAATGACGGAATTTCTTTTGGCTCAAAACCAAGCCGGTGCATTCCGCTATCTATCTTAATATGAACAGGATAGTCGATGATACCAAGTTTTTCTGCGGAAGAAATAAAATCTTCCAAAATGTTAAAATTGTAAATTTCAGGTTCAAGCGAATTGTCGAAAATTATTGAAAATGAATGCTTTTCGGGATTCATCACAATGACAGGAAGGGCAATTCCTTCGTATCGAAGTTCAGCGCCTTCGTCAGCCACAGCAACAGCCAAATAATCAGCACGATGATGCTGCAATATTCTTGCAACTTCCACAAGCCCGCTGCCATACGCAAATGCCTTTACCATACATACGGTTTTCGTTTTTGAATGCAATTTTGAACGAAAATAATTGAAATTATCAACAATAGCATTCAAATTAATTTCTAACACCGTTTGGTGAGCAACTGCCTCCAAAGCGGCTGAAATATCTTCAAAATGAAAAATCCGCGAACCTTTAAGAAGTATTATTGAATTGTTAAACTTATTGATTATCAATGAATTAATAAATTGATTTGTATTGTCAAAAAAATCACTGTCAATTTGGTTAAAACATTGACGGTGTTTTGAAATTTCAGTACCAATGCCGATAAAATGTTGTATATTCTTAAGTTTCAATAATTTAGCAACTTCGCCGTAAAGTTCGTTATTGTTTTGTCCGCTTTGTAAAATATCCGACAGCACTGCTACACGTGTAAGATTTTTCAATGCAGCCTGATGAGAAAGAAAATCGAGTGCAATTTCCAGCGAATTAAAATCAGAATTATATGAATCATTGATAATCAAACAATTACTAATACCGCGTTTTAATTCCAAACGCATAGCAATAGTTTCCAATTCCAGCATGCGTTTGACAATTGTTTCAAAATCATAATTCATAATCAACATCACACAACAGCAATGTAGCGTATTTTCTATTGAAGCATTATCGGTAAAAGGAATTTTTATATCAAAAATTTTGTTATCATTTTTCAATTTAATATTTGAAAACTCATTTTCGGTACAAAGTGAAAGTATTTGCAAATCATCATTTTCTTTTTTCCCAAAAGTAAAAATTTTTGTCTGCATATTATTTTTCTTGAAGCAATCGCTAATTATTTGATAATCAGAATTATAAATTAATATTTCAGATTGTGTAAACAATTTGAGTTTTTCTTCGCATTTTTGTTGCAAACTTTCAAATCCTTCCTGATGAGCCGTTCCAATATTTGTAAAAATACCAATAGTTGGGCGGATAATTCTCTGTAAATTAATCATTTCCGCCATTTTAGAAATTCCCGCTTCAAAAATTCCGAGTTCCGTATTTTCGTTAAGTCCCCAAACCGAAAGCGCCACGCCGATTTGTGAATTATACGAGCGCGGCGAACGCACAATACGTAAATCGCTGTGTAACAGTTGATAAAGCCATTCTTTGACAACAGTTTTGCCATTGCTGCCGGTAATTCCTATAATTGGAATATTGAATCTATTTCGTTGATATTCTGATATTTGCTGCAAAGCAGATAAAGTATTTTCTACTAAAAAAAATTCTGCATCTTTCAGATTATTATACTCTTCGTATAACTCACTGATAACAAAATATTTAACGCCGTTTTCATACAAATCAACTATGTAACGATGACCATCGTTTCGCTCGGTTTTAAGAGCGAAAAACAGCGTTTCCTGTGGAAATGACAAATTGCGACTATCTGTAAGTAACCACTTGATATTATGATTATTACGAACCGTCTTTTTATTATTTATTATATTGGAAATTTCAAAAAGAGTCATATTTTTATTTTAAAAACTTACAAAAATATTATTTTTTTTTAAATTAGAGTTTTGTTGCAATTTTTTTTTATTTTTGTGCATTTATTTCCACCAAAATCAACAATGAAATACTCCGATATTCAAGAGGAAGAGGTAAAAAACAGGATTTCACAGGATTTTTTCTCGAAATTTGACTGCACAAAAATTTTGGGCAAAATCGATTTTGCGGTAAAAATAAAACGTCCTGCGAATACTATTGATTTTCCCGACGAATATTTGTTGTGGGCGGAGGCGAAAAAAGACAGCGAAAATATTATCTCAATGCTCGCCCAACTCGTAATCACTATCGGCAAGGCGCGCACTTTTAACGAGATTTTGCCGCCCGCTTTTTTGGGTTGTTTCGACAGCGAGAAAATTGCTTTCATTCCGTATTCCGAAATTCAGGATATTTTTTACCAAAACGATTTTAACTGGAATGTTGCCCCTTCAAACACAAAAACCAAAGAGTTCCAACTCGTTTATAATCAAATAGATAGAGTTATAAATAACGATATTCCGTTCAATACTTATATTTTTTATTTTGAAAAAGACGAGAAAGATTTAAGGCAATTTATCAAGGAAAATTTTGTTATCGGCAAAAGTGATGCAACAAAAATTAAGATTGATAAAAATAATTTTCTCACTATTTATAACAAATGGTATGATGCTGTGAAGCCGACAATCGGAGTAAATTGGGATGCCGCAAAAAAAATTGACATCATTGATGCTGATTTTTATCTTGCTGATTTACTATCGTTTAACAACGAGACCATCAGGGAAAAACTTTTTGTTTTGCTTAAAAGCAATCTCTACAAATACAATAAACAGACGGATGATTTGGGCGAGATTTTTCGTGAGGCATATTTTACTGACAATCAAAAAGCGTATAATCATTTTTGGGCGAAATATGAGCGTCCGCCGTTGGAAGAGTATTGGGATTATATTATCAATCGCCGCGATTTGCTTGTCCCTCAGGATATTAGGGAGCGGAAGGGCAGTTTTTTCACTCCGCGAATTTGGGTAGAACTTTCGCAAAAATATTTGGCGGACGTTTTTGGAGAGAATTGGCAAGAGGAATATTATGTGTGGGATTGTTGTGCAGGAACAGGTAATTTGCTTGTCGGTTTGACCAATAAATACAACATTTGGGCATCCACGCTCGACGAAGCCGATGTCGATGTGATGCGAGACCGCATAGAAAACGGAGCAAATCTTTTGGACAGCCACGTTTTTCAGTTTGATTTTCTCAATGATGATTTTTCAAAGTTGCCGCAAGGTTTGCAGGACATTATCAACGATGAAAAACGGCGTAAAAAGTTGATAATTTACATCAATCCGCCGTATGCGGAGGCGACAACCGCACGAACCACAAGCGGAACGGGAGAAAACAAGGCAAAAGTGGCAACGAAACACAAAACAAAAGACAATTATAAACACTTGATTGGTGCTGCAACAAATGAAATTTCAGCACATTTTATGGCAAGAATTTATAATGAGATTTCGCAATGTAAATTGGCGTTATTTTCAAAGTTTAAATTTGTTTGTACTCAAAATTTTATAAAATTTCGTCATTTTTTTAAGGCAGATTTTGAAAAAGGATTTGCTATTCACGCCAATACTTTTGATAACGTAACGGGCAATTTTCCGATTGGATTTACAATTTGGGATTTGGCAGGCAAAAAATTCCCCGAATTTATAGAGGTTGATGTGCCTGAAGAAAATATAAAAAAGAAATTCTATGATGGTTTTAAACAATCTATAAATCAATGGATTAAGTTGTTTGATGACAAAAGAAGGCATAATTTAGCGATAGGATATATGGATAATCTGGCACCTGATTTTCAGCGATTGCACGCACCGTACATTGAAACCAATATAGGAAAGCGGCACGCCAATCATTTTGCCTTTACTGCTAAAAATATTGTAGAAGGTTGTGTCTATTTTGCGGTTCGGCTCTGTACAAAACCCACTTGGCTTAACGACCGCGACCAGTTTTATTTTCCAAATAAAAAATGGGAAAAAGATACAGAATTTCAAAATGATTGCCTTGCTTACACTTTATTTCATAGTCAAAATCGAATTTCGGCAAAACATGGTGTTAATCACTGGATTCCGTTTATGGAAAAGGAAGTAAATGCGAAAGATAAGTTTGAGAGTCATTTTATGGTAAGTTTTATTAGCGGAAAGATAATACAGAACGGCTATTCCGATTTGTTTGAGCAGGAAGAGGCAAAATTTTGCCTGAAACGCGAATTTTCTCCCGAAGCCACTGCAGTTTTTGATGCAGGACGCGAATTGTGGAAATATTACCATAAGCAAAAAAATATCAATGTCAATGCAAGTTTGTATGACATAAAAGAATATTTCAAGGGGCGAAATGAAAAAGGTTCGGTTAATCAAAAATCTGCCGATAAAGAGTTTAACAGATTGAATGAAGATTTGAATTTTGCAATGAAAAATCTTGCACAAAAAATAGAACCGAAAATTTATGAATATGAATTTTTAATGAATTAATTTTAATTATGGAAACAAATAATTCTGACAAATCTTCGATTGTTGTTCTTGGCAGTGGCGCCTACAGGATTGGTTCATCGGTAGAATTTGACTGGTGTGGCGTCAATGCACTGAAAACCATACGCCAAAATGGTTACAAATCAATAATGATTAATTGCAATCCGGAAACTGTCAGTACCGACTACGATACTTGTGACCGTCTGTATTTTGATGAATTATCGTTTGAGAGAGTGATGGATATTTTGGAATTTGAACAGCCCGAAGGTATTGTTATTTCTACAGGAGGTCAAATTCCGAATAATCTTGCTCTCAAATTAGCAAACGAAAATGTGAAAATACTTGGCACTCAGGCAGTTGATATTGACCGCGCCGAAGATAGACATAAATTTTCTCAGATGTGTGATGAGATGGGAATTGACCAGCCGCGATGGAAAGAACTTACAACTTTCGATGAGGTGAAAAATTTTGTAAAAAAAATCGGTTTTCCTGTGCTTGTGCGCCCGTCGTATGTACTTTCCGGTGCGGCAATGAATGTTTGTTATGATGATGAACAACTCGAAATGTTTCTCAACCTTGCAACCGATGTTTCAAAGAAAAATCCTGTTGTTGTGTCGGAATTTTTGGAACGCTGCAAAGAAATTGAAATAGATGCTGTGGCGCAAAACGGAGAAATTTTGCTGTATGCCATTTCAGAACACGTGGAATATGCAGGAGTGCATTCAGGCGATGCAACGACGCAGTTTCCACCTCAAAAAATTTATGTAGAGACAATTCGTCGAATCAAAAATATTGCAAGAAAAATTGCAAAAACGCTCAATATTTCAGGTCCTTTTAACATTCAATTTTTGGCAAAAGACAATTATATTAAGGTTATTGAATGTAATTTGCGTGCCTCCCGAAGTTTCCCGTTTGTGAGTAAAGTATTGAAAATTAATTTTATAGACCTTGCTATGAGAATAATGCTTGGTTTACCTGCCGAAAAGCCCGAAAAATCGGCTTTTGACCTTGATTATGTTGGGATTAAGGCATCACAATTTTCGTTTGCCCGTTTGCAGCAGGCAGACCCTGTTCTGGGAGTTGATATGGCTTCTACAGGCGAGGTAGGTTGCATTGGAGACGATTTTTCGGAAGCAATTTTAAAATCCTTATTATCTGTGGGTTATCGTATTCCAAATAACAAAATCATGATTTCATCCGGCGAAACAAAATCAAAAGTTGACCTGCTTGATGCCTGTCGACTTTTACAAAAAAATAATTATCGACTTTTTGCTACAAAAGGAACACATAAATTTTTGAAAGATAATGAAATAGAGAATACGCTTGTATTTTTTCCGGATGAAAACGTAAAACAAAATGTAGTTACGATGATTTGTGATAAACAATTTGATTTGATAATTAATATTCCTAAAAATACCAGCCATCGCGAATTGACAAATGGTTACAAAATTCGCCGTGCTGCAATTGACTTTAACGTTCCTTTGATGACAAATGCGCGATTGGCAAGTGCCTTTATTATAGCATTTTGCACAAAAACAATAGATGATTTACTGATAAAAAGTTGGGATGAATATTAAGAATTACAAATAAGAATGATATGTTTTTGATGCACAATTTATTAATAAAATCAAGTTGGGGAATATTTTTTTATTTTTCTTAATAATAAATGAACTCACTAAATACCAAAGCAATAGTACTTTTACAATCGGAATTTGAAGATTGGACAACTGCGCGTGAAAATTTCGAAAATTTGAAAAATGTAGAGATTAAATCGCTGAATTTTGAAGGATTTAGCGTTGAAGTTCATTTGAATCAGTCGCGGCTACGCTCGGCGGCAGCAAAACTTGATACATTAAGTATTCGGGAATGTCAATGTTTTCTTTGTGCCAAAAATCGCCCAATAGGGCAGCGAAGTGTTGATTGTTCTCATTTTGAGCTGTTAGTAAATCCGTACCCGATTTTTCCACAACATTTTACTATTGCCTCTAAACAGCATGAACCTCAAAAAATCGACGGTTATTTTTCTGATTTCTTAAATTTTACAAAAAATCTTTCCGATTTTGTCGTTTTTTTTAATGCAGCAGGTTGTGGTGCCTCTGCACCCGACCATTTGCATTTTCAGGCAGGAACAAAAAATTTTTTACCTGTAATTAATGATTATAAAAATTTAAAACAAAAAAATGCGAAATTAATTTTTTCGACAAATAATTATGAAATATTTTTACTCAATAATTATTTGCGAAAAGTGTATTGTATTGAAACTTCAAGAGAAGAAAGTGCAAATCAAGCGTTTGATTTTATGAAAAATAAAAAAATGTTTGATACAAATAAAATTAATATTGTTGCGGTATTTGAGAGCGGGAACTTTCAAATTTTTATTTTTCCGCGCCGCGCTTTTCGTCCACAACAGTTTTTTGCCGAAAATGAATCAGAACGTTTACTTATCAGTCCAGGAAGCGTAGAAATGAGCGGAATATTGATAACTCCGATAGCAGCACATTTCAACAAAATCACAAAAAATGATGTAATAAGTATTTACGAGCAGGTTGGATGTTAGGAAATTGTCTAACCACAAATTTTTGTTTACAAGCCGAAAATTAATTCCTTTTGAATAAAAACTATTCATCGGTTGATGCTGCAATTTTGTTAAATTTTTGTGTTACAAATAAATAATCATCTTCTATGGCAATGTGTTCGCCGTACCAGCAATAATCAAAGACAAATGAAACCTCACGAAAAACTGTACGTAAATCGAGATTTTCAATTTGGTAAGCATATTCATAATTAGTTTTTTGATATTGATATTCAATAATTTGCCTTTGAGCGAGCAATTTTAATATTTTCAGATAAACAAACCTTACGGCAAGTCGGAAATTATCAGCAGCAACAGCATTTTCAATCAGTTTGTCAAGGTCGGTTTCAGCCAGGTTGCGCTCCACTTCATCAACGAGAATTGTACTGTCATCGTTTCTGCCTAATGTTTTTCGGAATTTTTTGAAAAAAATATAAGCACCAACGGCAATTATCACAATTAGCAATGCCGAAAGCGTAATCCACAATATTTGCCTCCCAGAAAACGAATCGGAACGTAAATTCCAATCAAACAAATTGTTCAGAAAATGTATAATTTTTTCCCAAATGTAATAAAAAAACCGCTCAACAATATTCGGTTCTTCCGGCTGTTCGTTGTAATTAAAATCATTGCCGGTGTAAATCTCCGAAGGAGGTTGCGGCAAGTGTCGCGGAGTAACAGATGCAGTGTCATAACGCAACTGTACCTGCTTTGCCTCGCAATAAAATACTGATAAACAAAATGTTAATATTAAAAATAATTTTATTTTCAAAATATTAAAATATAACAAAAAAATTAATCATCGTGCCTTCCGATTTCATCTATTTCTCTGTTTGCCACAATTCCCTGTTCTTTTTCTATTTCGGAAAAATAAAAAATTGACTCTCCTATAAATACCACAGAATAAAGCAGATATGCACAAGCCATCCCAATAGACATTATTGCACTGCTAAGCAAAGAAAAGAACGAATTATTATCGGTGTGTTGAGAGATTCCCATAATCGCACTTACAACGACCATTATATAGCCCGGTATATAAAAAATATAAGATGCAAAACCGACTATCATCCCGAGAATTAACAGAAAGCCGAAAGTTTTCCAAAAAATTCCTCGCGTAAAATTGTAACTACCTGAAAAAGAATCTATTATATCGCTATCGCCAACGACAATGAAAAACGGGTAAAATATTAATTTCACACCGAAAAACATGCCAAGAATTGATAATAAAAATAATAAAAATAATAAAAACATTACCATAATAAAAACATTTCCACCTGTCATTAACCTTCCGAGCAAAACAAACAAAAACATTAAAACCACTACAATCATTACGATTGTAAACTGCGCTCCGATAAGTTTCCAAAAATGTTTTTTACATTCCTGCCAAAGCATCGAAACGGGAATTGCACTGTCTTTGTCCTGTCGGTAAAGTTTTATGTACGAAAACGTTACATCCATTATTAATGTAGATACAACTAATACAGACAGCATCATCGGTAACATCCAAATAAACATTTCCATAGGCAGTGCTGTTCCGACTTGTCCATATTCTAAATTATGAAACATCGACCTGTAGCCGTTCCAAAAGAAAAATCCTGCAATGACGGTAAGCAGAAGAGCCGGAGAAGTAATGAAAAACAGCCCTTTGAAAAACGGTTTAAAATTCTGACGTACAAACAAAAAAGTGTCGCTTAACATTTCGGTAAATGTACGCATTTTGTAAAGTTCAATTTTTTCTTTCATATTTTTTTAAATATTTTTTTTTAGAATTACAATAAATTTTATTACCTTTGTGCCCCGCGCAAAACAAAAAAAGGGAAAGTTTGTTTTTTTTAACTGCTTTGTATTTTACGTTCCGTGCCGTTGTTTTTTGTTACAAAAAGAAAAACAACAGCATTTTTTTATCATATTAAAAAAAATAAATTATTATGCAAATGACAGATTATAAATGAGAAATAATATATAACTTGCAAAATTATTGCCTGCAAAATTAGTATTTTTTTTTCATGCAGAAAAATTAATGTATCCATATGTTAAAAGCAGGATTGTTAAGTTCTAATTAATATTTTTAGAATGGCCTTCACATTATAATTTTATGTCAAACAAAATTGTTAACAAGCAACTTAATTAAGTTGCCACAAAGTTAGATAAAAAAACTAAAATGATAATCCGCATAATGTCCTACTAATAATACTAAGTAATTGATTTTTCAGGATATTACCAAATGTAATGCCGATTTTTTATATTTTAGAGATTAAAGATTAGAGATTAGAGGGGGTAATTTTATGCGGAGTTAGGGGTTAATCCAATAGCGGCATAAAATTAAAATTCTGCTTAACAATTTTCCAACTTCCCAACTTTTTTCTACCTTTGTCGTTTAAAAAAAATTGAATTTATAAAAATTCGAAGAAAAATCTCTTGTGAAAACGTAAATTCGCATGGAGAATATATTTATGTCAAAAAAAATTATTTTATATTTTTTTCTGGTTTTGAGAGCAACGGCTGTGGCACAACCTAATACTGACCGCATTATGTCAATCGGGCAGAATGCTCTTTATTTTGAAGATTATATGCTTTCAATTCAGTATTTCAATCAGGTCATCGCTGCCAAGCCGTATATGTATGAGCCGTATATGTTTCGCGGGATAGCTAAAATTCAATTGGGCGATTATGCAGGGGCTGACATCGACTGTACTCAAGCGCTTAGCATTAATCCTTTTGTACCGCAAGCATATTATGCGCGCGGCTTTGCTCGTCTTCGCCTCGAAAAATTTACTCAGGCAGAAGATGATTTTACCAAAGCGCTGGAATTTAATCCTGAAAATGTAAATCTACTGCAAAACAGAATGTATGCACGCGCACAAAATAATAATTACAATGGAGCTTTTGATGATTTAAATGCCCTCGAAAAACTTGACCCTAAAAATAAGGATTGGCTTTTTGAGCGCGGGAGGTTAAGTTTTTTTAAAAAAGATACTATTGCAGCGGAAGAAAATTTATTAAAATATACTCAAAAAGACACTATCAATACTGCTGTGTGGTCGATGCTGGCTATGTTGAAAATCGAAACAGACGACACAACAGCATTAAAATATATAAATCGCGCCATTGCTCTCGGTTCCGATTTTGCCGGAGATTATATCAATCGAGGAATCCTTTATGTTCGCCAACATAAGTATATACTTGCACTCGACGATTACGACAAGGCAATAGACATTGACGGTAACGTTCTAGCATATTATAATCGCGGACTATTGCGTGCCTCATTAGGAGATAACAACAATGCGATAGTCGATTTGAACATCGTACTTGACGATGATTCGTTGAACTACGAGGCACGGCTGAGACGTGCGCTGGTTTATCAAACGCTAAAACAATACGACAATGCCTTGTCTGATTTTGATATTATTCTAAAAAAATATCCTTATTTTACTCCTGCATATCAGCAAATAGCGCAAATTTATGATGCCCGTTCTGACACACGAAACGCATTTTTGGCGCGCGAAAAAGCATATAATATTGAAAAAAACCGAGATAAAATAAAACAGCGACTCAACTCCTCCAATAAACAAACAGACGAGAAGGAACCCACAGGAGAAAATATTCTTGCGGCTTCGCAAGCAAGCATTAGCAAAAAACGTGATAGTTTTTTCTCATCGTCTGCTACTCAAAATACGAATAATAAGAAAGACAATGTCATTATCCGTTACCCAAATGATTCGCTGCGAGGTAATGTTCAAGATAAATATGCTAATATTAAACTTGAAAAGAATTTTGAACTGAATTACTATTCAAGAAACGATGAGATTCGCAGAACACCTCTTTATTACCTTTATTTGGAACAGTATAATAAAGGAAACAAGACAAACGGCACTCTCAAACTGACTAACCGTGAACTACCGCTAACAGAAGATTTGATTAAAACACATTTTGACCGAATAGAACAACTTACAAAGCAAATCGCCGATGCCCCCACGGCAAATCTTTATTTCGACCGCGCTATTAACTTTGCCCTTGTAAAAGATTTTATCTCATCAATAGATGACCTCAACCGCACCCTTGAATTGAAACCCGATTTCATGCTGGCATTTTTTGAACGCGCAAATGTTCGTTATAAATCATTGGAAATAAGCACAAATCAAACTTATGGAAACGAAGATGAACGAAAAATAGCCCAAAAACAGCGTCAATACGATTATGAACTGATGATGAGCGATTATGACAAGGTTATTTCGATTGCACTTGATTTTGGCTTTGCCTATTTTAACCGCGCAAATGCTCTCTGCTCGGTGCGCAGTTTTACTGACGCTGTTGATTATTATTCTCGAGCAATAGAAAAAGAGCCTGACTTTGCTGAGGCATATTTCAATCGTGGAATTGCAAATCTCTATTTGGCAAACGAACAACAAGGACTCGACGATTTGAGCAAAGCAGGCGAACTTGGTATAGTTGAGGCATACAATCTGATTAAAAGATATAAAAAATAAAGTGCAAAAAAATCTCATAGAAAAGAGTTCTGTTCGTTCATACAATTTGTTTTATTTTTATACATAAAAATTGATAACTTTGCGGAATTATTTTCAGATATAAAAATTAATCATACTAAATAATATATCAAATTTTTACAAATGAAAAACATTACATTATCAAATCAATTGCCTGATTATCCGAAGTTTGTAGAAAATATTCGCCGTGCGCCCGATAGAGGTTTTCGGTTGAATAAAAATCAGACAAAAATTGCGCTGCAAAATGCTTTGAGATACCTTCCTAAAGAATTGCACGCAACTTTGGCGCCCGAATTTTTAGACGAACTGAAAACACGCGGAAAAATTTACGCCTATCGCTTTCGCCCGGAAGGTGATATGAATGCAAAACCAATTGCTCAATATCAAGGAAATTGCATTGAAGGCAAGGCGTTTCAAGTGATGATAGATAACAATCTTTGTTTTGACATTGCATTATATCCTTATGAATTAGTTACTTATGGCGAAACAGGACAAGTTTGTCAAAACTGGCTTCAATACCGTTTAATAAAACAATATTTGGAACAGATAACCTCCGAACAGACGCTCGTTGTTGAAAGCGGACATCCGCTTGGGCTGTTCAAATCACGTCCTGACGCTCCGCGTGTGATTATCACAAATTCGATGATGGTCGGAATGTTTGATAATCAGCACGATTGGGAAGTTGCAGCGCAAATGGGCGTTGCCAATTACGGACAAATGACAGCAGGCGGCTGGATGTATATCGGTCCGCAGGGCATTGTTCACGGCACTTTTAATACTCTTTTGAATGCAGGACGACTGAAATTAGGCATCTCACAAGACGGCGATTTGCGTGGAAAATTGTTCGTTTCCTCAGGATTGGGAGGAATGAGCGGTGCGCAGCCCAAAGCCGCTGATATTGCCGGCGCGGTTTCGGTAATTGCAGAAGTAGATTTGAGTCGAATTGAGACACGGAAAAAACAGGGATGGGTGCAAACAATTTCCGATAGTTTAGATGAATGTTTTATTTTGGCAAATAAATATTTGGAACAAAAAAAGCCGTACAGCATTGCTTATCACGGCAATATCATTAATTTATTGGAATATATTTATGAAAAAAATATAAAAATTGACCTGCTTTCCGACCAAACATCGTGCCACGCCGCCTATGAAGGAGGCTATTGCCCTGCTGACATATCGTTCGAAGAACGGACTTTTTTATTAAAAAACGATAGGGAAAATTTTAATTCATTGGTTAATAAATCGTTAATTCGTCATTTTAATATTATAAAAAAATTAACCGAGCGCGGCGTATATTTTTTCGATTATGGAAATTCGTTTATGAAAGCCGTTTATGATGCAGGCGAAAAAGCGATTTCACGCAACGGAACGGACGAAAAGGACGGTTTTATTTTTCCTTCCTATGTGGAAGATATAATGGGACCGGAATTGTTTGATTACGGTTACGGACCGTTTCGCTGGGTATGTTTGAGTGGAAAACACGAGGATTTAATTAAAACAGACCATGCTGCAATGGAATGTATTGACCCTGACAGGCGCGGGCAAGATAAGGATAATTATATCTGGCTGCGCGATGCCGAAAAAAATCAACTTGTGGTTGGAACACAGGCAAGAATTTTATATCAAGATGCTGTCGGCAGAATGAATATTGCGC
This sequence comes from Paludibacter sp., assembly GCA_009781075.1. Taxonomy (GTDB): domain Bacteria; phylum Bacteroidota; class Bacteroidia; order Bacteroidales; family Paludibacteraceae; genus WRGS01. The sequence continues at coordinate 31,187 of WQYU01000003.1, read as the reverse complement.
TCAAATTTAACGAAATGGTTAGAAATAAAGAGGTTGGAGCCATTATGCTCGGGCGCGACCACCACGATGTTTCCGGCACCGACTCCCCTTTTCGTGAAACAGCCAATATTAAAGACGGCAGCAATGTGATGGCTGACATGGCGGTACAATGTTTTGTCGGCAATGCAGCACGCGGGATGTCGCTTGTGGCTTTGCACAACGGCGGCGGAGTGGGAATCGGCAAAGCAATTAACGGCGGCTTTGGGTTAGTACTCGACGGCAGCCGGCGCATAGATGAAATTATACGCTCGGCAATGTTGTGGGATGTTATGGGTGGCGTTGCACGCCGTGCCTGGGCAAGAAATCCGCATGCAATAGAAACCTGCGAAGATTTTAATCACCAATTTGCAGATAATTACCAAATTACAATGCCGAATCTGGTTGATGAAAAGATTTTGGAAGACCTGTTAGATTGATTAACACTTATCGCTTTATATTTAAGCCGCAGCGAGAATAAATTATGGAAATTCTACCAGTTATAAAGTCAGATCCATACCTTGCCCCCTATGCCGGTGCAATTTGGGGACGGCACGAATATTACAAACTTATGGAAAAACGCCTTACCGAAGGAGTTGGGTCGCTGTCCGATTTTGCCTCCGGTTATTTATATTTTGGCTTACATCTGACAGAAGAAAGTTGGATTTTTCGAGAATGGGCGCCAAACGCTACGGCAATTTTTCTAATAGGCGATTTTAACAATTGGCAAAAAAGAGAAGAGTTTAGATTACAGCCTCTTCACGATGGGATTTGGGAAATAATTTTGCCCAAAAATGCCATTGTACACGAACAATATTATAAATTGCTTGTTGAATGGATGGGTGGCAGCGGGGAGCGTATTCCTGCATGGGCTCGTCGGGTAGTTCAGGATGAAAATACCAAAATATTCTCGGCACAAGTGTGGAATCCTCAAAAGAATTTTATTTTTAAGAGCAAAAAATTTATTCCACAAAAAAAACCTTTACTTATCTATGAAGCGCATATTGGCATGTGCAGCGCAGATGAAAAAGTTGCTACTTACGATAAGTTTCGTTTGAAAGTGTTGCCTCGTATTGCCGAATTGGGCTACAATTGTATTCAATTGATGGCAATTCAAGAACATCCTTATTATGGGTCGTTTGGATATCATGTTTCGAGTTTTTTTGCGGCGTCATCTCGGTTTGGAACGCCGGAAGAACTCAAAATGTTGATTGACGCTGCTCACCAAATGGGAATAGCAGTAATTATGGATATTGTTCATTCACACGCAGTTAAGAACGAAATTGAAGGTTTGGGGCGATTCGACGGCACACCATATCAATTTTTTCACGGAGGCAGCAGAAGGGTACATCCTGCATGGGATTCTCTTTGCTTTGATTATGGAAAACCCGCTGTCTTGCATTTTCTTTTGTCAAATTGCAAGTTTTGGCTTGAAGAATATCAGTTTGATGGTTTTCGTTTTGATGGAGTTACCTCAATGTTATTTCGTTCACACGGGCTTGGAGAAGACTTTTCAAATTATGAAAGTTATTATAATCTAAACCAGGACGGTGATGCAATTTGCTATCTTACCTTGGCTAACAAATTAATTCACCATTTAGACTGCGATCATATCAGCATTGCCGAAGACACGAGCGGAATGCCCGGGCTTACCCGTAACATTGAAGACGGAGGAATGGGTTTTGATTTTCGTTTAGCAATGGGGCAACCCGATTTTTGGATAAAATATTTAAAAGAAGTACGACAGGAAGATTGGAAAGCAGGGCATATTTATTGGGAAATGAATAACCGTAGGCTCGACGAGCGAACAATTTCGTATGCCGAGAGCCACGATCAGGCACTTGTGGGAGATAAAACTATTATTTTCCGACTTATTGATGCTGATATGTATTGGCACATGCAGCGCGGTGATACTACTTTACTTGTTGACAGGGGAATTGCATTGCACAAAATGATTCGCCTGATTACGGCTACAACAATGAACGGAGGATACCTGAATTTTATGGGAAATGAATATGGACATCCCGAATGGATTGATTTCCCCCGCAAAGAAAATAATTGGAGTTATAAATATGCGAGGCGACAATGGGATTTGGTCGATAATGAAAATTACCTCTACCGTGCATTGTGGTTGTTCGATAAGGCAATGATTGAGTTAATCAAAAGCGTTGAGCATTTTAACCTTTTATCTAATTATAAAATATGGGACAACGAAGCCGATCAGGTAATAGCATACCGGCGTGGAAATTTTATTTTTGTTTTTAATTTTAATGGAAATAAATCGTTTACCGATTATGGCATCTTAACAGAACAGGGTAAATATATAGTTGTTCTAAATACCGACAATCCTGCTTTTGGTGGCTTTGGATTAACCGACGACACAATAGAGCATTTCACTTCTCCCGATGATACAAATTCATTAGATAATAAGCATTGGTTAAAAATTTATCTGCCGGCTCATAGCGCCATAGCGCTACTCAAACAATAGATAACAAAGAATAAATTGGTATGATTGTAATTAAAATTAGAAATACGTTCAAATTTACAGTTAATACACACAATAAGATACAAAAAAATTACAAAAAATTAGTACATTTTTTATAACATTGTTTTTTTAACAAATAAAATCATTATGCCGAAATATATCATAAGCGGAGGAGGCACAGGTGGTCATATTTTCCCTGCCATCAGTATTGCCAATGCCCTAAAAGAATGTCAGAGCGATGCCGAAATTCTTTTTGTAGGTGCGCAAGGGCGTATGGAAATGGAGCGCGTTCCACAGGCAGGCTATCAGATACAAGGGCTGCCCGTAAGCGGATTCGACCGCAAAAACATTCTTAAAAACATAAAAGTACTTTTTAATTTGCAAAAGAGCATTTCAATGGCGCGAAAGATAGTGAAAGGATTTCAGCCCGATGTTGCGGTTGGGGTTGGAGGCTATGCAAGTGCACCGACTCTGCGAGCGGCAGCAGCTGTAGGTATCCCTACCGTTATTTTAGAGCCAAATTCGTATGCAGGAGTTGCCAATAAAATGTTAGCCAAAAATGTGAGTGTTATTTGCGTTGCATACAAGGGTATGGAAAAGTTTTTCCCTATAGAAAAAATCGTTAAAACCGGCAGTCCTGTTCGTCAAAACTTGTTTGACGTTGAACCAAAGGCAAATGAAGCATACGAATTTTTTGGATTTTCAACTGAAAAAAAAACTTTGCTTATCGTTGGCGGTTCTTTGGGTGCAAAAACAATAAATGATAGTGTGATAAAAAGTTTGCCTACTCTGCTGTCAGCGAACATACAGATTATTTGGCAAACTGGGAAATTATATTTCCAAAATGCAAAAAAAACTACAGAAGAATTTAGTCAGAACACGAACTTGCTTGTTACCGATTTTGTTAGCCGAATGGATTTTGCCTATTCTGTTGCAGATTTGGTAATTTCGCGCGCAGGAGCAAGTTCTATCTCTGAATTTTGTTTGTTAAAAAAGCCTGTAATTCTTGTTCCATCACCCAATGTAGCAGAAGACCACCAAACAAAAAATGCGTTAGCACTCGTCAAAGGAAATGCCGCCGTGCTTGTTCCTGACAAAGAAGCGCAAAATATGCTGATTACCACTGCTTTGGATTTGATTTCAAATAATAAAAATTTAGAATCTTTGTCTGATAACATTGCTAAATTTGCTGAGCCAAATTCAGCAGAAAGAATTGTAGAAGTAATAATTAGACTACAAAAGAAAAACTAACTACGCAAAATTTTTGTGTAAATTTTTGAATTTTTTATAATCTCAATAATTTTTTTTTAGTTCTGAATAAAGTTGCTGCACGGGCAGCCCCATAATATTATAAAATGACCCGCGAATCCATTCTACAGCCACATAACCAATCCACTCCTGAATTCCGTATGCACCTGCTTTGTCGTACGGCCTATAATTTGTTATATAAAAATCAATTTCTTCGTCCGTAAGTTTTGCAAATTTTACTTCGGAAGTAACCGCAAAAGTCCTTTGTTGATCAATAGTACGCAAACAAACACCCGAAATAACCTTATGCACCTGCCCTGAAAGTGTTTGCAAAATCTTTTTTGCATCGGCAAAATCGGCAGGCTTACCGATAACCATATCTTTAAATAAAACAATTGTATCGGCTGTAATAAGCAGTTCATTTGGCTGAATATCAAATGCTTGCGATTTTTTCCGTGCAATAAAAACAGGTATATCTCTGCCGTTCAAATCTGCAGGAAACGACTCGTCCATATCAATGCTTTTAACCCTAAAATCTATTCCCAAACTTGCTAACAGTTCTCTGCGACGTGGGGAGGCTGAACCTAAAATAATTTTATATTTTTTTATATTTTCCAAATAATTATTAAAAATAAAAAAAATTGAACACAAAAATACGCGAAAATTTTATTGCAGGTTTTAATATCAAAAAAACAATTTATTTTACATAACATATTTGATTAAACACCTGTTTTATTTTAATTAAAAATTACATTATTTTTCATTTCAAAAGCATTAAAACCCTTTTTGTGAGCGGATGTACGGCTGAAAAATACTTTCTCACACTTATTGCCTGCATACGAACGATTCCCATTTTCAAAATCGAAACGAATGACCGTACAAACATTTGAACAGCCTTTACATTGGAGTTCCTTACTTTCAAAAGCAGGATTAAGATTTAAAAAGGACAGTCTATTATTAATATTATTTCCTAATTTATTGTTAATCATCTTTTTAGCATACAAAGCAGCACCAACTGCACCCATCATTTCGGGCATATCGGTTGTGCCGACAGACTTGCCTGAAAGGAGTTCCAAAGCACGATAAACTGCATCGTTGCGAAAAGTGCCACCCTGAACTACAATATTATCACCCAAAGTATTCAAATTGCTAATTTTTAATACTTTGAAAAGGCAGTTTTTTACCACCGAATAAGCCAATCCGGCTGCAATGTCGCCTATTGTTGCATTCTGACGCAACGATTGTTTTACTTTTGAGTTCATAAAAACCGTACATCGAGTTCCCAAATCGGCAGGGTGGGTCGCCATGCACGCTTGATTGGTGAAATCGGCAAGTGAGAGATTTATCGTAGCTGCAAAATTCTGCAAAAAAGAACCACAACCCGATGAACACGATTCGTTGAGTTCAATATTGGCAATCACTCCGTTACGCACAAAGATTGACTTCATATCCTGCCCGCCAATATCTAATACAAAACTTACATCGGGTGTAACCCATTGAGCGCCTGAAAGATGAGCCATTGTTTCTACAATCCCGAAATCCATATTTAAAGCCGATTTAACCAAATCTTCGCCGTAGCCGGTCGAACAGGAGGCAACGAAATTTGCCGTAATATTTTTTTGTGAACATTGTTGCTCAAATTGTTTCAATCCTTCAATAACTCTCTTCAAGGGATTGCCCTGATTAACAGAGTAATAAGTAAAAATAATATTTTCATTTTCATCAAAAATCAAAATTTTTGTAGTAGTTGAGCCGCTGTCAATTCCGGTAAAACAATTCAATATTTCGTCTCGTTGTAATTCTCTAAATCTCAGCGACTTAATATTGCGTTCGTTTTTCCATATAAAATAATCTTCCTCATTTCCAAAAAGCGGCGGCAAAGAATTATCAAATGTTTGCACCTGTTTTTCATTCAAAAGAGTTTGTAATTGTGATATACTAAAGGCTTTCATCTACTATATACTTTTGTTGTTTTATCTTTTTTTCGCAGCAAAGGTAGTGAAATTTTACCGCCTGCAAGACAAAATATGCCAATTCAAAAATTTCATGTAAATTTGCAAAAAATAAGAATTTCACTTTCATTTAGATTTTTTTTCTTAAAAATGTATTTTTTCTTTCTGTTTATTTTATTTTTGGGAATTATAATAATAATTTTTGTTTTAAATAGAGTAATTTTTTTTATTTCAAAAGTTATAGGTAATTTGCGTGCATTGTTTAGCGGCTGCTCTACCAAACAGCAGAGCGCAAAATATACACCTAAAAAGAAAATTTTTGAAAAATATGAAGGTGAATATGTAGATTTTGAAGAAATAAAAATGTCGACTTGAAAATGATAAATTTTTCCCATTTTATATGCTCACAACTTATCTTCTTCATAAACTTTGCATCTTACAAAAATTATGTTATCTCTTTTCAAAATATTTTTGTCTTAATTATTTGATTAAACAATATTTTTTTTTGTTAAATGACATTAAAAAATTCCTTTGTTTATCAGAATAGTTATAATTTTGCAATTATTTTTTTTTTATAATTATTATATATTATGAATAAAATTGACTATCAACAAAGCAAATCTTCTACAGACAATATGTTTTCCATATACACCATGCTGGGAAATCATTGGAAACAGACTATACGCAAAAAAACAAACTTAACGCCGTCTATATTATTACTGTTGTTTTCATTGGAACGGCACGATATTTTGTCGATGTCGGAAATAGGCGCCCGATTGGGAATGTCCAAACCAAATGTTACTGCATACGTAAACAGTTTGTTCGCTGATGATATGGTTGAGCGCTTGCCCGAAGAAAAAGACCGCCGAATCATTTACATCCGACTGACAAAAAAAGGAAAAAATTGTTTGGAAAATTTCAAAACAGACATCAGCGAGGATTTACGGCAGCGCATTGACTTGCTGCCGAGCAATAAAATTTCAGTCCTGCAAACGGCTTCGACACAAGTACAAGAAATTCTAACGGAAATAATGACCAAATATATTCAAAAAAAATAATTAAATATACATCAAAAATAATAATAAAAAAATAGGATATGGCAACGAAAAGCAGATTAAAAATTTACATTCCATTGACAATAGTGATTCTCGTCGTTCTTACTTTGGCAATATGGTGGTATCTCGACTATTCAAAATATGTACGCACCGACGATGCTTACGTAAGCAGCAATGTAATAACCGTTTCGCCCAAAGTGATGGGTAGAATTGTAAAATTGTATGTTGACGAGGGCGACACTGTTCGCGCCGGCGAACTGCTCGCCGAATTGGATTCAACAGATTTATACGCACAAAAAATGCAAACGGAGGCGGTAAAATCACAATCGCAAAAAAACGAAACGCAATCGGTTGCAAAATTAGATTACGACAAGGAAAATCAAAAAGTATTAGAGGTTAATCTTGCCAGAGCAAAAGATGATTTTACCCGCGCCCAGACGCAATTTGACGGCGGAGTAATCACGCATGAACAGTACGACCATTTCAAAAGAACATACGAGTCGGCACAGGCACAATTAGCCGCTTCGCAGGCAGCGCTTGTGGTATCGCAGACGCAAATAGGCGCTGCGGCGGCAGGAGTGAATGTAGCCAGCGCACAAATAGACGTAATAAACTCACAATTGCATAATTACAAACTCTATGCGCCATGCAACGGCGTTATTGCAAAACGATGGCTGCTGCCGGGCGACATTGTACAACCGGGGCAGTCCGTTTTCACAATCAATGATTATCAGATATTTTGGATTCAGGTCTATTTGGAAGAAACAAAAATGAGTACTCTCACCAACGGACGTGAAGCAATTTTTACAATCGATTCATATCCGGATGTTACTTTCAAAGGCAAAATTTATGACATCGGCTCAACCACAGCAGCGCAATTTTCACTTATTCCGCCAAATAATGCATCAGGCAACTTTACAAAAGTTACCCAGCGTATTCTGATAAAAATTTCTATTGATAGCGCAGAATCTAATGATGGTAGGCAACTGTCTGATTTTCCGTTGCTTACAGGAATGTCGGCAGTAGTAAAAATACTAAAAAATTAATTTCTAAGCAACACCATCGATGTGAAACATTTATGTTTTCGCCACAAAAAGACGGAAATTTTTATACAAAGGACTTGGTTAAAAGGTTTTTAAATGCGTAAAGTAAATAATATTAGTAAAATTCGCCGCAAGGTAGGTAACAGGCGGCGTATCACTTCTGAAACCAATCCGCGCTACAAATGGTTTGTATTGGCAAATATTATGCTCGGTACATTTATGGCAGTGCTCGATTCTACAATTGTTAATGTAAGTTTGCCCAAAATTATGTCGTCTTTCGGTGTGGGACTCTCCAGTATTGAATGGGTAATTACGGCATATATGCTCGCAATGGCTTCAATGCTGCCCACTTCGGGCTGGTTAGCAGACAAATTTGGTTACAAACGGGTTTATTTTACCGGTTTGTTACTTTTTACCATTGGTTCGCTCTTATGCGGAATGTCAACAAATATCACCATGCTTGTTTGTTCGCGGATAATTCAGGGAATTGGCGGCGGAACGGTACAACCACTTGGTATGGCAATTATTACGCGAGAATTTCCGCCTCGTCAACGTGGAGTGGCATTGGGTTTTTGGTCTATCGCCTCGGCGGCATCGGTATCGTTCGGACCGCTTATCGGCGGATATTTAGTTGATAATTTTACGTGGAAACTGATTTTTGACGTAAATGTACCGATAGGAATTATTGCTCTGGCATTAACTTTTGTAATTCAGCGCGAATATCGGAACAATAATACCCGCAAATTTGATTTTGTAGGATTTATCTCGGCAATAATATTTTTGCCCGTATTATTGTATGCCCTTTCGGAAGGCACTGCCGCAACAAATTCTGAGGGCTGGCATGCGCCGTATATTCTTGCTTGCTTTGCTGTTTCTGCGGTTGCATTCACGGTTTTCATCACACAGGAATTAACAACAAAAGACCCTTTGCTCGATTTGAGACTGCTTAAAAATCACAATTTTGCAATGGCAAATATTCTGATGTTCGTTTTTTCTATGGGAATGTTCGGCAGCACTTTTCTTCTGCCGCTATATCTGCAAACGGCATTGGGCTACACCGCCACACAGTCGGGAGCAGTTTTCTTGCCGGTGGGAATAATTCAGGGAGCGATTGCACCTTTGTCAGGAATAATGTCCGACAAAACGAATCCGAAAATTATTGCGCTATTCGGTTTGGTGTTATTCACCATAAGTTTTACTATGAACACTAACCTTTCGTTTATGACCGAACATCATTATATAATGACTTCGTTATATATACGCGGTTTTGGAATGGGAATGATTTTTACGCCTTTAAATTCAATATCGTTAGCAATGATGCCGCGTGTGAAAATGGCGCAAGCATCAGGGATTTCAAACACTGTCAGGCAGATTGCGGGCAGTTTGGGCGTAGCAATTTTGACTACTTTGCTTACTTCGCGTACTACTTTTCATTCGCAAATTTACGGTTCTGCAATGTCCGCAAACAGCGATTCATATAAAAATGCCATTCGCGGATTAGTATATAATATTCAACATTTTGGAGGCAGTTCGCAAGCAATAGCAACGCAGCAAGCGCACAGCGAATTACTATCCAACGTCTCGAATCAAGCGTTTATTTCAGGGGTTAACGACGATTTTATGGTTGCAACAATTATTGCCGCAATAGGGTTCATTCCCATATTTTTTATGTGGAGTAAAAAGAAAATTAATAGAAAAATTGAAACAGGGGAAATTAAATTAGATTAATAATTATTTAATAATATTTTTTAATATAAATAATATAAACGTATGAAAATAAGAATAATAACAGTTGGAATAATGTTTTTGTATCGAGGACTTTGTTTGGGACAAACAGCGGACTTTACTAACGATTCGCTTGCCTTTTATCAGGTAATAACGCAGGTTGTAGATAACTATCCGTCAGTTATTAAGGCACAGAAAAATATTGATGCCGCCAATGCAAACATTAACCTTGCTAAATCTGCATATTATCCCGACATCAACATTAGCGGCTCATATACACGCATTGCGCCGGTGCAGGAATTTGATTTGTCGGCATTAGGATTAGGTTTGATGCAGATGAATCCTGCCGACAATTACAGCGTTGCATTGAATCTCAACCAGTTGATTTATGATTTTGGAAGGACATCGAAAAATAAAAATATTCAACAAAGCAATAAAATAATTAGCGAATTGGCTTTGGAACAGACCAAACAGCAAATTTCGCTCGCTGCCGCCGCCACTTTTTATAATATCGCTTTCCTTCAACAGGCAATTCAAATCAAAGACGATGAACTTGCAACATTGCAACAACATTTGGATTTTGTTCAGAAAAAACTTGCAGCAGGAACATCAACTCAATATGAGGTTCTCAGTACGCAGGTTAGAATTTCCTCAATAGAAAATCAAAAAACTGACATTGAAACTTCGCTGAAAACTCAAATCAGCCAATTAAATTCCTTCCTTGGACGAGCGCCAAATGCTACATTGACCGTAAAATCGGAACTGCTGCTTTCGCAACCTCTCCAAACAGTGGAAAACTTAACGCAAACAGCATTTGATAACCGTATTGAACTGAAAATGGCAGAAGAAAAAAAGCACGCCGGCGAACAGAAACTCGCTCTGATAAATGCTCAATATTTCCCTTCTGTAAATTTGATGGCTTCCGGAGGATGGAAAAACGGCTTTGTACCCGATATAAACAAGTTCACCGCAAATTATGTAATAGGAGGCGGACTGAAAATACCGATTTTCGATTCCGGACGAACGATGTTCAACAAAAGTGCAATCCACAGCGAAATAGATGCAGATGAACAGGATATTGAATTGGCTAAACGTGATATTGCAAATTCGGTAATAGAAAGCAAATCGTCTATTGAGGCGGCGCAGAAAAAAGTCCAGCAATCGAATATGCAACTTATGCAGGCAGAACAGGCATACAAACTTGCCCAAACAAGTTATCAGGCAGGGGCTATAACCAACCTTGACCTGTTGGACAGTTACACCAACCTTGCCGACAGTAAATTGTCGCTCTATAAAGCCGAAATTGATTATACCCTAAACGTGCTGAAACTGAAAATTGCCCTCGGCGAAAAAATATATTGAAACATGGGGAATACAAATTTAATTAGGAATTGCCGGAAAATTCTCGTAATTCGTATTTTTTTGTAAAAACAAAAATTATAAAAAGGTAGAATTATGCTACCTTTGCAATATCATTTTTCAAACAAAGCACAGGGACATTCTTGTGCAAAATTATTTTTTTTATAAAATTAAAAAAAAATGAAAACTTTTGAGGAAATTTTAAAAATTATTGATATTCAAATTAATAAAATTCAATGGCAGCGTGAACCGAAAGGACTCTATGCGCCGATTGATTATGTGCTCTCACTGGGTGGAAAGCGCTTACGTCCTGCATTGACTTTGATGGCGTATAATTTATTTGCCGACAATATTTTACCTGCAATTTATCCGGCTATCGGCGTTGAAATTTTTCATAATTTTACACTTTTGCACGACGACATTATGGACAAGGCTGAGGTACGGCGCGGCAAACCAACCGTGCATAAAAAGTGGAACGAAAATACGGCAATCCTTTCAGGAGATGTGATGCAAATAATTGCATATCAATATATTTCGCAAACACCACCGGAGCATTTGAAGGAAGTCCTTGACATTTTTTCCAAAACCGCAGAAGAAATTTGTCGGGGGCAACAACTTGATATGGATTTTGAAAGCCGGCAAAATGTTTCTACCGAAGAATATTTGGAAATGATAAAATTGAAAACAGCAGTACTTTTGGGCTGTGCTATCAAAATTGGCGCAATTATTGGAAATGCACAAAATGCTGATTGTCAAGCGATGTATGATTTTGGAATTAATCTCGGTCTGGCTTTTCAACTCAAAGACGACTGGTTAGACGTTTGGGGCAACGAGCAAACTTTTGGGAAAAAAATTGGGGGAGATATTCTATGTAATAAAAAAACATATCTGTTAATCAATGCTTTACAACTTGCAAAAGGACAAATCGGGCAAGAATTGAATTTCCTTTTAAATACTGATAATATTTTGCCTGAAGATAAAATTCGGTGTGTTATTGAAATTTTTAATAGTTTAAAAATCAAAGAATTAACAGAAGAAAAAATTAATTTATATTATAAAAAATCATTAGAACATCTTGATAATGTGAAAGTTGATAGTTCAAAGAAAGAATATTTACAACTTTTAGCAAAAGAGTTATTGCAAAGGAATAAATAAAATTCTTATTTTTGTAAAAAAAATTAAAAAATCAAATGCCATATCGCCGATTACCAAAAACAAATAATGCACGCCTGCTTGCGATGCGCACAGCCGTTGAAAAAGAAGGAAAACTGCCGTATAATCAAAAAGTTCTGCCGTTGGAACTTTTTAGTCGGACGAGGGTTTTTTCCAATAATTTTGAGCAAAAACTTTTGCAGTATCAAAATAAACTTTCAACGCGAATTGACGCATCAAAACATTATCAACAAACACTAAATCAGGCGCGTATGTATATTTCACATTTTATTCAGGTATTTAATTTGGCTGTCATTCGCGGAGATATTAAGAAGGAAAATAAGACACTTTACGGGATGGAGAAAAACGAAAATAATGTGCCGAATTTAAGTTCAGAAGAGAACGTGCTTTTTTGGGGAGAAAAGATTATTGAGGGCGAAGAAATGCGTACGCAAAACGGAGGAATTCCGATTTATAATCCGCCAATTAACAAAGTACGTGTGCATTACGACATTTTTAAGGAGAAATATACCACCCAACAATTTCACAAATCGACAACCAACCGAAGCCGTGATGATTTTACTGCCTTGCTCAAAGAAGCCGACCAAATTATTCTGCAAATTTGGAATACCGTAGAAAAGCATTTTAAAAACGAGCCGCCACAAATTCGCTACAAACTTTGCAGCGAATTTGGAATTGTGTATTATTTTCGCGACAGCGAGCAAAAATATTGATAAACAAATTTTTATTCTGACAATTACTTTGGTGTGTATGGCTTATTTTCCAATGTTTTTTGCACATAATCTCGCATTTTACTAATAAAACGTGAATTGTGACGCACAGGTTTTGTTTTAATTGGCAGCGCAAAAATGTACGGTTTTAATTCTTGGGGAAAATTACGGTCATCTACAATTCGGGCGGCATCTTTTTCGGTTGTGATAATATATTTTATTGGAAATTCTGAATTATCAAATTTTTCTTTTAATGTTTTATAATCTTTTTTAGAAAAATTGTGATGGTCGGAATATTGCATAAGTGATACATTATCAAACATTTGATTAAGATACGAAAACATTGGCGCAGGATTGGCAATTCCAACAAAAAGGAAAAGATGAATATCATTAATGGGATTTTTTTCTATCAAATGCTGCAAAAGAATACGAATTTCGCCCTGCGATTCCGGAAAAACAGGCACAATATTTTCGTATTTATATCGGGTCATATATATCGGCTGCTCAGGATTGTTGAGTTTTTCGCGTATCCACTCAACAGGCATCATTTCTTCGTCAGGGGGACATTTTGTAACTATAATAATATCAGCGCGTTGCGCACCTTCGGCTGCTTCACGTAAGTTGCCTGCAGGCATTATAGTATCTTCGGTATAAAGATTAAAATAATCGGTAAGCAAAATTGACAAACCCGGTATTATTGCACGATGTTGAAAAGCATCGTCAAGTATAATTACTTGAATATCAGGGAATTGAGCAATAATTTCATTCACACCTGCAACGCGGTCTTCGCAAACCGCAACAATCACTTCGGGATGTTTTTTGAAAATTTGATATGGCTCGTCTCCAATCGTTTCTGCTTTTGATTTTTGGTCAGCAAGAACAAAACCACTCGTTTTGCGCCCATAACCACGGCTGAGAACTGCTGTTTTATATTTTTCCGATAAAATATAAATTAAAAACTCGACATGCGGAGTTTTGCCTGTTCCTCCAACTGTCAAATTGCCAACACTAATAATCGGAACTTTAAAGCCAACAGATTTTAAAATTTCTTTGTCGTACATAACATTGCGAATTTGCATTATCTTTCCGTAAAATATAGAAAGACAACAATATATTTTATTTTTATTATTAAATTTCATAAAATTTGAGAGTACAAATTTACAGATTTTTTTTTATTAATATACTATGATAGAATATTATAAAGACAAAGACGGCTGCTGCGTGGAGAATGAGAAAAAACTTATAGCAATGTACGACTGTAAAAATCAACAGGAAGCAAAAATATATTTTGAGAGGTGCTATTATGAATCAGTTGTTCTTTCAAATCTAAAAAATAAGTATATGAAATCCGCTAAAAAAACATTTAAATCGCACATTTACAATATAATAACACAAATTGGCACAAATATCGGCAACGGCATGGCGAAGCAAACAAACGGCAAAATAGCGAAAATTCGGCTGTATCACAAGGATATAAAAACTTTGATAAGGACGGCGATCTTATTTTTCAATAAATTTATTTGCGCTATTATCTGAATTTTCTATTCTGTGCAGTTTCTGCACATTGCGAATTGTTTGCGGTTTTCTGCGATTTTTTTGCGGAATGTGTGTGCTATATTTCCGTTAAAAATTTCTTTAAAACCAACTTTTGAGTTTTCTCCGATTTCTCCAAAAATAAAATCGGCGTTTTTATCAAAGCAACATGGTAAAATTTTTCCGTCGGAAGTAATTACCGTGCCTGCCCACAGCCGCAAGCAACGATTATGTAATTTATTCTTAATCATATATTTACCATCAGTATTTAGACAATAGCGGCTTAATTTCTCATTTTTGGGCATAAGAATATTTCCGTTCTCAAAATCATAGAATTGAGCAGTTTTAAAAATAAGTTTGTCGGCATTTAATGTTTTTGTAAGTTGTTGCATTTCAAAGATTTGCTGTTCCGTTGTACTCAACAACAGGCACTGAATTTCAACTAACGGAGTTCGGCTATGCAATTTCTTTTTCCAATTTTGAATAAATTTTACACCTTCAATCGCCCTTTCAAGTGAGCCTCCAATGCGATATTGCTCATAACTCTCCTGCGTTGCTCCGTCAATAGAAATAATAATTTTATCAAGTCCGGATTCTACTAATTCGCGAGAGGTTTGATTATCAAGTAGTTGTGCATTTGTTGAAGTCATTGTAAAAACTTTGTTTTTGTGAGCAAAAGCAATCATTTTTGTTAAATTTTTGTTTATCAGCGGCTCGCCCTGAAAATAGAAAATTGCATATAATAAATTGTGTTTCAATTCATTAAAAATGTTTTTAAATAAATCAAAACTCATCAATTCACCTTTAAAATTCTGTTTTGTACGCATTGATACCGGACATTGCGGGCATTGCAAATTGCAAAAATTTGACGGCTCAAAAGAGGCAAATACAGGCATCATATCATATTTTGTACTTATTTTAAAAATCGAAAAAAAATATGATATGTTAATTTTTAATAAATTTATTATTTTTTTTATGGAAAAATTTTTAAATATTAAATAAAATTGCACAAAAAAATACTGTTTGTTTTTCATTCGGAAAAAATTATTTTTGCAAAGTTACTGATTTTTGATTATCTTTTATTTAAAAGATGATTGTATTTTGTCAGGTTCTAATTCCTACGGAATTAAATTTACAGTTTTTTCCCTTTTTCTTTTTTAATTAAAAATATTTTGTAACTTTGCAACGTATTTAAATATAAATTTTCACAAAATGGAATAAAAAATAAAAAATAAATATAAATAGCGAATTACTTGCTATATTCTTGTGTTCATTTACCACAAATAATAACCCAGATTGGGTTATCCCTCAAGAATAGGTCAGCTCCACGCCGTGTATTCGGCGTGGAGCTACTTGCCAGAGGGATAGGCGTGGTAACCTGAACACAGACAGGTTGTTTCACGCTATTTTTATTGTCTGAGATTAAAAATAAATGCAATATAATTATAAATTAAATTTAAAATTAAGTTCTTATGAAGAAAAATTTTTATCTCATCTTGTTTTTATCGCTATCGCTCACGTTGTCGCTACAGGCGCAACAGAGAGATGTAGCACCTTTTGAAGACGACATTTGCGGTGTATGGGTTTCCGATTTAGCATACGACCAAAGTACGCCTTATCTGGTCATAAACATCATAAATGTTAGTGACCGCTACAGAGCCACAATAATGCCTTACTGTACATTGGCACAAGAATACGGAATGTACACAGGTGTACCGTTTAAATATTCATTGAAGTACAATGAGAATCTCAAAAGTTATTTTGCGTTATCTTCCGTTGATTCTGTGTATTCAGACAATTCTGAACGTGCATTTTTTTATTTTGGAAACACGAAATTAGAAGAAGGAATGAATCCCGAATTCGCAAAATTATTGATAAATTCCATAGCGGTGCCGTTAGCAAGTTTGGGTACTTGGGGTTATTTAGGAGGTGCTGTATTGGGAGGTCTGTTTGCTTTGTCTACCGAAGATAACAGTACCAATACAACAATGTCTTTGAATATGCAGAGGTTGTTTGTGGGATGCATGGATGTTAATTTGGCAATTAAATCTTATGTAGCAAAAACTAATAAAGAAGGATTTAAAATAAAGAAATCCGACCTTATGCAAATAAGGTTATATAAATTATATCCAGAAGATAACATTTTGTTTGCAGCACAGGGAAATGAATTTTTCGGAAATGTTACTTTCACTGAAAAGGAAACCCGTCAGATGGCAGATTACAAACAGTTGAAAACGTTGAAAAATAGAAGTAATTTTAATAAACAATCCTACAAAAAACTATCTGAAACTATTAATAATTACTTACTTACAAGAGCAACAACAAATCCTGAATTTGAACAGTTGGCTGAAGATTGTGCATTGCGTTTGGAAAAAGGAGCGGAAGGGCTTTCTTATCGACAATTTACGCGTAGAGGTGCAATCTTGGAAGGTTGGGTTGATAAGAACGGTTATATAAAAGGACAAGGGGTGTACACACGCAATAACGGGGAAGTTTATATCGGTAATTTTAACCGCAATGTGTTTTGGGGAGAAGGTACGCTCACTTACCGTGATACAATAACCAATGACGTAACTACCGAATATACAGGAACTTTCAAAAACGGACAATTCAACGGAGAAGGAACTTTAACGGATGCAATCGGGAGTATGTATGCAGGTACATGGAAAAACGGAAACCCTGTACAAGGTACAATATCATACCTAAATGGCGACCGTTTCAATGGACAATGTACATTCAATAAAAGAACGCAAAAACTTGAACCAAAAGGGAAAGGAACAATGGTTTATGCAGACGGACAAAGCGCTGAGGGAATATGGAAAAATAATGAATTTATAACTAAAAAGTAGAATATTATGAAAAAGACATTATTTACAGTTATAATATTGGTATGGAGTATTCCATTGTATGTAAATGCACAAGGTGATTGTGGCTGTTTTGAAAAATATAAAAGAATGGCTGCTGCCGATCAACAACAATGGGAAAATGAAAATGCGAATAAAAGATTGCAACCATTTAAACCTAATTTTTTTGACAAATATAGTAGTGCATATAGTCAGTGCTGTCAACGATGTGAAGCTGAAAAAGAGCGGCAAAGGCAAATAGAAAGAGAACGGCAAAGGCAGGAACTGGAACGGCAAGAGCGGCAAAGGCAAGAACAGGAAGCACGTAATAGACAAATTGAAGAACATAACAGACAAATAATGGAAGAAAATGCCAGACGAGTAAGAGAACAAAGAGAGATGAGAGCAGAAGCTGCAAGACGAGCAAAGGAAGAGGCTGAGAGGAAAGCGAGAGAGGAGGCAGCCGAAAGAGAAGAAGAAGCGAGACAGCTTGGTGGAGTTATTGTGTCTGCAATTGACCAGAATGTATCGCAAAGAGAAGGGCTGAAAAATTTTGATGTCGGAACACATTTTGCGCAAGACCAAAAAGCAAATGTGTCTGTAACAAGAACACCAATAAATCAGGCATTGATGAAGAAAAATCCTTCCACACAAGACGGAATAATCATAGAAAAAAACTACGTGGATTATCGCCCCAGCGGAGTAACATTATCCGAAGTTCCAATTTTAGCGGACAGTTCTCCGTCTTATGCAGAACGAAAAAAAGAACAGGATGAAAATGAAAGGAATCGGCTTTTTAATATTGATTCTTTATTATCGCAAAAAAAGGCATTGGAAGTAGAATACATGGAAATGTTAGATTTGTGTAAAAATGCAAAATCAGATTATGCTTGTCTGAATCTGACTAAACCAATAGTGGATAAAATGGAAGCCATAAATCAGCGAATTGAAGGTAGAGAAGAATGGAAAAATAAAGTAAAAAATATGTCGCCTGAAGAATTGAAATTGAAAGAGGACACAATGAGATTTGCCGCAGACATGGCTAAAATTTCCGATTGTGCATATCATACAAATGATTTTCCTGATGGATATCATCCTGTTCAAGATGAAAATTTATCAAAAATAATCAATAGGGCTAACACAGATGGGGAGAAAATTGGTTTTGAGTGTGTTTTATTGAAAACGGATGATAATCATTATGTTATCGCTTTTCGTGGAACAGATGATATTTTTAAATCTTCAAAAGAAGGCAATGCGGACAAAATAAACGGATGGACGGGTTTATTAGATAGTGATATGCCGCAAACAAAACTTGCAAAAAGTGTAACTAACGATATTGTGAAAACATTAACAAATCCACCTTATAATATTGACAAGGATAAAATAGTTACAACAGGACATTCTCTTGGCGGACATCTTGCAGCCGAAGCAGCATTGCATTCCGATTTATCTGCATATACATTCAACTCAATGGATATATCAAAAACCACAAAAATAGAAATTGCAGAAGGAAAAATCAAAGATGCTTCAAAAATAACAAATTATGTATCGGTAAATGACCCACTGAATGGAACTCCTGTGGGTTTTTGCGATGTTGGGAAAAATGCTACGGGAGGTGTTTCCAACAGTACTGTAAGTTATCCCGATATTTCATCAGGAATGACGAAAAAGGCAGGAGGAGAGTTTGATTATCCAACAAAAACAGTAAAAATCAAATATGGAAATACCATAGTAATCAAGGAAAATAATGAAGGACATGTCATCAAACCCCTCTATCAGGCACTTGAACAAAGAGATGACGACTTAAAAGAAGCCCTTGAAAAAAATAAGTAAAATCAAAATTTTTGTTTGATAATTTGGTAGAATACAAAGAAAATATTACCTTTGCAGTGAAATAATTTTATAATTATGGCAGAATTAAAAAATCCAATTAAAGAGGCAGAGCGTTATTTGGACAATGCAAAGCAAATTCTTTCC
This sequence comes from Paludibacter sp., assembly GCA_009781075.1. Taxonomy (GTDB): domain Bacteria; phylum Bacteroidota; class Bacteroidia; order Bacteroidales; family Paludibacteraceae; genus WRGS01. The sequence continues at coordinate 12,069 of WQYU01000003.1, read as the reverse complement.
GAAAAAGCCGAAAAGGATGGCAATTATTATAATGATAGAAAATATGTAAAAATGGCTGGTAATACAGCGTGGTGCGGTGTGTTAGTTGCTTTGGACGCTGTTACGGACGTGCGAACAAATCTTAAAAAAGGGCAAAGTCTTGATTTAAAGGATTATCAAAATGCTGTTTTAAAAAAGGACAAAAAATATTATCAATGTTTTATGTCTTCATACGATATACTGCACAAAGCAATGGGATACGATGGTACTCTGAATTATAAAGTAGTGCAATCGGGAATGGAAGAAGCCAAAACAATGGTTTCGTGGGCAGCAAAACATTATAAACCGCAAACAGTTTAAGAAAACTCCCTAAAACTGCTCAAAACTTCCTTGCTGCTCCTCGTTTGCAACGAGGAGCAGCGGTATTTATATATCAAACTCACATCATCTAAAATTGCTATCTACGAAAATTTAAACAGATTCTTCATCGACACGGAAAAAAATGCTCCTTTGAGAAATTTTTTATACCTTTGCATTTGAAATGTTTAAATAAGAAAATGAGAACAATAAGTTTAAAAATACCGGAAATGTCGGGACTTGACAACTTCCAATTATATATGATACTTGCAAGCGGTCTTTACGAACAGGGGAAATTGTCGCTTGGACAGGCAGCAGAGGTTGCCAACATGTCAAAACGCACATTTGCAGAACTTTTGGGTAATTACAAAGTTTCAATTTTTAATTACCCTGCTTCCGACCTCAAAAATGAAAAAATGTATGTCTAAAACAATACAGGAACTATCGGTATAATTATTTTGGCAAAACAAAAAGGCATTATTAACAACATAAAACCTGTTTTGGAAAAAATAAAAGCAACAATTTTTTATACTTCTGCCGATTTGGAACTTCAAGCACTTATACAAGCAAAAGAATAAAAAAATTCTCTCGGAATATTGTTAAATCAGGTGGAAACAGATTTTTTTTCAAAATTTGTTGCACAATCTCTGAAAATTCAGCGAGGCAGGAATTCCAATTAAATAACATGGAAAAAATCAGGTTAAATCAGACATTGATTTTTTTTCTAAAAAAAACAGTATTTTTGCAAACCTAAACTTTTAAATCTTTTACATTAGATGAAAAATAACAGACAAAATATGTTTCCAAATGTGTCGGATACCGATTGGAACGATTGGCATTGGCAAGTGCGCAACCGAATAGAGACATTAGAACAATTAAAAAAATATATTGTACTTACCGAACAGGAAGAAAATGGTATTACGGAAAGTTTGAAAACGCTTCGTATGGCAATTACACCTTATTATTTGTCGTTGATAAATACCGAAGATCCGAACTGTCCTGTTCGGCGTCAGGCAATTCCTACCGCAGCCGAAACACATAATACCGCAGCCGATATGCTGGACCCTTTACACGAAGACGAAGATTCTCCTGCTCCGGGACTGACACACCGCTACCCCGACCGTGTGCTTTTTTTAGTTACCGATATGTGTTCGATGTATTGTCGGCATTGCACGCGGCGCCGTTTTGCAGGACAACAAGATGCTGCCTACCATAGTGATAATATTGAAAAATGCCTTGATTATATCGCCGCCACGCCGCAAGTGCGGGACGTATTGCTGTCGGGCGGAGATGCGTTAATGATTGCCGACGAGCGGCTTGAATATATTATTCAACGGCTGCGGCAAATTCCGCACGTTGAAATAATTCGTATAGGAACGCGCACACCGGTGGTTTGTCCTCAAAGAATAACCGACAATTTGGTTAATATGTTAAAAAAATATCATCCCATTTGGATAAATACGCATTTTAATCATTCTCAGGAAATTACCCCTGAAAGCCGCGCCGCCTGCGAGCGAATGGCTGACGCCGGCATTCCACTTGGCAATCAATCTGTTCTATTGCGTGGAGTGAACGATAATGTAAAGATAATGAAAGATTTAGTACACGATTTGGTAAAAATACGTGTGCGTCCTTATTATATATACCAATGTGATTTATCTATGGGCTTGGAGCATTTTCGCACGCCTGTTTCCAAAGGAATTGAAATTATTGAAAATTTGAGAGGACACACTTCGGGCTACTGCGTGCCTACTTTTGTGGTTGATGCGCCGGGAGGAGGAGGAAAAATCCCCGTTATGCCAACATATCTGATTTCGCAAAGTCCCGAAAAAGTGGTATTGCGTAATTACGAAGGCGTTATCACAACTTACAGCCAACCAACAGATTATCAGGACAATAATTGTTGTGAAATTGACGAGCCGGAAGGCGTTGCAGCCCTTTTGGAAGGCAAACAACTTTCCATTGAGCCAAAGGATTTGAAACGTACAATGCGATTTGGGAAATAAGGTACGGCAAGTCTTTTTATAGGGATACAATAAGTTGTTTTTCTTACGCAATCGCCAAAGCCGCCATTCGGCGGCTTTGGCTTGTGTGTTTCCCTGTTATTAGTTTTGTGCGGGGGAATTTGTTTTTGTAATTTATTGTTTTAAAAGGTTCTTGGAATCAACAGCAGTGCCACTGATTAGCAATTTTACAAGATAAGTTCCCGACATTAAGCCCGAAAGAGAAATTTGCTGCTCGGTTCGGTTGATTGCAAGCGGGTATGAAGCAGAAATATTGCCATAAATGTTGGATATTTGAATGACTGCATCCGTTGCATTATCTGAAAGCAGATAAGAAACTGTAACATAATCGTTTGCAGGATTTGGTGCAAGCGATTTTATTACCCCATCTACAACTATAACCTGAACCTCATCATACGATTTGTAGCCATTATCTTTCTGTTCAATCTCGATTTTATAGGTTTGTGAATGGTCGGGCATTAGCGTTATTTGGTAACCCTTGCCTACAATATTACCTGTTTCATCATGCCAAATATATTCAGCGTCAGCAATGATTTGATTTGCAGTGAGAGTAACTTCCTCTTTTGCCTTCACTACTTTAGGATTGTTAACCTCTGCGTGCGCTTTGAAATATATATTTTCATCGCGAACAGCGGTAAAACGCATTGACTCTGCATTTTCACCGTTCTCTTGATAAGTAAGGTCAAAATCAAATTCATTGAGTTCAGGCATTTTGTCGGATATAAAATGAGCCTCTGCGCCAATGAAATATTTTTCATCTTCCTTATCCAAAGGTGCAAAATGAAGTTCCGAATTGGCAGAAGTTAAAAACACTCGGTTTTGGTCAATGACCTTTATGTCCTTGCTTGAATTAACATCTAACTTTTCCATTAAATCATTGCTTAACAATGCATAAAGTTCGGCAAAATCATTAAGAATATAATTGGAATTTGGAATCTGGGTATAACTGATTTCAAAAGGTATATTTTTGCCTTCTAAACTTACAGCAGTAGAAAAATCACTCTTAAACAATAATTTGGTACCATTACTAACTGCAACATTATTAGAATTTTGAGCGAATGTTTCAGTTGGTAATGAATGTTCATTTACCCCAAATGTTTCGTTGCCGTCATCTACCCGTGCCAAAAAAGCAACTCCCCAATTAATTGTGCCTGGAGATTGAAAAGACAAGTCAAGTTCATTGTTAAGTATCAAATGTAAATAGTCCGAAATAGTCCACGGAACATACATAGTAATTTCACTATGCGGTTGGATATTTGGAATATCTATTCCTGCTGAAGGGGTGATTTCACCATATAAGTAACTAACTTGCGGTAAAGAAAAATTAACTATCCAACTATTATCCCATACTGTATTAAGTGATGATGTTCTCCAATAAGCATGCAACTTTTCCTGCCCTGTACTTACCAAATCTCCCCTGTTCGTTATTTTCACTCTAACAAAAATGTTATCATCATTATAATTTCTCAAATTGTTAATTATCATTCCGTTTGCATCTACCAAAGAAATATCAGGACTATTCCAGAGAATTTGACACGGATTTGGAGTTGTCCCATCATCTTGCAAATCATCGCGGATAAGGAGATCTGCAAAACGCATACAATTACCATATTCGTCCATTGGACCAATAGTTGGGTCAGAATCATCGCAATCGGGAATGTCTGGACAATATGGACAAGTTGCAGGTTTTGGTCCTATTCCCCAATTATAATATCCGTCGCCGTCACGATCTTCGCATACAATGTCAGCATCAGAGTAGTTGAGACTTGTTATGGGTCCTATAGGAATTGCAGTTGTAGAAAAACTGTTTGGCATGTCTGCCAAAATATTAAACCAAGGTCCCCATGTTCCACTGTTTTTAAAAATAAAATACGTTTGTCCGATTCGTGGGTCATTCTCTACAATTGTAACATCATCCATTGTAGCATTTTGGCTCATATTTGGATAGAAGACAATGTCACCTGATTGTACTGTTCCATATCCAACCATTACCATGGCGTGACTCCACCCCCCTACAACACCTGCTAACATACCATTATGAATAATTTTACTTTTAAGTACATCATTAGTGTTAAATCCATTTTCTCCATAAAATACTTCATAATTTGCAATCTTAATACTTTCCGATGAATTATCGCAAATATTATCACAATTATCATCAACCTCTTCATACGGCAAACAATTTTCATTAACAACCCCATTTCCTACAATATACCTTAAACCATATTCTGGGTAACCTCCATGACAATCATTTGAATAAAAAGATGTATCATTAGTTGTTGGGTTAATAAAAAAAGGAGCAGGTGGCGTACATGAAATTATTTGTTGTTCCGATAAATCCAAATCTAATTTTTGATTGTAATACAGATTAACCAAACCTTCCACTGAACCAACAGCAGAAAAAGCCCAACATCCGCCACAAGTGCCTTGATATTTCACAGGAGTAGTCCAGTCAATTCCGTGCCTGTTGCGCCAGTCAAATCCTTCGACATAATTAGAACTTGTGGGCGTATTGTACTGTGCATCGGGATTTAGTTCAAAAATTCCACCAATATAATATTCAGCGCCATCCAAATCAGGAACATTACCCCCGAAAAATGCTTTCCGCTCTTGATATGTCATTTGTGACAGTCCTGTCTCTCCTGCACGCCACAATGCATTACGCGCTCGCAAATTACTGTTTATCAAATCAATTTTATCTGATAATTCTTTTTTAATCTGCAAATCGGTAGGATGTGAATCGGAAAATGAAACAACAAGACTTGATAATACAGCATTCTTTATTTCAACTCTAACTTTTGTCAAATCAACATTGGATGGTATTTTTACGCTTTCGACAACTTTTTGTGAAAAAATATCTATGCCATTAGTTGCCACAAGCGGAGAACTTTCGTACACAAGCATATCGTATCCATAATTGTCGGACAATAAAATTCTGACATATCCGGATTTTGAAGCAAATTGTGCTTCCCCTGAAGCATATACGGTTTTTGCATACAAATCTGTAGGTTTAACTTTTGCAATTTCCATATTGTCTGTGATCCTTGCATTAGCAATTATGCTGTTTTGTGCAATTAACATATTGACTTGCATGAATATAAATCCTAAAATAAAAATTTTCTTCTTCATTTTTTTAAAATTTTAAAATTATTAATCTGTCCGTTACTCCCTTGAATCTTAATAAAATACAGACCGTTACTTAAAAATCCTACTTCAATTTCATTTTTATTTATATTCAATTTTTCAGAATAAACTTTTTGTCCGGAAAGATTAAAAATATCAACTTGCAATGAGGTTTCATTTGTCGGAAAATCCACAGTAATTTTATCATCACTGATTTTGACAGAAATATTGATGTTTTGCGTTTGTTCCAAACCTGTAGAATATACTTGATAACCAAGAAGATCAGCTATTTCCTGAACATCTTCACTGTCTATTCCACCGCTGTAATAACATTTTTGGAAAAGCGGATTTTGATAAATTATTGAGTCATTATAAGACATACACAACAAATATCTTTCTCCGCCAGAGATAGGACCGCAATAAATAAAATCATATAAACTACCAACTCCTTCAAGCCAAGTATCAATAGTATAATAACTTGGGTTGGCACCGTACTCAGGTGTCAGTTGTATTCGTTTTCTATCCGTGCCATTTATGTTTACATAATCAACATTAGCATATAAATTATTCCAATAACCACACGCTAAATCGGTCATATCCCCATTTTCCAAAGTGAAATCATACAGAACTTTTTCTGCTGTTTCACCAAGAATATAAACTTTTTGACTTTCTTGTCGAATTAATGCTGTAGGTGTGAGCTCTCCTGTTGACATATCAGTTTTAAAAACATGTTTGTATGTTATTCCATTATAAACAACATCTCCAATGATTACATATTGTTCAGTATTTACCTCCCAAATTTGTTCTATAGGCATTCCATGCTCATCTACCCCGTATGTAAAGCCGAAGTACAAAACATTCCACGTATTGCCTTCGTCGGCAATCAAATTTGTTTGTGCATTTATCAAAGTTACACTGGAAATAAATAATGTTACTAAAATGTTTAACTTTCTCATATCAGTTCCTTATTAATGGGTTAGTTTGATTCGTATTTGAATCATAATTTAGAGTAACATTATTATACTTTTGAAATCCAATAATTTGAATTTGCACAATATATGTGCCAAATGCAAGATTGGCAATATCAAAATTCAGATCGTAAGGACATACACAATTACATCCAGCGTTATACATCATCATTTGAGTGATATTGATAATAATGTTTTCATTGTCTTTGGAAATTTCATAATCAATTCCTTCCAAACAACAATTCATCATTATTTTACCCAACTCAACGTGTAGCAAAGAATCTTGCGATACAAACGTAATCTCGTCTTTAAATAAATTATCTATACCAGGTATACACTCTGACTGTTGAAAATTTATGATTTCAATATCTCCTTCAATATTATCAGGAGTATGTGTTTCCTTACATCCGCTCAAAAAAACCATAATTGGGAAAAACAGTGCTGTAGTCAACACAACGGATACCGTTTTTTTTGTGTAAAATTTTGTCATATTTGAAAAAGTTTATTAAAATTAAGAATTTTATTTTTTTTATTTTTTATCCCCCGCACTAAAACAAATAAAACAGGGAAAGATTTATTTTTTTATACTGCTTTTTTCCGTTTTTAGTTCCGTGCCGGCGTTTTTGCAGTATAATTTTAAAAACAACAGCATTTTATCACCGCTCCTGTTTCCATTCGTTTATAAACGAGTGGAATTTGGTTTTATGTTTTTAACATAAAATATTTACGTTAAAAACGCTTTACCATTAGCCTCCTCGTTACAAACGAGGGGCAGCAAGCAGCAAGAGCGGCGGGAACACAAGATGAGTGCCGGAGCGTGGGTAAATCATTCCGTAATTGTAAGTATGTGGAATAAAATTTGTGCCAAAATTAATAACAGAAGGAATAAACAAAGCAAAAGAATGAACTTTTGCAGAATTTTTGTGTTTTTCTGTAAGAAATAAAAAAAATATTTGTCCTGTTACAAGGGCGAAAATCCACTTAATATATTTGTCAAAGCATATTTTCATAAATTAAATAAATATTTTTAAATATTTTGTGCAAAGATAAAGTTTTTTTATTTTATCTGCAAAGATTAAAATAAATTAAAAAAAAAATTAAAAGGTACATTACGCGGATAATCATTTTAACAAATAAATTCTATGTTTGTCTGTTTTTCAATAATTTCATTTACTTTTGCAAAATGAAAAACAAAATATTTTTCCCGTTTTTTATAATAATAGCAATTTTATTAAATTCGTGTTCGGTTACAAAGCAGGTATCAATAAAGCCAAAGTCCGCTGTAACTCTTAGTGAGTCAGCACTTTTGTTGCGCGATTCGCTTTTTTATGAGGCAATTCGTTTCAAATTTGACGGTGATTACGACTCTGCTTTGGAAACACTATTGCGTTGCAATGAAATTGACAGCGTTAATGCCGAAATTCATTCGGAACTTGGAATGATGTTTTTGCAATATCACAACATAGCAAAGGCGCTTGGGCATTTGCAAAAGGCAGTAGAAATTACACCTGATGACTGGTGGTACAGTTATCAACTTATTTCTCTATATATGGACATCGGAGACGAAATTAATGCGCTGGAACTTGCAGAACAAACTCAGAAATTTCACCCGCAAAACAAACAGATTTATCCTATTCTGGCTGCAATTTATATTTATAATAAAGATATAAAACGTGCTTTGAAAGCGTATGACGATTTGGAAAAACTTACAGGGATGAGCGAAGATATTTCCATTGAAAAATTTAAACTTCATTTGCAAAACAACGACACGCGCTCTGCTTTTGCCGAAATTGAACGTTTGATAGATAAATATCCTTATGATGTACGTTATAAATTGCTCAAAGCCAATCTTTTAATGCAGTCCGGACAAAAAGATGCCGCTCTGGAAGTTTTTGAGCAGGTGCGAAGGGCAGACCCTCAAAGTCCACTGGTTTATGTAAGTTTGGCGGATTATTATATGCAAGAAAATAAGTCAGAAGAAGCATTGGAAATGGTAACTCAAGCCTTGAAAAACGATAATTTGGATATTGAAACTAAACTTCAAATTTTGGGAGAATATATCAAGCAAACATATTCAGACGAGTCGGCAGTTGCTCAAACGGAAAATTTGCTGAAACTTCTTATTGAGCGTTATCCGCTTGAAGAGCAGCCGCACGCTTATTACTATCTTTTTTTACAAACTCAAAATCGACAGGAAGAGGCAATTGCCGAACTTGAGGCAATGATTAATATTAATCCCAAAAACGAAAAAGCGTGGGGCGAGTTCATTCAATTTTATTTATCACAAAAAAATTATGAAAAAGCGATTACAACATCTGATGAGGCGATTGAAATGTTGCCTGATTTGCCCCAATTTTATTATTTTAAAACAATTGCAAATTTTCAATTAGAAAATTTTGAACAAACAATATCGACTGCTAAAAAGGGTATCAGTCTGTTAAATAATGAAACACAATCGTTTTCCGGTGATTTTTATTCTATTATGGCGGATGCATTTTACAAAATAAATTTGCCCGACAGCGCTTTTGTCGCATACGACAATGCTCTTTTAGCCAATCCTACAAATTTGTATGTTATGAATAATTACGCTTATTATCTTGCACTTGCAAAGCGCGATTTGCGTAAAGCCGAGACAATGAGTTCAAAAACAGTTGAGGCTGAGCCAAATAATCCTACATTTTTAGATACTTATGCGTGGATTTTATATGAACGTGAAAGTTATTCGTTAGCAAAACTTTATATTGAAAAAGCAATTTCAAATCTTAATATAAACGACCAGAATGGCGTAATTTACGACCATTACGGAGATATTCTGTTAAAAAACGATAACAGAGAAAAAGCCGTTGAGATGTGGAAAAAAGCCATAGACGAGGGCGAAGATGCCCAAAAAATTAATGCAAAAATACTTGCGAATTAACAAATTCTACCGCTTTTTCAATTTCTTTATACATCACAACATCTTCTGTAACTGCTGCAACCGATTTTCTAAATTCTTTTAAAAAATTTTCGAGTGCAGGAGAAGTTTTTGCTGGACGGCGAAATTCCATCGCCTGAGCAGCATTCATCAGTTCTATTGCAATGATTTTTACTAAATTATCTAAAATTTTATGCAATTTTATTGCCGAATTTGCACCCATACTAACGTGGTCTTCCTGTCCGTTTGATGATACTATTGAGTCGCTTGAGGCGGCAAAACAATACATCTTATTTTGACTAACCATCGCAGCAGCAGCATATTGTGGAATCATAAATCCCGAATTAAGACCGGGATTGGCAACAAGAAATTCAGGTAACCCGCGAAGACCAAGAATCAGTTGTGCAATACGGCGTTCGGAAATATTTCCAAGTTCCGACAGCGCAATAGCCAGATAATCAAATACTAACGCAAGCGGCTGTCCATGAAAATTTCCTCCTGATATAATTTTATCCTCGTCAGGAAAAATTGTCGGATTGTCGGTAACAGAGTTAATTTCCGTCAGAAGTACGCTCTCAACATATCTAATCGCATCTTTTGTTGCGCCGCTAACTTGCGGAATGCAGCGAAAAGAATAAGGGTCTTGAACGTGTGGTTTTTTACGTGAAGTCAGTTCGCTACCCGAAAGTATGTAACGAAAAAATTCTGCCGTCTGTGCCTGTCCCTTATGCTGCCGAACTTTATGGATACTCGCATCAAATGGTTCAATTCTTCCGTCAAACGCATCGAGCGACAGCGCCGCAACAGTATCCGAAATTTTAGTCAGTTTTTTTGCTCGCAACAGCGCATAAACGCCGTTTGCAGCCATAAATTGAGTGCCGTTAAGCAGGGCAAGCCCTTCTTTGCTTTGCAAACGAATTGGTTGAAGGTTAAATCGCTGCAAAATTTCGGCGGTTTTATATTTATTATTTTCAAAAATTACTTCACCTTCTCCGATGAGCGGCAAAAAAAGATTTGCCAGCGGAGCAAGGTCGCCGCTTGCTCCAAGCGACCCCTGTTCATATACAACAGGCGTTATGTTTTTATTATAAAAATCAATAATTCGCTCTATTGTAGCCACTTGTACTCCGCTATGTCCGAGCGAAAGAGCGTGAATTTTCAGCAACATCATCAGGCGAATAATTTCTTCCGGCAATGGGTTGCCGATACTGCAAGCATGCGATTTCACAAGGTTTTCCTGCAATTCTGTCAGTTCGTTTGCGGAAATATTTTTATTGCAAAGTGAGCCGAAGCCCGTTGTAATGCCGTATATTGGCACATTGGAATTTTGCATTTTCCTGTCTAAATAATCACGGCATTTTTGCACACGCGCAACCGCCTCCTGCGACAGTTCGAGCGTAAGATTTTCACTGAAAATTTTTTCTATTACCTCAAAAGTAAGGTCGCTTTGACCAATTATATAATTCATATTATTCATATTTGTGTTTTATTTTCAAACTTTTTATTGCAACGAATTCCATCCCTGCGCTTTCAATTTAATTTCTTCGCCTTGCCGTCCGACCAAAGCAAGCCCTTTTTCGGGCGATGTGATATGTCCGATAATTCCAATATCATCAATTTGAATAAGTTTTTCATAGTCGCTAAGCGATGTGGTAAAAAGCAGTTCGTAGTCCTCACCACCGTTCAGAACCGCAGTAATAATGTTAAAATTCATTTCTTCTGCCATAATTGCCGCTTGCTCGCCTATGGGTATTTTATCTTCAAAAATACGGCAACCGACATTACTTTGAGTACAGATATGAAACAATTCGCTTGACAGCCCATCTGAAATATCCATCATCGCAGTAGGTAAAATATTGTGTTTCTTCAAATTATCAATGATATCGGCTCGTGCTTCGGGTTTGAGTTGTCGTTGAAGAATATAATCTTTCCCTTGAAAATCTGGTTGTATAGCACCGCTGGTTTCGAAAACAATTTTTTCACGTTCAAGTAATTGTAAGCCCATATACGCAGACCCCAATTCGCCTGAAACACAGATTAAATCATTTTCTTTTGCACCGTTTCGATAAACAATTTGCCCATACTGCCCTTCACCGATACAGGTAATACTGATTGTCAATCCGGTTAGCGAAGCCGAAGTATCACCGCCAATCAAATCTATGCCATATATATTGCATGCAAGTCGAATGCCTGAGTATATTTCTTCTAAATTTTCAACAGAAAAACGTTTTGAAACCCCAATGGACACAATGATTTGTTTTGGCTGTCCGTTCATCGCATAAATATCCGACAAATTGACAATTACTGCCTTATAGCCCAAATGTCGCAACGGCACATAAGTAAGATCAAAATGAATGCCTTCAAGTAACAAATCGCTGGTTATTAAGGTTTTTTTGTTTGAATAATCTAAAACAGCCGCGTCGTCGCCTATCCCTTTTTCGGTAGAATTATTTTTGATAGGAAAATTTTCAGTCAGTCGTTTTATCAGCCCAAACTCTCCTAATGTTGAAATTTCCGTATGTTTCATACTTAAAATTTTTGCAAAAGTACAAAAAACAAATCTTATTGAAAATAATGCAGGGAAAAAAGCCAAAAGAATCTTGCTGACACAAGGTATGAAAAAAACGGAGAATGATTTTTCCATTCTCCGCTAAAATAAAAACTGCTATCCTTTTTTTATTTATCTCATTATTATTAATTGTTT
>WQYU01000002.1 GCA_009781075.1 Paludibacter sp. | reverse complement strand
TTTCTGCCTTAAAGGCATAGAAAACCATTGCTGCAAGTACTATCCAGAAGTAAATTCTTGATACCCAATAACTCGCAGGTAATGGTAAAATTTGTTTTATACTGAAAGATGCCAACAACAAAACAAAAAGCAAGATAATACCTGCTAACATTGATTTTTTTAGATTATTCATTTTTTTCTATTATTTTTTTCCTGTTCTAACGGCTTCGCAGGTTTGCCTATCTCGTCTTGTTGTTGCAAGTGTAATTCAAGCGCTTTTTCACCTCACTGTCGCTCTACATTTGCAGCCAACGTTTTAGCAGCTTGGCGTCGGGCGGGTTTCACCGCCGCTCAAACGAGAGCCAACGATGCAAAATTACACAAAATTTCCCACGAGACAAGCCAGCCATCTCGCAAAGCCGCTCGTTATTGGTAGTTTAATATTTCTTCACATGAAATGTTATTTTCCATTTACTAACTTTCTATTTATAATTATTTGGCTGTTTGGAAACAGTTTTATTAACCTTTCAATTTCTATATCTTCTATTTTACCTGTCAATATTAGATTTTTAACTTTAATTTTGGCAAACTCATCAGGTATAATAATTTCATTAAGAAATTCTATTTCAACATTTTCTATTTCTTTTAAAGAAAGTAATTCTGTTGGAAATCCTTTTACCCGAATAGAAATCCAATCTTGTTTTTCTAACGATTGTATTAAACCTGTTTTCTCAATGTCTTTTTTTCTTATCATCCAACCTATTTTCGGTATCAAAGCAAAGTTATCTCTATTTTGCTCAAGTCCGATAAAACCTGCCCAAAGTTCCAATGGGGTTGTAATACCTGTTTCGCTGTCAATATAAGTTAAGTCAACTTTTACGATTTCTCCAGGCAAATTATCACTGGGCATGAAGCCTTGAAGATTTTTTAAATTATTGCGTTTCCCATCTTTGTCGTAAGGGAAAAATTTAACAATCCAACCGTCAATCGTTTTTGGTGCCCCATAATTTCTTTTCGTATGATATTTAAACATGTTTCTCCAAAATCTCTTGCTTATTTTTCCTTTTGAGGCGTTGACAAATTCTTTTAAAATTGGCTCTAATTCGTTAGTCCACCATATCAAATCGTATTTACCTAATTGTTTTGTTTTTTCTAATATTTTTTGCCAATCTTCAGGAGTTCCTTGTAGCGTTATTTCAGGAATACCACAAAGTACATACATAAGAATGTATTCAAAATATGGCTTCATTGCCTCCATGATGGTAATTTCGGAGGCAACTTTTTCAACAGTTGTGGTAGTTGTAAAGTCAGCCGATAACAAGTTGATAAATTCGCTACCTGTGTGGTCTGCAATTTGTTTGGTAAATTCAGGAAATACCTTTTCCCAAGGACTGTTCGGATTATCAAGTTTTATTTCATTCGTTGAAACAATCAACGATACTTTTCCTGAAAAATCAACAAAATAATGACGTAGTTTTTCAGAATTTGCATTTACGTGTCGCGCAAATCCCTGACTGATTAACAGCCATATTATATCGGGCGATAACACAAAAGGTCTGTGGTTAGCGTATGCCTGATACATTCCGTTAAAAAACGAATGGTATTCAAACGATACAAGACTGTCAGAAAGTTGATTTTTTGCAATAATATTGAATGGGAAAGAGATATTTTCCCTTTCTATTTGATAAGAAGACATACCCACATCTGACAAGATAAGTCTTTTATAAATATCATCGTATGAATTTAACCGAAGTAGTTTTTCAGGCTTCGATAGATTTTCAATATGAAAAGTTATTCCACTTTGAGCAAAAATGTTCAAAGGCAAGCAAATTGATAGAATTAAAATAATCTTCTTCATTTTCAGTCATTTTTCTGTTTAACTGTACCGCTGTCTCCGCAAATTTCCGCCGTTGTAAAACGAACCAAACAAAGCAATATGGTTGTCCTCTAAACCATATTTTTTCAAGGTTTGGTGCATATCTAAAATCAGGTTATTAACCTTTTTTCTATTCAAATTAATTGTTCCTTTGTCCATTTTTTAATTTTTTTAGTTTGTTCCAAAACTGATTTTGTATATTCGTCTGAAAATTCCGAAATCATTTTTCTTAAATCTTCGGGATAGCGCGTTATTATTGATAATTTGTCAATTTCGCCGATAAAAATTTCGTCATCTTTCTGTAATTCAAGTTCCAATTTATTGATAAAATATCTCAAATTGTGTATTTTTGGCGGAATTAAATTTAGTTTTTGAATATAAATAGCTTTAAATGCTTTTTCCAAACATAAATGGCACATAAAAACACAATAAACATTACGTTTTGTTTTGCATTTCAATTTATTTTCTGCAAATGTACAACTTATTGTTCTGATTAACAAATTGTTAATTTTTAGAAGTGCCCAAAAATAAAATATTTACAATAAAATAACGGCTATTAATTATTGTTTTGCAAACATTTCTTCCAATTCCTTAATTCGTTTTTCGAGTTTAAATACCGTATTTTGCAATTCAGGCAGCGATTTATACACAACAGAAGAACGGCGAAAAATATTTACTGGAACCGCAGGCGTTCCTTGATGAGGCGTATTTGGAGTTTTTATTGAGCCTGCAACACCAGTCTGCGCTCCTAAAATTGTACCATCTGCAATAATCAAATGCCCGGCTACTCCAACCTGCCCGGCTAACATACAATTTTTGCCGAGTTTTGTAGAGCCGGCAATTCCACTTTGCGCAGCAATCACAGTATTTTCACCAATTTCGGCATTATGAGCAATTTGAACTAAATTATCAAGTTTTACTCCGCGCCTGATAATTGTACTGCCCATGGTTGCACGGTCGACTGTGCTGTTTGCTCCGATTTCTACGTCATCTTCTATAACAACATTACCAAGTTGTGGAATTTTTTTGTACGAGCCGTTTTCGGTAGGGGCAAAACCAAAACCATCGGCACCAATAATCACGCCCGAATGAAACACACAATTATTGCCAATCACACAATCTTTATAAATTGTAACCCCTGAAAAAATTGTGGCATTATCTCCTATTTTCACATTTTGTCCGATTGTCCCGCGAGCATAAATTTTAGCATTATCTCCAATTTCTGCTCCATCATTAATCACAACAAAAGGTTCAATGTATGCGTTCTTACCGATTTTTGCACTTGGGGCAACAAAAGCAAGTTGCGATATTCCCGAAAGTTGAGTCTCGGTATTTTGCTGGTACGTCGAAAAAAGTTTGGCAACCGACTCGTAAGCATTTTCAACACGAATTAAAGTAGCAGAAATCGGTCGTTCGGTAACAAAAGTATTATTAACAAGAATTATACTTGCCTCAGTATCATATATATAATGATTGTATTTTGGATTTGCCAGAAAGCAGAGTGTTCCTGCTTTTCCATCTTCTATTTTGGCAAAATCACTCACAACAACATCCGGATTTCCTTCTATAGTGCCATTTAAAAATTCAGCAATTTGTTTGGCTGTAAATTCCATTCGTACTTAAAAAATAAATTTCGCAAAAGTACAAAAAAAATTCAAAGAATAATGTTATTTATAAATTATAAACTTTTAAGAATAGTTACTATTTCTCTTTTTGAGTGAAAAGTATCATTTTCACTTTTAGTTTGTTCCCAATATCAAATAAATCTACAATACTTTGCAGGTTTAAGGATTTGTCGGCATGCAGCAACACTACTGTTTCCTGTGTTTCAGGTTTTGAGACAAGTTCATTGATAATCATCGGTTCAATTTGGTCGAAAGTAACCTCTTGATTTTCAATAAGGTAATGTAAATCGGCAGTTACAGTTAGATTTACCTGATTCCGAACCGCAGCATCCGTTGAGGTTTTTGACGAAGGCAATACAACGCGCATTGTTGCCGGTGCAATCATTGTGGAAACAATAAGAAAAAACAACATCAAAAAGAACATAATATCGTTCAAAGATGCGGTATATACTTCTGCAGTACGTAATTTTCGCCGTTCTATCTTCATAATTCAACGTTTTTATTTTTCAATGATCGGAATGTTCGTAAGGTTTCATTAGCGTATTTGTCCATTAATGCAACTATGCGGTCGATTTTTCCATTTAATAAATAATAGCCGGTATATGCAATAACTCCAACAAACAGCCCTGCCCCAGAACATATCATTTTTTGATAAAGACCATCAGAAATTGTTGCAATGTCGAAATCATTTGTTAATGCAATGTCGTAAAAAATTTTGATGACGCCAAAAATTGTTCCTAAAAAACCTAACATCGGTGCTATTGAGGCGGTAATCCCAAGCCAGTTCATGTGTCTTTCCATTCTGTTAATTTGCTGATTTGCTTCACTTTGCATCGAATCTTGAACGGCGTCAACCGTTTGAGCGACTTCTGCCAAACCCACACCGACCACTCGTGCGTAGGCATTGGTTTGTTCGTTGCAAAACTTTGCTGCTTTTTCGGTTTTATTTTCGGAGAGTAATTCATTTACACGCGCAAACCACACGGAATCAGACTTGCCAAGCGAGTGCAAAACTGCCCACCGCTCTATAATTACATAAATTGCTAAAAATAATAGCAAAACGATGGGAAGCAAAATCCAGCCGCCTTTTAGCAGCAATGAAAAATAACTCTCCGGCTGTGTTGTTGAGACTGCTTGGGTTGCCTGAACCACCGCACCGGAAACTGCATTTGTCGTATCCGACAATATTGTTGAGGTAAGTAATATTGATAATAAATTCATTTTCAGATTTTTATTTTAATATTTTAATATAATTTATTTGCCTTTCTATAAAATAAACGTAATTTATATGGTTTTATTTTTTTTAAAATAATAATAAATAAAATCAAGTCATAAAGACATCATTAATCTTTAATTTTTGCCATGATATATTGGCGATTAAGACGGGCAATATTTGCTATCGAAACGTTTTTGGGACATTCTGCTTGGCAGGCGCCGGTATTTGTGCAGTTGCCAAAACCAAGTTCATCGTGCATTTTTAGCATCGCTTTGACACGGGCAGCGGCTTCGATTTTTCCCTGAGGTAAAAGCGCTAACTGGCTCACTTTTGCCGAGAGGAAAAGCATTGCCGAGCCGTTTTTGCAGGCGGCAACACATGCACCGCAACCAATGCATGAGGCAGCGTCCATTGCCTCGTCTGCATCTTTTTTCGGAATTGGTATGGCATTTCCATCAGGGACGCCGCCGGTATTGACCGACACAAATCCTCCTGCTTGAATAATTTTATCAAATGCGTACCTGTCGACCATTAAATCCTTGATTACAGGAAAAGCGGCAGAGCGCCACGGCTCTACGGTAATAGTTTGTCCATCTTGGAAATTACGCATGTGCATTTGACAGGTTGTAATTTCACTGTCCGGTCCGTGAGGATGTCCGTTGATATAAAGCGAACACATTCCACAAATTCCTTCACGGCAGTCATGGTCAAATGCAATAGGTTCCTTGTGCTCACTAACGAGTTTTTCATTTAAAATATCAAGCATTTCAAGAAAAGAGGCATCTGTTGAAATGTTGTCTAATTGATATATTACAAATTTTCCTTTTGCTTTCGGCGCTTCTTGCCGCCAAACTTTCAAAGTGATATTTATTGCTTGCGCCATAAAAATATATATATGTTTTTTATGCTTTTGATTTATGAATTATCTTATATTGATTTTCAATTCAATACAAAAATATATAATAAATTTTACCTATTTTTCATTACAAAAAACACTGCAAAGGTAAGGATTTTTTGTAAAAAATAAAAAAGTTTTATGTAGTATTTTCTATAACAAATATAACGTTATTAAAGTATTCCTGCCAAAGCGTAAGTTCATTCTCGGTTTTTGCTGTCTATCCAAATGGTAACAGGTCCATTATTTGTTAAATTCACTTTCATATCAGCGCCAAAAATTCCGGTTTTAATTTTTTTAGATAATTTATATTCTAAAATATTTATAAAATTTTCGTAGAGTGGAACGGCAATTTCCGGCTTTGCTGCACTAATGTATGACGGGCGATTGCCTTTCTTTGTTGATGCGAAAAGCGTAAACTGACTTACTACCAAAATCTCGCCGCAGACATCTACAATCGACAAGTTCATTACTCCATTTTTATCGTCAAAAATTCGTAATTGTACAATTTTTGAGGTAATGTATTCAATATCTACCTGAGTATCAGCGTTTTCTATCCCAATAAAAAGTAAAAGCCCCTTTTCGATTGAAGAAAAAACGTTTCCGTCGGTAGTAACTTTTGCATCAGAAACGCGCTGAATTAAGACTCTCATGATTATGTGTTTTAATATTTTTTAAAATAAATATTTTATAAATTTTTGGAAAGTAGTTCATCGAGTTGTTCCGGAGTAATTTTCGAGTTTATTTTGCCATTAATAACAAACGACATCTGTCCTCTTTCTTCCGAGACAACAATAGCCATTGCATCTGTGCGCTCAGTAATTCCAATAGCGGCACGGTGACGTAATCCAAGCGATTTTGGTATATTATTGCTGTGAGAAATCGGTAAAATACATCCTGCAGCCACCATTCTTTTCCCCGAAACTATTAACGCTCCATCGTGCAAGGGGCTGTTTTTGAAAAAAATGTTTTCAATAAGGCGGGAATTAATATTGGCGTCAATAGTTTCGCCAGATTGAACGTAAAAATCAAGGTCGTTACTGCGCGTAATCACAATCAGCGCTCCAACATAATTACGCGACAAGTTGCGGCAAGCCATAACAATCTGCATTATTTCAATATTGTCGTCTGTTTGGTTGTCAGAGAGGAATATCCTTTTTAACATTTTGGTGAAATTCCAATCTTTCCCTGATCCGATACGTGAAAAAAAACGCCTAATTTCGTCTCGGAAAATAACAATAATTGCAAAACCTCCAACACTCATTACCTTATCTAAAATTCCACCAAGCAGTTCCATTTTCAGTACATACGAAACTACATACCAAATCAAAATAAACATCAGTACACCAATAAAAACGGCTGTACCCCCCGACTTTTTTAGCAACTTATACGAGTAATATAGCAGCGCAGCAACCAACAAAATGTCGAAAATATCTTTTATCCCAAATTGAAGTCCTAACACAATAAATTAAATGATTATCAAAGAAGAAATATGAATATTTTTTTGCAAAAATACAATATATTTTTAAAAATTACATTATTTTTGTGAGATTTTTTTCATATACCAAATGCTTCTAAATATTGAGACATCAACCGACTTTTGTTCGGTTGCTTTAAACAATAACGACAAATTACTTTTTAGTACTGCTGATGAACGAGGTCAAAATCACGCATCTTTGTTGAGTGATTTTGTCCAGAAAGCATTGAATTTTGCCAAAAGTAATGGTGAAAAAATTGATGCCATAGCCGTAAGCGCAGGGCCAGGTTCGTATACGGGCTTGCGCATTGGAATTGCTACTGCTAAAGGATTATGCTTTGGACTCAATGTTCCGATGATAGCGGTTGATACTCTGCAAATTATGAATAATGCCACAAAGGGGGAAATTGATAGTACAGATAAAAATATTTTGCTCTGTCCGATGATTGACGCTCGAAGAATGGAAGTATATTGCGCACTTTACAATTTTGACAAAACGATTATAGGTGAAATCAAAGCAGAAATTATTACCGAAAATTCTTTTGCCGAAGTTTTGAAAGATCATACGATATATTTTTTTGGCACGGGAATCGAAAAATGCAAAACTGTATTGAAACATTCGAATTGCCGTTATATTGAATGTATTTTCCCTTTTGCAGAAAATATGATTTCACTTTCCTACGGAAAATTTCAACAGAAAATATTTGAAGACATCGCCTATTTCGAACCATTTTATTTAAAAGAATTTCAAGCAACAAAGGCAAAAAATTTTTTTTAGAAAAACAAATATAAATGATGTGAAATTTTTTGTTAAATTCATACTCTTTTTTCCCTTCTTTTTCTCCGTCATCGAAAGTCAACAACAAATAATCTGACTAAGTTGTACAATCGCATAAAATCCGAATAATTTTGTCGTTCCGAAGAAAAATACTACTTTTGTAATGTTGTAATCTCCATTTTTTTACAAAAAAATTGATGAATAATATACGGAATTTTTGCATAATTGCTCATATTGACCACGGCAAAAGTACCCTTGCCGACCGTTTGCTTGAATATACTAATACGGTAACAGGCAAGGACTTACAGGCGCAAGTGCTTGATAATATGGATTTGGAACGTGAGCGCGGAATTACTATCAAAAGCCACGCTATTCAGATGTTGTACCGCAATGCCAATGGTGAGGAGTACATTTTCAATCTTATTGACACGCCCGGACATGTCGATTTTTCGTATGAGGTTTCCCGTTCAATTGCTGCCTGCGAAGGGGCGTTACTTGTTGTGGATGCTACGCAAGGCATTCAGGCACAAACAATTAGCAACCTTTATATGGCAATTGACCATAACCTTGAAATTATCCCGGTGATAAATAAAATGGATATGGACAATGCAATGCCGGAAGAGGTTGAAGACCAGATTGTTGATTTACTTGGCTGCAAGATAGAAGATATCATTCGCGCCAGCGGCAAAACAGGAATGGGCGTTGAAGAAATTCTCCAAACAATAACCGAAAAAATTCCTCCACCGGAAGGCGACCCTGCCACTCCGCTGCAATGTCTGATTTTTGACTCGGTTTTTAATTCTTTTCGTGGAATTATTGCCTATTTCAAAATTATAAACGGGACAATCCGCAAAGGCGATTTGGTAAAATTTGTGGCAACAGAAAAAGAATACGATGCCGATGAAATCGGAGTGTTAAAACTGACAATGCAAGCAACTGCTGAATTGAGTGCAGGCAATGTGGGTTATATTATTTCCGGAATAAAAACCTCGAAAGAAGTTAAGGTCGGCGATACGATTACGCATGTAAAACGTCCCTGTGAAAAAGCGATTGCAGGTTTTGAAGAGGTAAAGCCGATGGTTTTTGCGGGCGTGTATCCTATTGAAACAGAAGACTTTGAGAACCTGCGTTCTGCAATAGAAAAGTTGCAACTCAACGATGCTTCACTGACTTTTGAACCCGAAAGTTCGGTTGCTCTGGGATTTGGTTTTCGCTGCGGATTTTTGGGAATGTTGCACATGGAAATAGTGCAGGAGAGATTAGACCGCGAATTTGATATGAATGTAATAACCACAGTGCCAAACGTTTCCTATAAAGTTTTTACAAAAAAAGGAGATGAACTCGAAGTACACAATCCGGCGGGGCTGCCCGATATTATGCTTATCGACAGAATTGAAGAACCGTATATTCGTGCCTCAATTATCACCAGAAGCGATTTTATCGGACAAATAATGACACTTTGTTTGGGAAAACGCGGCGAACTGATTAAGCAGAATTATATTTCAGGAAACCGAATGGAGTTGATTTTTGATTTGCCGCTGGGCGAAATCGTTTTTGATTTTTATGATAAATTAAAATCTATTTCCAAAGGTTATGCCTCGTTCGATTATCATCCGCACGGATATCGCCCCTCAAAACTGATAAAACTTGATATTCTTCTTAATGGCGAAAGCGTTGATGCTCTCTCTTCGTTGATTCACGTTGATAATGCAGTTTATTTGGGCAGAAGGATGTGCGAAAAATTAAAAGAACTTATTCCGCGTCAGCAGTTCGACATTGCCGTTCAAGCGGCTATCGGTGCGAAAATTATTGCCCGCGAAACCATAAAAGCCGTGCGTAAAGACGTTACTGCCAAATGTTATGGCGGCGACATCTCCCGAAAACGCAAATTGCTTGAAAAACAGAAAAAAGGCAAAAAACGAATGAAGCAGATTGGAACAGTAGAAGTGCCGCAGAAAGCATTTCTGGCTGTACTCAAATTAGATTAGTTACAAGTTTTTATCTTATTTTTTTATTCTAAATGAAAAAAAAATTTTTAACAATATTAATTATTTCAAATATTTTTTTGCTAAAAGGTCAAATTTATCAAACTCAAATATTTGATAATCAAATAAAAACACTGCAAATTGGCTTGACAGGAGTTGATTTTTCTCTGCCGGTGATAAATCTCAATAGCGATGCGGCGCTTGAAGTCAGTTTTGACGAACTGTCGCACAATGCTCATACCTACCATTATCGACTGCTCCATTGTAATTCGGATTGGACGGCATCTCAACTTGCTTCGTCAGAATATATAAGCGGTTTCTTTTTCGGAGATATTACAGATTATACGCTATCAGTCAGTACATTAGTGAATTATACGCACTATCAACTGACTTTGCCAAACGAATACATGCAATTTAAGATTTCGGGAAATTATGTTTTGCAAATTTACGAAGATGATGTAAATCAACTTGTTGCACAGGCGTGTTTTTGCGTTGCCGAGCCAAAGGTGGAAATCAGCGGACGGATACGCGGTAATACCGATGTCGAACTTAACCGCACATTGCAACAACTTGATTTTGAAGTAGATTTAAGCGGCTTCCCAACTTCCGACCCAAAAAATGATATAAAAGTTAATGTTCGTCAAAACCAACGAATTGATAATCAAATCATTAACATAAAACCAACTTTTTTTAGCAATTCAAAACTCAGTTTTATTAACAATCGTCAACTGATTTTTGAAGGAGGCAACGAATATCATCGTTTTGATATATCTTCTTTGTATGCAGCAAGTTACGGACTCGATTATGTAAATTATGACGGAAATGTAAACAATGCATTCCTTTTGCCTTATTCTTTACCTGAAATTTACGTTTCCCAGCCGGATGTTAATGGCAAATATTTGATTAATTTTCAAGAAGCATTTTCCGATGTTTCCGTCGAGGCGGATTATGTTTTGGTACATTTTGCCTTTGATTCGGGCGAGCCGTTTTTTGATGGGAATGTGTATATCGGCGGCGATTTTAACAATAATTTGATAAACAGGGAGGTGCAAATGAAGTATGTCATTGAAGATGGAAGATATATTTTAACTTATTTACTCAAACAGGGAGGGTACAATTATCAGTATTGGTTTGTTCCAAAAAATCAACAAGTTGCAAGTACACGCCGTACTGATGGCTCTTTCTGGCAAACAAATAACGAATACACTGTTTACGTATATCACAGAGCATGGGGCGAGCGTTACGACAAATTAATTGGGGTAAAAGTAATTGAATAAATAAGGATTGAATTATAAAAACTTATTAATTAGTCACTCCTTAACAACCCCACAACTTATTAACAATCAAGTAAATATTTATATGTTTTTAAGGAATGACTATATAAATATTTTTACGATAATTTCCTCTACAATAATATCGGCTAATTAACAAAAAAGAAGTATTTTTGCGCCTGACATAATAAATTTTTGTGCGTCGAACTGAAATGCAAATAATTGTTTTTTTTTATAAAAATAAAAAATGTCAATAATTTCAAATCTACAACATATTAGAACAATACTTAAGCCAAATGTAAAATTGGTTTGCGTATCAAAATTTCATTCTGCTGAAACGGTTTTGCAGGCATACGATGCAGGCGAGCGATTGTTCGGCGAAAGTCGCGTACAAGAATTTTTAAAAAAGCAAGCCGCACTGCCGAGCGATATTCAGTGGCATTTTATCGGTCATTTGCAGACGAATAAAGTGAAAAATATTGTTCCGTTTGTTACTATGGTTCAAAGCGTTGATTCCGGAAAACTTTTAGAAGAAATAAATATTCAGGCAGCAAAAATCGATAAAAAAGTTGATTGCCTTCTGGAAGTTCATATTGCCCAAGAGATGTCAAAATATGGATTTTTACCGAATGAATTAATTGATTTTTTGGAAGAAAAGAAATGGCAAAAGATGAAAAATGTACAGATTTGCGGACTTATGGGTATGGCAACTTTTACAGATAATCAAAGCAAAATTTGTAGTGAAATGCAAATGTTAAACCAACTTTTTGTCTGTCTAAAAGTAGATTTCTTTAACGATTGTGATTATTTTTCCGAACTTTCGATGGGAATGACCTCCGACTATAAAATTGCAATTGCCCAAGGCGCAACTATTGTCCGTATCGGCAGTGCAATTTTTGGAGATAGAAAATAAAATTTTTACTTATGCAACATTCTGATACAGAATATTATATGTATTTAAAATTTGAGAAAGGACTTTCTCAAAATACCTTGGATGCATATATGCTCGACTTTTCAAAACTTGCAGCATTTCTATCCGATAGTGGCGTAGAAACGGAGGCAGCAACTTACGAAATTTTGCACGATTTTGTGATAGAAATCAGCGAAATAGGAGTAAATATTCGCACTCAGGCAAGAATATTATCGAGTATTAAATCATATTATCATTTTTTAATATATAAAAATAAAATTGAAAACGACCCTACCGAACTGCTTGAATCACCAAAAATCGGTCTGCGGCTACCCGAAGTGCTTTCCGTTGAAGAAATTGACGCAATTATTACAGCCATTGATCTCTCAAAGTCCGAAGGACATCGCAATCGTGCAATTATTGAAACGATGTATGGATCGGGGTTGCGTGTATCGGAACTTGTAAATCTCCAAATGTCAAATATTTATAAAGAAGAAGGATATATGCTTGTACTTGGGAAAGGCAGCAAACAACGACTTGTGCCGTTGTCGCCGACATCAATTTTACATATAAACATCTGGGAAAAAGATCGAAAAAAATTGAAAATTAGAAGTGAAGATATTGATATTCTTTTCCTTAACCGAAGGGGTGCCAAACTTACACGCGCAATGATTTTTGAAATCGTTAAAACATTAGTCCAAAGTGCAGGGATTACCAAAAAGGTAAGTCCGCATACATTTCGACATTCTTTTGCCACTCATTTACTTGAAAACGGTGCAAATTTGCGTGCCATACAGCAGTTGCTTGGACACGAATCCATAACAACAACAGAACTTTACACCCATATTGATATAAATTTTCTGCGCCAGACCATAATAGATTTTCACCCTTTAAACAAAAAAAAAATCTGATTCCATTATTCACTTTTTACAGGAATCACAATCCACAATATGATATAAAGCAGAAGCCCGGGAAATCCTGCGGAAAAAACCGACAAACAAGCATATGCTACGCGCACAATAGTTGGGTCTAAATTGAAATATTCGGCAATGCCGCTGCAAACTCCTGCAATCATCTTATTTGGCGAACGAGTGAGTTTTCTCTCCATATTTCTTAATATATTATAATAAAATTTAAGTGCAAAGGTACATAAAATTATAAAATTTCCAGAAAGAATATCTTCATTACTTCTTAAAAAATTTTAATGTTCATTTGTGATTATCCCAAAAAACTAAGTAACAGTCCTGCCGCTACAGCCGAACCGATTACTCCCGCAACATTTGGTCCCATTGCGTGCATAAGTAAATAGTTGGTTTTATCATATTTTTGCCCCATATTTTGAGACACACGTGCTGCCATCGGTACCGCCGAAACGCCTGCAGAGCCAATTAACGGATTGATTTTGTGTTTGGTAAACAGGTTAAGAAATTTTGCCAAAAGGACACCGCCTGCTGTCCCAAAGCCAAAAGCGAAAACGCCCAAAATGATGATATAAAGTGTTTGAGGACTCAAAAAACTTGCTGCTGTTGCAGTCGCTCCAACGCTTATTCCCAAAAATATAGTAACAATATTTAGTAATTCATTTTGCACGGTTTTGCTCAACCGTTCGGTCACACCACACTCTTTGAGCAGGTTACCAAGCATCAGACAGCCGACCAAGCTTGTTGCAGCAGGTAATATCAATGCTACAATAACTGTAATAAATATTGGAAAAAGAATTTTCGTTTTTTTAGAAACTTTACACATCTGCTCCATTCTAATGCGACGTTCTTTCTCTGTTGTAAACAATTTCATTATGGGGGGCTGAATAACAGGCACCAATGCCATATATGAATATGCGGCAATTGCAATGGGACCTAAAAGATGTGGAGCGAGTTTTGAAGTCAAAAATATTGCTGTAGGTCCGTCAGCACCACCAATAATTCCTATTGATGCTGCTTCGTTAGGGAAAAATCCGAGTAAAATAGCGCCTATAAAAGTAACAAAGATTCCGAGTTGCGCTGCGGCACCGAGTAACAGCGACTTTGGGTTTGCTATCAGTGGTCCGAAGTCGGTCAATGCGCCTATGCCCACAAAAATAAGGCAAGGGTAAATACCAAGTTTCACGCCAAGATACAGATAATCGAGTAGTCCTGCACTATGTGAAAATTCACCCCAGTTGATATTCCCGCCGGCATAAAGGTCTGCATGAAACATATTTGCGCCGGGAATGTTAGTAAGCAACATTCCAAAAGCAATAGGCAATAACAGCAACGGTTCAAAGCCCTTGACAATAGCCAAATACAACAAAATACAGGCAATGAACAGCATTATGACAACCTGCCACGATAAATTTACAAGCCCCATTGAGTTAAAAAAATCAAGCAAACTTTCTTTTACCGAAATGCTTTTAGAATAGTCGCGTGGCGTATATGCAGCAATATTATTATTTTGCGCTTCAATGATAACACTCTGTGTATCAATTTTTTGCATACTATCGGCTTGTGAAAAAATGCAGACACTTGTCAAAGGAAAAAGTGTGATTAGTACTATAATACTTTTATATATTGATTTCATTCTTTCAATTATTCATTTAAAAAAATTTGAATTCCACTCAGTTCTGTGTGATTTAATAGTAACCACGCCTGATTCAAAGTCGTGTGCACATTCAAAATACAGATATAAAGTGACTGCAATTGCAGTAATTACGGTAATATTGCTTTCTGTTTTGGTAATATGTTCAACTTTTTTTGGTTGTACTGCGTTTTTCTTCTGTTTGATGGTTTCGGCATTAATTTTTTGCCAAATGTTAAGAATGATTACCAAAAGTGTCAGTATAACAAACACAATACCAAACCCTAACCCAACAATTATCATTGTATTTGTCCAATTAATTTCTAAAAGTTCCATTGAAAAATGGTTTTTTATTGTTGATATAAAAAATAATAAAAGAAATGTCATATTTTTTGAAAAAAAACGCTGCAAATGTACATAAAAGTCTTGACATATACACAGACCGATAAAAATTCGATATAAAAAAAACCTCATTGCACTTCGTTCTGTTCGGTGTCGGTTACTCAAGATTGACAAAAAAACCACAACTTTAGCAATGCGAAAACCGAGGAAAAAGGCATTACAGATAAAAATTAAAGACGTCAACTTAGTGTTAGGATTAAAATCAAAAATTAAAGGCAAAAAATCGTTAAAATTTAACGAAAACATGAAACGCCAAATTGTGGAAGATTATCTTCAAAGTGGCTTGCCCAAGAATGCGATTTGGGAAAAATACACAGATCAGCAATCTTAGCATGGCAAAATCTTGTTATGGATGCGTAAATATGGTTATACTTCAGAAGACAAAGGAAAAAGTATTAGTTTTGCTCCCATAAATTTTACCAATGCCAAAAGGAGGCAACAATAAATGGTTATCTGAATTTGAAATTCTTCAGTTACAGAAACATAATTCGGATTTAGAGAAGCAATTGCGTGAAAAGTCGGTTGCAAAGTATTGCTTGATTGAACTTACTGAAAAAGGAGTTTAATATCAGTATAAAAAAAAGTTCGAACATCTGTATTATCCCTGGCATGTTGCTCCCCAGCAGAGCCTGTTTCCGTTTATACAGACGAAGCAAAAGTAATGCAAAAAATCCAATCGCTAAAAAAGTTGCAAAAAAATTGTTTGTTTTTTTAAATGACTATTTTTGTAAATCTATATCAGGATTTAACCAAAAAGTGTCAACTTTTTTAGTACGAGACGCCTTACAGATGTAGCATCAAACGCCGCGTAGCGCTGCTGGCAATCAAATCCATTTAAACAAATGATTACATTTGTTTAAAATTAGCATACTTTTAATACACTACAAAAATTTTAACTGATTATTTGCAAAATTGCGCCACTTTTCTATTAGTTTCTGCATATCTTCGGGCATATCTTCCTCAAAAAACAATTCTTCGCCCGTGCGGGGATGCTCAAAACCGAGTGTTTGTGCGTGTAGTGCCTGACGCGGACAAATTTCAAAACAATTATCTATAAACTGACGATATTTTGCCGTTTTATTTCCCTTAAGAATTTCATTGCCTCCATAACGTTCATCATTGAAAAGGGTATGACCGATATATTTCATGTGAATACGAATTTGATGTGTGCGTCCTGTTTCTAATTGGCACTGAACTAATGAAACGTACCCAAAACGCTCAATAACTTTGTAATGCGTAACAGCGTACTTTGCATTCGGATTTTCTTCCTGGTCGTAAACGCGATAACGCATACGGTCGCGTAAGTCGCGGGCGAGCGCCCCTACAACCGTACCTTCATCATCTTTAACATTGCCCCAAACAAGTGCAAGATATTGACGTTTTGTAGTTTTGCGGTAAAACTGAATTCCGAGTTTCGATTTTGCGTCTTCGGTTTTGGCAAGCAGCAATAAGCCCGAAGTATCTTTGTCAATCCTGTGAACAAGTCCAATGTGCGGATTGTTTGGGTCAAAAAACGGGTTGTCTTTTAAATGCCACGCCACAGCGTTAAGCAATGTATGCTCAAAATTACCTACGCCCGGATGAACAACCATTCCTGCCGGCTTATTTACAAGTAAAATTTCTGCGTCTTCATATACAATATCAAGTGGAATATCTTCTGGGACAATAGTATAATCTGTCGGCGGAAAATCAAGCACAATGGTTATAACATCATTTGGTTTTACGCGATAATTAGAACGGACAGCAATATTATTTACCAAAATATTTCCTGCCTCTGCTGCCTCCTGAATACGATTGCGCGATATTGCCGACATGCAATTTACCAAATATCTGTCAATACGAATTACAGTTTGACCCTTATCCACGCGGAAACGATGATGTTCGTACTGTTCGTCCGTCTGTTCGTTAAATTCTGCAAGCAGTTCTTTGGTATCAGTTTGTGGCATAATAAATCCTGTGTAATTATGTTCTGTGATAATATCTTGAGGAGTAACAAAGTTTAATGTCGCCTTTTTATGTATATATTTTTCTGGTTTTTCATTCTCAAAATGCTGCGCAATAATTGCTTTATCCAAATCATAATCAGTTTGTAACTTCATAAGTTCATCGGCTCGTACCGAAAAAACTCGCGCAATACGCAATGCAAGGTCAGCCGTAAGCGCTGTTTTGCCGTTAAAAAAATTTGACAGACGCGCTCTGCTAATTTTCAACAAATCGGCTATCTGATTTACCGAAAGCCCCAAATAGTCCACCAATTCATCGTGTATTACAGAGCCGGGATGTCTGTAACGCGGCTGTATCTCTCTGATGGTTTCCACTTTTAGAAATTTATTTTGTATCTTATTAATAATAATAAATTTTTTGGCGTGCAAAATTAAGAATTTTTTCTACAAATAGAAAATATTGCTTACCTTTGTGCCGAATATCAAACTTTTTCTTCTGGGGGATTATTTTATTCAAAAACAATTAAAAAATAAAGACTAAAAGTAAATTATACAAGAGAAACCTATTGTTTACCTAAACAACCATAATAAAAATAGAAACACACATGAAATGAAAACCTGATTTTTAACAGAATTCAAGAAATGGGTGAAATCAGGTATTATTTCTAAGATTTTAAAATAAACGAAATAACTTTTTTTTATTAATATAATTTTTTTTATTAAATGACACATAAAAAATTAAATTTGAGAAACTTGACTGCAGGCGCAATCTGCCTCGCAAGCATCACAATTTTTGCGGGTTGTGGCTCTGATGACGACTCGGGGAACAACAATAAAATGCCATCATGCACAATTTCAAACCCAGAGGCAGGACAAGTGTTTATTTCCAGCGATAACATTTCAGTTGCGGTTATTGCAGAAGATGATGACGGAACAATTGCAGAAGTGAAACTGTATGTAGACAGTGTTAGTTATGGAGTGTTAATAACATCTCCTTACAACTTTGTGATTAATGCAGGCATCTTGTCGCTTGGGAAGCATACTTTGAAGGCAGTGGCAAAAGACAATCAAGGTGGAATAGGTGAAGCGTCAGTTACTATTTCCGTGGAAAAATTAGTAATAGGATTAAATTATCTGGGCGGAATAGTTGCTTACATTGATGAAACAGAAAAACATGGATTTATTGCCGCTCCAAGCGACCAAAACACAGGCATTAGATGGAATAACGGCAGTTATATTACAACGGGCGCTACAGGTACAGCCGTTGGAACAGGACAAAGCAACACCATATTAATAGTGCAGGCCTGTGGAGACGGGTCTTATGCAGCCAAATTGTGTGATGATTTGGAATTGAACGGTTACAGCGACTGGTTTTTGCCGAGCATAGGAGAATTAAATATTTTGTTTCAAAACAGAGATTTGATAGGAGGATTCAGTACATCAGGTTCTTCAACTAGTTATTGGAGTTCATCGGAGTACAGCAACAGTTATGCTTGGTATCAGAATTTCATCAATGGCGCTATGAGCAACGCCTTAGAGAATTATAATTATAGAGTGCGTGCTGTCCGGGCATTTTAGCAATTAAGAAACCCCTCCTCTTTGGGGAGGGAGTTTTTTTCACCAACTTGGCAAAGGGGGCTTAATATGAAATTTTTTATTAATCTTATCCCAATAAAATGATGATGAGAAATATGCAAAAATATATTTCCGATTTTGAAGTAATTGAAAATATAAAAATTAGCCCTCAGAATTTTTTATTAAAAATACAAAGAAAAGAAAAATTACCGAAAATCCTTGCAGGGCAATTTGTTATGGTGCGAGTAGATGGTATCTCCGATGCTTTTTTACGCCGTCCGGCCTCTATTAATTTTGTAAACTATCAAAAAAACGAAATACATCTTTTGATTCAAATTGTCGGGAAAGGGACTGAAAAACTTTCACTTTTAAAGAAAAGTGATTTGTTAAATATTATTTTCCCACTGGGAAATGGTTTTTCTTTTCCTAAAAATAAAAATGCAAATTTGTTGATTGTTGGGGGAGGTGTTGGAGTGGCTCCTCTTTTATTTTTAGGATATAATCTTAAAAATAAAGCATTTAAGAATATTAATTTTCTTATAGGTGCGCGTAATAAAAATGAGTTGCTTCTTATTGATGAATTTGAAAAATATGGAAAAACCTGCCTTACAACCGACGACGGCAGTGCAGGCGAATGTGGACTTGTAAGTGAACATTCAATTTTGCAAAATCAAAAATTTGATTTTATCTACGCTTGCGGACCTTTACCGATGATTAGGGCGATTGCCCAATACTCTGAAAATCAAAATATTGAATGCGAGGTTTCGCTTGAAAATAAAATGGCTTGCGGCTTTGGCGCCTGCCTTTGTTGCGCAACAGCAACCACCGAAGGCAACGTTTGTGTTTGCACCGAAGGCGCAGTTTTTAATTCAAAGATGCTGGTAGATTTTTAAAAATTTAACAAATAATAATATGATTGTACGCACAAGTAAAAAACTTGTGTCAAGTTTGGCAGCCATTTTTAATAAAAAATTTAACCACAATAATTATATTTGGTATTGCTAAGTATGTATATATTTGCATAAAATTATGTGTTAGAAATTAATAATGTTTATTTGCCAAAATATAAAATACAGAATAACCGAAACTGCATCTGCACGGATAATAATTTTCATATCGGCATATTTTTCTCTAACTTTTCCAATAATACAATTGCACCGTCGCTGTTGATTGCTTCTGCTGAAAAATCTACGGTAATTGCTTTTTTGTTCCGATAAAATGCTGTACTTTTGATGTCCATAATTGGATGTTTAATTTGTTGTTTTTGACAATATTAACTATCAAAAAATTAACAAATTACACCCAATTTTCCAAATAATCTGATGAATTATGCGGGTTAATCCTTTCCTTATGCATCATTTGTTTTTAGGCAAAGATAATACTTCTCAGTGAATTTGAGGCATTACTTTTTTTTTATTACCACATTAATAATTACATAAAAAAGGTGGTACGCTAAACCAGCCATACCACCTTTTTTTGTAAAAAAATAATTTTCTATTTAATAAGTACTTTCTTAGTAGAAATACCGTTGCTGCTTTGAACTTCAAATAGGTACAGACCCGGCTGCTGATTAATATTCAAAGTAGAGTTTGAAGTAGCATAATAGGTGCCCATTAATCTTCCTGTCATGTCAAGAACGCGAACTGTTGAATTTTCAGAAACAGTAACACTTACCTGACCGTCATTCTGAGAAATATTAATGTTGTTAGTGCTATTGATATCAGTTACAGATGATTGTTGATCAACAATAAGTCCAACATATAAATTCCAAGTTTTGGATGTCCAAATTTCATCTAATGAATGCCATTGTCCATTATAGATTTGATATGCAGTGTTAATAGTTGCGTATGGCATGTACTGATTGTACAGCGCAAAACTATCCATCGGAGCAGCGTAGTTAAACGCAAAACTAAGATAATACGTCCCCGGAGTATATGAGAAAGGCGTATTTAACTCGATAACATGGGTTTCTTCTGTTGGGATGCTGCTTATCGGAACTTGTTGGGTATACAGCGCAGTTCCCGGATATCCGGAGTCATCGTTGTAAATTTTTAACGTTACAGAACGACCAAACGTACTGCTGGTATGAGCAAGAATATATACTCCCAAGATTTGTCCACTTTCTGTTAAATCAAATCTTTCTGCATCTTCTGTCATGCCATAGCCATTCATACCACAAACCCAGCCCCACTGACCGGTAATTGTGTAAATTGCCACATTAGTCCACTCTTCTTCGTCCGGAACCCAGTTCATAATTAACTGTTCGTCTTGGACACCCCTTGAAGTGCAATTTAGTTTAGAAATTGCACTTGGTTCAGAATTGAATTGTTTCAAGGTTTTGTTACCTTGATTCATCTCTTGCGCATTCGCGGCGGAAATAATCAACGCCAGCGCCATTAAAAAAGTAATTTTCTTCATGTTAGAAATTTATAAAATTAATAATTAAATTTAGAATACAAAATTATAAAAAATAATTGCAAAAAAATATTTTCTTAATAATTATGTTTTTTTAACTATTTACAGAATTTTTGTAATTATTCATAAAGTGTTACAAAAACACTATAATTATCTGGTTGCCCTTTTCATTATATATTGTTAAAAATCACTTAAATCTTATTATGTTAGGGCATAGATAGACATAATTATTATATTTTTTTAATGAATATATGCACATAAATATCTATATAACTTTCAGAATATCAATATTTTACGGTAAAATTGCATTAATTAAGATAAATCATTATTTAACAATAAGTTATTCTTATTTTTAGGCAATATATACACGAGTATACATATTTTTTTATTACCATAGTAATAATTACATAAAAAAAGTGGTATGCTAACCATACCTCCTTTTTCTGTGAAAAAAAACAATTTCCTATCTAATAAGTACTTTCTCAGTATAAATACCGCTTCTACTTTGAACTTCAAATAGATATAGACCCGACTGCTGATTAAGAGTCAAAGTTGCATTCGGAGTAGCATAATAAGTACCCATTAATTTTCCTGTCATGTCAAGAACGCGAACTGTTGAATTTTCAGAAACAGTAACACTTACCTGGCCGTCATTCTGAGAAATATTAATGTTGTTAGTGCTGTTGATATTAGTTATATTATCAGACGTTTCAACAACAAGCCCAACAAACAAATTCCAAGGTTCGGCTCCTGTTCCCCAATCTTCTTCCATAGTATACCAATCACCGTTATAAAGTTCATAGGCAGTGTTTACACTTGCGTAAGATATAAGTTGATTGTATAGAGCAATACTATCTGATGGAGCAGTATAGTTAAACGCGAAACTAACATAATACGTCGATCCCGAAGTGACTGAGAAAGGGGTATTTAAATCAATAACATGCGTTTCTTCTGATGGGATGCTGCTTAATGGAACTTGTTGGGTATACAGCGCGGTGCCAGGATATCCGTATGCATCGTTATAAATTTTTAACGTTACAGAACGACCAAACATGCTGCTTGTATGAGCAAGAACATATACTCCCACGATTTGTCCCGTCACATTCAAATCAAATCTTTCTGCTTTTTCTGCATCACCATAGCCATTCATACCACAAACCCAGCCCCATATACCACCAGAAATTGTGTACAGTGCCACATTAGTCCAATCTTCTGTATCAGGAACCCAGTTCATAATTAACTGTTCGTCCTGAACACCTCTTGAAGTGTAATTTGTTTTAGAAATTGCACTTGGTTCAGCATTGAATTGTTTCAAGGTTTTGTTACCTTGATTCATCTCTTGCGCATTCGCGGCGGAAATAATCAACGCCAGCGCCATTAAAAAAGTAATTTTCTTCATACTTAAAAATCTATCAAAGTTAATAATTATATAATTAAATTAGAATGCAAAATTAAAAAAAAATAATCACAAAAAAATATTTTCTTAATATTTATGTTTTTTTAACTATTAAAATTTTATTAGTATTAAGTTATATAATTTCTAATAATAAATAACACAAATATTTTTCGGTAAATTATTTTGTTTTAAACATGGTGAAGATAGTTTCCAATCATTTGGCGATTGCAAATTCAAATTTCAATCGTTTATTGTCGGTTGTTTCTCCAACTATGTAAAATGGCGCTTTTTCACGCTCGGCAATTCGTTTAACACTTTCAATATCATTGCTTTTTAGCAAAATACCCATTCTTTCCTGACTTTCGTTTCCTATAATTTCACGCGCACTCAAAGTAGGGTCGCCAATTGGAAATTCAGACAAATCAAAACGCCCGCCTGTTGTTTCCACCAATTCCGAAAGGCAATTTAGATGTCCCCCTGCTCCGTGGTCATGGATTGAAACAATCGGATTTCCATCGCTTTCCGCTAAAGAGCGAATCACGTTGGCAACACGTTTTTGCATTTCGGGATTTGCACGCTGTACTGCATTAAGTTCAATAGTATCTGCGTAGTTTCCTGTTTCAACGGAACTAACCGCACCTCCGCCCATTCCGATTCGATAATTGTCGCCGCCGAGAATTACAACTTTTTCCTGCGGCTGAGGTTCTTCTTTTGTAGCATCTTTTGCATTTGCAAAGCCAACCCCGCCTGCAAGCATAATCACTTTATCGTAGCCGTAAAATTTATTGTTTTCAGTGTGTTCAAAAGTTAAAACCGAACCACAAATAAGCGGTTGACCGAATTTATTTCCAAAATCAGAGGCGCCGTTTGATGCTTTTATTAAAATCTGTTCCGGCGTTTGATATAGCCATTGACGTTCAAAAACGTTTTCACTTGGATATGCAGTCATATAAACTGCAGTTCCTGCAAGCGGCAACGATGCTTTCCCGCCGGCAAGACGGTCGCGAATTTCACCGCCCGAACCCGTTGCCGCACCATTAAACGGCTCAACGGTGGTGGGAAAATTGTGAGTTTCGGCTTTGAGTGAAATAACAGAATTAATTTTTTTTATTTCAAAAAAATCTGGCTTGTCGGCAGAATGCGGTGCAAACTGTTCTATTTCGGGACCTGCATTAAACGAAACATTATCCTTATAAGCCGAAACGAGTTCATTGGGGTTTTCCTGCGATGTTTTTTTTATTAATTGAAACAGAGATTTTTCCTTTTCTTGTTCATCAATAATAAATTTTCCATTGAAAATCTTATGCCTGCAATGTTCTGAATTTACCTGTGAAAAACCAAAAATTTCGCTGTCGGTAAGACGGCGACCAGCCTTTTTACTTAATTTTTCCAAATATTCAACTTCTTCCTCACTTAATGCAAGTCCTTGCATTTGATTATATTCCGCAATATTTTCAATAAAAAATACATCTTCCGGTGTTTTATCAATGGTAAAAATATTTTGGTCGAGGACAAAATATTCACTTTGCAACATTGGGTCGAAATTCCAAATTTTTGTATTCGATAAATTTTTCATTGATACTTTTTTTATTGCTGTTTAAAAAACGCTGTTTGCAAAAATAATTTATTATATCTAAAAATAAAATATTTTCAGATATTGTTTTACAAAGTATGCTGTTATAATAATTTAATTTTCAAATGGTTATAATATATTTTGTTAAATAAAAATATATTTAATTTTTTACTTAAGAAATATAGTATGTATATAAATTGAACATTTTACAAAAATTATACCTCATAATTTAGTTGTTCCCAAAATCCCACATAACACATTTAGTATCATTAAATTACTACAGCATACTTTTTGCACCACCACCAAATTTTATTCGCCGAAATATTTACGTTGTAAACAATCACAAGGAAATACGAATTATGGGGTTATTCAAAACGTAAATGTTTGATTGTACGGCTGTTATGAATGAGTGAACTTAGCGATTTTATCCCTATTTTCAAATGCTCTTCTACATAAATGGTTGTAACTTGTCTATCGCTTTCTTCTGTTTTTACTCCGTCCGGTAGAAGCGGCATATCCGAAATTAACAACAATGCTCCTGTCGGAATAGCATTGTAAAAGCCCGCTGTAAAAAGTGTAGCCGTTTCCATATCTATAGCCATTGCACGCGTTTGCCGCAAATATTCACGAAATTTTTCATCGTGTTCCCATACTCGCCGGTTGGTCGTATAAACCGTACCTGTCCAATAATCCTTTCCAAAGTCGCGAACGTTTGAAGAGACCGAACGTTGCAAATTAAACGCCGGAAGTGCAGGAATCTCTGGAGGAAAATAATCGTTTGACGTTCCCTCTCCGCGAATAGCAGCCGAAGGCAAAATATAATCTCCAATGCGGTTTTTATCGCGCAGTCCGCCGCATTTTCCTAAAAATAATACTGCTTTGGGATGAATTGCCGACAAAATATCCATAATAATCGCAGCATTTGGACTGCCCATACCAAAGTCAATTATAGTAATTCCTTTTGCAGATGCATTTGGCATATTGGCATCACGCCCAATTACCTCAACACCATTCCACTGGGCAAAAAGTTCAACATAATTATAAAAATTTGTCAGTAAAATAAAATCTTCAAATTCTTTTAACGGACGCTTTGTATATCGAGGAAGCCAGTTCTCTACTATTTTTTCTTTTGTAATCATCATAAAATAAAATTTTTTAAAAAAAATATAATTTTTTTTTGCAAAAATACAAAATAATTTTGCATGCATAAAAAAAAGTACTAATTTTGTATTTTATTTTATAAAAGTAATAAAATTTAATTCTATAAAAAAAATGAAACGTATTTTTACAATTTTAGGTATCCTTATATTAGGATTGCAAACAGGAATTTTTGCGCAAATTAGTGCCACTATGACCTCTCAAAAAGAATATGACAATGGTACGCGCATTTGCTATTTTACTACCGACAAATATCTTACCCAACAGGCAAAAGATTATTTGAAACAAAAGGCGCAGGAAAATGAAAATATCAATAGATTATCGTTTGGTAGTGATAATTCTGCGATGTTTGACTCTAACTTAAACTATACGCTCGAAAGTGTAACGGCTTTTATCAATGAAAATATAAATATTCTGTCTTCAACAGGAGTAGAGGTTTTTTCTTCAATACCACCGCCTCAGAATGCCCTGCCTCAATCTATCTGCGATGTAATTTCGCCGGTATGTGCCGACAATATGAATGTTAACTTCCCTGCTGTTGTTGGCGAACTTCCTGGTATGGGGCATATTGGCTGTCTTTCCACCACTCCAAATGCTACTTGGTTTTGGTTTCAAATTGGATCTGCCGGTGATATGACAATTTATATATCAGGACTTTATGATATGGATTTTATTTGCTGGGGACCTTTTAATTCTTTAATTGAAGGATGTCAGCAAATAGATCTTGGTTTAGTATGTTCATGCCCAAACAATACAACAGATCCGAATTATTATCCTTATGATAATATTGTGGATTGCAGTTATAGCGCTAATCCATACGAAAATGTACACATA
Source organism: Paludibacter sp. (assembly GCA_009781075.1). Lineage (GTDB taxonomy): Bacteria > Bacteroidota > Bacteroidia > Bacteroidales > Paludibacteraceae > WRGS01. The sequence continues at coordinate 31,765 of WQYU01000002.1, read as the reverse complement.
AACAATGCTCAGTCAGGACAAATTTATATACTTTTAATTACAAATTACCATAATGCACCGATGGATATCAATTTTCATCAAACTGCCGGCAATGCTACAACCGACTGTTCAATCTTACCTCCACCAATTAATAACAATGGCCCGCTTTGCGAGGGCGAAACACTCTATTTGACGGCACAACCAAGCACTGAGCCAGGCGCAGTATATAATTGGACAGGCCCAAACGGATTTACATCAAACGAACAAAATCCGGTTATTCCAAACGTTACGACTGCCAATTCAGGTACTTATTCATTAACAATTATCGCAGGAGGTCAAACAAGTAATGCTATTACAATGGAAGTCGTTATTTATCCTTTAAATAATAAAACTGTTAACGCAACTATCTGTTCAGGAGAAACATATAATTTTTACGGCACCCCGATAACGCAGGCAGGTACTTATACTACTCAGGTTCATGGTATTCTGTGTGATACTGTCGTAACTTTGAATTTGGACGTCGACATTCGATGTAATATCGTAACTTTTGAGCCGGTAGAAGATATATGCGCTGATAACAACCAAATTGGCTTAGATTTCAGTGTATCGAACGGAATGCTCACAGCATATTCTTCCACTTTTAGTTCAAAGGCAAATATGGCAGGGTTTGAAAATACATCTATGCATTCAATAAACGGTAATATCATACCTATTCCGCTGCCGCATAATGTTCGTCCTGATTATTATTCGGTAACTGTTGATTGCAAGTTTGAACGAGGAGAAAATAGACAGTACGTTATTGATTTTACCGTTTTGTATCCTTCCGCAATCATCACTCAACGGTGGAATGATCTTTTGGCGATAAAAAATAGTATCTTCAACGGAGGTTATGAGTTTTCAAATTATGAATGGTACAAAGACGGCGAAATGATTGCCGGAGCAAACGATAATTTCCTGTATGTCGGAGCAAACGGAGACCAACTTGATTTTAATGCAGAATATAGAGCCCGCCCTACACGATTAGACGATGGCGTACAAATATTTACTTGCGGGAAAAAACCCATTTATGTTGAAAATATTAATGTAATTCCGAATATGATTCAGATGAATAATCAAATTATTGTCAATAATTTGAATCAAAAAGCAATGGTAACTATTTGGAACATTATGGGAATGCGCACAGGTCAATATCAAATATCGAAAGAAAATAATTCATTCCCTGCGCCTGTTGTAGCAGGCACTTATGCAGTATCTGTTGAAATGGGAAACGGAGAAAGATATGTAGATAAGATAGTAATTAAATAGATGGACAAAAAGTAATAATATAAAAAAGGAATGCCATAATAAATAATTTAGATAAAGATGGATAGGTAAAATTTATTGATAGCAATTGCGATCATATTCACAGAATTTACCATATAAATAATCTATAAAACACATTAAGATATATTTGATTAATTAATGCGAATGACGGGTTAAAGCATCCAAGTGATGCAAGCGATAGCGAGTTTACCGAAACAGTGAAACCATAAACCATTAGCAGAGCGTACCTTAGAAGCATTTTGAATATTAGATTTTTCAATTATCCAATTAAAAAAAGATTCAACAGGTTGTCTGACTTTGGAAACGGCAGTAGAAAATAAATTATTATAAGCGAAATCATGCTGTTTAAGGCATTCAGGAGTACCTTTAACAGTTTTAACAGGGGTAAAAAGTTCTAATTGCAAGCATTTTTGACGAGGTTTAAAATAATCTTTATCAATATAAATTTTATCGGCAAAAATTTGCGTATCATACTGGTCATCAAGCCAATTGAGTTCTTTGACAACAGCCAAGTCGTTTTCAGAAGCGGCGGAGAAATAGATTTTATTAGGAAAAGGAATTGTACCTTTCCTTCGGAATGCGAGCAAATGTAGTTTTAAACCATAATAATACATATTTTTGGTTGAACAAAACCCTTTATCAACGCATTCTCCGGCAACTTTTGCAATACGATTTTTGCCTTTACAAGTAATTATCGGCATACTGTCGAGCAAAAGTGTATTAATTTGTGCATTTTTGGGGAATATTATTTGAAATAATATCAATAGAAATGTCATAAAATATTGGGTTTAAGATACTTAGACGATTGTTAAATTTTTCGTAAGATGTTAAATTTGGGAACCAGTCTGATAGATAATGTTTGGCAAAATTATGAATATCTTTGATTTTTGAGTATTTTTGATAATGTCCGACAAAAAGATATATCGTAACTGCCTCTTGGTCAGTGAATTGAGTAGGTTGATTATTGTTTGATAATCTGATAAAAGTCCATTGAGGATTTTTATCGAAGCAATCGCAAACCATTGAGTATGTTTCGATTAGTTTAAGTTGCATTTCGTTTGACATCTTAGTATTTGTTGATTTTTTAGACCTCTAAATTACTAAAAATCAACGATATATGCAACTTTTTTAAAGATTTTTTATGAAAATAAATATAAAAAAAACGGTTTTTTTTACCCGTCATTCACATTATGTATTATTTACCCATAAGCCAACATGCAAGTAGCAAGAATTACAGCGCGCAGATAGAGAGACATCATTTTTCTTCCTGATTTGATAAACCTTGTTTGAACACGTCATAATAGAAGTAATTATCGACATTTACAAAAAAATACTTAACGTTTCCTGTTGATAGTTTTCTGTTTTTCTGAACAATATCTATTAATCTTTTTGATTGTCGCCCTAAAAAAGCAGTCCAAAAAACCACAACATAATTATCGTATTGTTTTTCATCAATACTTTCTTTTTCCGATAAGGGTTTAAATAAATGATTGAATTTAAAATAATTAAATAGAGTATCAGGTTCGAGATCGTCTTGATGAGCGGGCGGAAAGACGGCAAAAGAATTATTGATATCCCATTTCAAATTAAATAAACCTGGATCTGTATAACAATTTATATAATAAGAAATTAACTTTCCGTCCTTATCGAAATACATTGCCTGTAGTGGTTGATAATGATTTTTTATGATATCGTCGAAAATTGTATCTTTTCTTAATGAAGTCAAAAAACTTGAATATGCAGTATCCAATTGATACGAATCATTGTACGGGATATTGAATTTTTCTGCGTATTTAATAATCTCCTGATTTTCAAGCTTTTTAACATCTGATGATACTCCGTATGCAGTCAAAAAGATCCTATTAATAAATTCATTTTTGTTTCGGTTGTAATACATACCAACACAAATGCCGATAATAACCAGCAATACAATCCCCCAAATAATTAATTTCTTTTTCTTCATATTCAAAATAATTTAAAAACAATAAGCAAGCATTTATTTAAGTTTGGAAATACTTGCTTATTAAAAATAATAACGAACGATACTTGTTATTTTACATAAGCAGATTTTAACTGAAAACCGCCAAACTTACCGATATTTGGAGAGAATAAATATTCTCCTGCATATATTCGAGCAATTATTTCATCATTTTCACCATAAATATCAATATCTTCGTCAACTGGAAAAGATACATCTTGAATTTGAATATTGGGTTTTGGCTTATTTGCCAATTCCAATGTAAAATTATTCCAATTGACTGTATTAAGATTGATATATAAAATATTATCCTCTATCCCTCTAATACTCTCAATAGTTACGTATTTGTACTGACAAAAACTAAGACAATCAGCACAATAAGCATTACATTTCTTTCGTGCAAGATAAATAGCCCCTGCTGATGTTCCTGATATTCCTAATGCTTTCAGTTTCTCCTCAACGGTGTTAAGACCAATGTTATTTACGCTCTTTCCCTGTCCTACGAATGTTATTGCATCACGAATTTCATTTTCATAAGCTATTTCCTTGTCTGAAACACTTGGTGTTTCTTCCGGTACACCCCCCACTTTCATAGGGTTGCTCGCAGTTTTATTAACTGCTTCATTCTTATCGCAACTTGTTAGTGCGAACATCATTGCCATTGCGGCTGCAAAAATACAAAAAATTTTTTTGTTCATACTAAAAAAAATTAAAGAATTTATAAACTATTGTTAATTATTTAATATTTTCATTATCAATACGCTGCAGTCGAATTGACTTTGAAAATTTTAAATCAAAATTTTGTGAGAATGCTACGGGGCAAAGGTAAGGTGAAAAAAATAATGTTGTTTTGCAATTTATCACAATTCTATTGCGAATTTTCGCAACCTGTAATTATTTGACACATAAATAATTTAATAAAAGAAATGTATATAATTTGTATTTTTTTATCAAAAATTGCGTATCTTTGCAGAAATTGCAAAATTATTCTGTTATGGAAAAATTTAAACTTATTGAGACAAGGAAAAACAAGGGTTATTCTCAAATGTATATGGCAGAAATGCTGTGTGTTGATGAATCAAATTATTGCCGAAGAGAAAAAGGACAATCTAAAATTAGTTTTGCCGAGTGGAAAAAACTTGCTAAAATATTAGGTGTTTCCATAGAAGATATTTTTGAACCAGATGAAAATCAGTTTTTTATCTACCATGACAATGCTATTGGTAATTATCAAGGTACTAATAATATCTATTCCGTTCCGGATTTATTACATGAAACGCAACAAAAATACATTACAAAATTAGAAGAAGAAAATCAATCCTTAAAAAATAGAATTGCAGAATTGGAAATAACAAAACGATAATACGTTTTTCTCTTTTGTAGTTGTGCTTTCGGCAGCAGTATAAGATTTTATCGAAGAGCAAATGTTTTCGCTTTCGTGTTATAGTGCTTATGTTCGTATTTGAATTAATGTCTGTTTTTGATGAAAAATTCTTAACCTTTTATGTGAAAACTTCACTCTTCCGGATTTGATGAACCTTGTTTGAACACGTCATAATAGAAGTAATTGTCGATATTTACAAAAAAATACTTAACGTTTCCTGTTGATAGTTTTCTGTTTTTCTGAACAATATCTATTAATCTTTTTGATTGTCGCCCCAAAAAAGCAGTCCAAAAAACCACAACATAATTATCGTATTGTTTTTCATCAATACTTTCTTTTTTTGATAAGGGTTTAAATAAATGATTGAATTTAAAATAATTAAATAGAGTATCAGGTTCGAGGCCGTCCTGATGAGCGGGCGGAAATACGGCAAAAGAATTATTGATATCCCATTTCAAATTAAATAACCCTGGATCTGTATAACAATTTATATAATAAGAAATTAACTTCCCGTCCTTATCGAAATACATTGCCTGTAATGGTTGATAATGATTTTTAATAATATCGTCGAAAATTGTATCTTTTCTTAATGAAGTCAAAAAACTTGAATATGCAGTATCCAATTGATACAAATCATTGTACGGGACATTGAATTTTTCTGCGTATTTAATAATCTCCTGATTTTCAAGTTTTTCTACATCTGATGACATTCCGTATGCTGCGGCAAAAATTCTTTTAATAAATTCACTTTTGTCTCGGTTGTAATACATACCAACACAAATGCCGATAATAAACAGCAATACAATTCCCCAAATAATCAATTTCTTTTTCTTCATATCAATATTATATTAAAAAGCAAGTATTAACCTTTTGAAATGATGACAAAAATAATGATTGTAATTCTGTAATTTCCAAGTATTTTTGCGTTTATCAAATCGTTTATATATGACATGCTGAGGGCGGCATTGGTAAATTGCTAAATTTACTTTGGTTGGCTTCACCCCATACAAAAAAATTATCTATATTGACAAATATCATTTTTACATTGTCGTTTTCTGCTAATTTTACATTTTCCTGTACAACTTTAATAAGGTGTTTGCTTTGTCTGCCCATTAATTTACTCCAAATAACAACTACATAATAGTCAATATTTTCGTCATCCGGATTATAATTTTTTACTGGCAAAAAATATGGTTTTAATATTTGATAAGTTATACTATCTGTAAAATTTTCCTGTTTGGTGGGTAAAAAATGCTCAATATTTTCCTGTTTAGATGGTGGAAAATGCTCAAAATCTTTGTTCTCATTCCAATCTAAATTTGGGAAACCACTTGTACCTTCAATTCCAAAAAATGCTACCATTTTTCCCGTATTATCAAAATATATTACATAGAGCGGTTGCAACAAATGTCCGTTAATATCTGAACTGTTTGCGGATTTTAGAAAATAATAAAAACCGGAATCCAATTCACATAGCGAATATGCACTGTTTATTTTGAAAGATTTTGCAGTTTCGACGATTTCGCTGTCGTTAAGTTCAATAACTCTAAGATTCATACCATACGCTTTAACAAAAATCCAATTAAAAACCCCATTTCTGTTTGAATAAGCAAAAAAGCCCACGCCGACTATAACCAGCAATACAATCGACCAAATAATTAATTTCTTTTTTTTCATATCAAAAAATTATTAAAAAAAATGTCATTGCAACAACAAAATTACATAAAAATTTCTTTATTATATTCAAAATATGATTAAAAGGTAATAATATATTTATTTAACACTTTATTTTCACATTACGTACTGCATAATCAAAATGTTTTTCAATATAAAATTACAATTTCTTGGGTATTGAACGCAAAACGTACAGAGCAGCAATATTTCAATCTGTTTTGCAAGAACTGTGTGCAATAGTTGAATAAAAAATTAAAAATATTGTTTATTTGTTTATCTTTGCGAAAAAAAATTTTTAATATCTATAAAATAAATTTATTATGAATAAATCATTTTATTTGCTGATTATCAGCGTTTTGGTAATGACATCATGTAATCTTAACAAGACAAAAAGTATTGAGAACAATCCGTTTGTAACCGAATGGAACACTCCTTATGGCGTTCCGCCTTTCGACAAAATTAAAATTGCCGATTATATGCCCGCCTTTGAAGAGGGGATGAGGCTGCATTCGTTGGAAATTGACTCGATAGCAAACAACCAAGCCGAGCCGACTTTTGAAAACACAATTGTGGCTATGGATTTTAGCGGCAAACTGCTGCAGAAAGTGTCGTCTGTATTTTTCAACCTCGACCAGACCGATACTAACGATGAAATACAGAAAATTTCGGAAGACATTTCCCCGAAATTAACGGAACACTCCGACAATGTTTATTTGAACGACAAACTTTTTGCCCGTGTAAAAGCATTGAACGACAAAAAAGAAACATTAGGTTTGAACAGCGAACAAACACGATTGCTCGAAAAATATTATCGTAATTTTGTTCGCAGCGGAGCAGAACTCGACAGCCCCAAAAAAGCGGAACTGCGTGTTTTGAACAAAGAATTGGCATTGGCAGAATTGAAATTCGGAAAAAATGTGTTAGCCTCAATCAAATCTTACAAGAAGTTTGTGGACAACCAAGAGGAATTGTCCGGCTTGCCCGAAAGTATAAAACAATCTGCCGCAGAGGCAGCCGAAGCCGCAGGACAAAAAGGGAAATGGCTTTTTACTACCGATAAAGCAAGTTTTTTGCCCGTTCTGCAATATGCCGACAACAGAGAATTGCGCCGAGAATTGCTAACTGCTTATTCAACGCTCGCAAATCACAACGATTCTATTGATAATAAAGCGGTTGTAAATCAAATTATGAAACTGCGGGTTAAGAAAGCACAACTGCTTGGTTTCCCTTCGCCCGCTGCATTTATTCTTGACGATAAAATGGCTAAAAATCCTCAAACAGTGTTTAATTTTTTAAAATCGGTATGGGAACCTGCTTTAAATCAGGCAAAAATAGAACGCTCCGAATTGCAGGCTTTGATGGATAAAGAAGGAAAAGGAGAAAAACTTGAGGCATGGGATTGGGCTTATTATGCCGAAAAACTACGCAAACAGAAATATGACCTTGACGAAGAGACAATCCGTCAATATTTTAAAATGGAAAATGTACGTCAGGGTGCGTTTGACTTGGCTTCGCATCTTTATGGAATTACTTTTAAAAAGGTTGCGAATGTGCCATTATTCAATTCTCAGGCAGAAACTTTTGAAGTTAACGACAGTGATGGGACGCTGCTCGGTTTGCTCTACACAGATTATTTTCCCCGTGCAGGCAAAAGTCCGGGCGCTTGGATGGATAATTTGACCATCCAATATGTTAAAGGAGGACAAGATCATCGTCCTGTGATTGTAAATATTGGAAATCTGACAAAAGGCAAAGAGGGGGAACCATCTTTATTGACCATTGACGATGTAGAAACCGTATTTCACGAATTCGGACACGCTTTGCACGGATTACTTTCCAAATGTACCTATCCTTCAACATCAGGAACATCTGTAACACGTGATTTTGTAGAATTACCTTCGCAGATTATGGAAAACTGGTGCTTTGAACCTGCAGTTTTGAAAACTTATGCAAAACATTACAAAACAGGAGAAGTTATTCCTCAAGAATTAATTGACAAACTTTCTGCTGCGCAAAAGTTTAATCAGGGTTTTGCAATGACCGAACTGCTTGCAGCAGCATATCTTGATATGGATTATCACGCAAGAACCGACACTACAACTATTGATGTCGAGAAGTTTGAAAAGGATGCAATGGATGCCATTGGGCTAATTCCGGAGATTTTGGTTCGTTATCGCAGCACATATTATAATCATATTTTTAATGGTGATGGTTATTCTGCCGGATATTACAGTTATATTTGGGCGGAAGTTCTTGATGCCGATGCCTTTGCTGCCTTCAAAGAAAGCGGCGATATTTATAATAAGGAAATAGCAACATCATTCCGTAAAAATATTCTTGAACGCGGAGACAGCGAAGACCCTATGACGCTTTATAAAAACTTCCGAAAAGCCGAACCCAATCCAAATGCATTACTGAAAAGGAGAGGTTTTATTAAATAAAGTCAACAACACAATTTGAATTGTAAACAGTAGAGACCTTAAAATAAATATAAGGTCTCTATTGATATTTTACTGTTCAATAAATTATATGAATAACAAAAATAATCGTTCCTGTTGACCATTAAGTCAAATTTTTTAAAAAATTATTCCTGCGGAAAAACCTATTGCAGGTAAAAATGTAGTGCCGTTGAAGTTGTATGTCATGTTGTTTTGAATTTGTTCAAGAAGCGTTGTACAGCTCTGAAAGCCAAGGTTCAATCCTAAAAGAAAAACAACCGATTGACCTGCTTTTATCGAAATTCCTCCTTTTGTTTTGGCAAAAAATCCACCTTCCCATCCTTTATTTGAAATCAACGAATACCCTAAATCCAAAGACGCAAAAGGTGAGAATGTTTTTTTATCTAAAAAAAATTTTTGAGTTTTGAAAAATATTTTTAGCAAAGAAATATTCTCAGGTGTCGTAAAAATATTTTCATATCCAGCGCCAAGTCCGACAAACCAATTTTGTCCATCAATATTTTTCATTCCAAGTGTTAAATCAACCGAAAATGAGACAGCGCCTCCAATGCCTTTTGTTCTGAAAAAATAATCGGAACCGGTATTCATCATTATTCCAAATTCTGCCTGATTATCAACAAAATCAACTTTATAAAGTTTAGTTGTATCTGTCCGTATCTCTGTGTTTTGTTTTTTTATACTTTCAATGTCATTACGAGGAAATTGAAAACGTGTGCCTTCGTTGGTTTTGAAAACAATAGTGGATTCGCTTTCAACGATTATTTCACCTGTAAAAACGCTGCCATTTTTCAGTGTAATTACACTCTTAGGAATTTCTGTTTGCGCGAAAACAAACACTGAATAGCAACAAAAAATTCCAATAAACAGGAATATTTTTTTCATAATTTTAAAAAAAATTTCGACAAAAGTATAATTTATTTAGTAATTTTGCAAAAGAAATTTTTTATAAAAAACAATTATGAAATTTACAAAAATGCACGGCATCGGCAACGATTATATTTATGTAAATGGTTTTGAAGAAAATATTGATAATCCTTCGGAATGGTCAATTCGGTACAGCAATCGACACACAGGCATTGGTAGTGATGGCTTGGTAGTTATTTTACCTTCTGCCGTTGCCGATTTCCGTATGCGAATGTTTAATGCCGACGGCTCGGAAGCGCAGATGTGTGGAAATGCTGTACGCTGCATCGGTAAATATGTTTTCGATAAAAGATTAACTCAAAAAACAACACTTACATTGGAAACACTTGCTGGAATTCGCTCACTTACTCTATATCTTACAGACGACAAAAAAACTGTTAATAATATATCCGTTGATATGGGCGAGCCGATTTTGGAAAGTAAAAAAATTCCAACAACTTTTTCAGAAAACAGTATTATAAATAAATATGTAACTTTTTCCGATAAAATAAAATACTCCATTACCTGCGTTTCAATGGGTAATCCGCATGCGGTAATTTTTACTGAGAACATTTCAGAACTCTATTTGTCGCAAATTGGTGAGATTATTGAAAACTCAACTCAGTATTTTCCACAAAGAATTAATACGGAATTTGTTGAAAAAATTAATGATAATCGCATAAAGATGCGCGTATGGGAGCGCGGTTCGGGTGAAACAATGGCTTGTGGTACCGGTGCTTCGGCGGCAGTTGTTGCAGCAGTACTAAATAATATTTGTGAGCGCAAAACGACTGTAGAATTACTCGGTGGTGAATTGTCAATTGAATGGCGGCAGACGGATAATCATGTTTATCTTACCGGCACAGCAGAAACAGTTTATGAGGGACAAACAACATATAATTCTTAATTGAATGAAAATTGTGGAAATTCTTTATTTTCAAAATTTAAAATTTATTTTTAATACTTTTGCAAAAATCTACTGTTATATTATATAATTATCAAAGTTCTATATGATTAAATATTTAATAAACAATACATTACAGATAAAATGTGTAAATATTTTATATAAACAAAATTAATAATTAAAAATGAACACCGAATTATTAAAAAGATGTGAGCAGAAAGCGCAGTTATGGCTTGATGGCAATTATAACAGCGACACCAAAAAGGCAATCCGCACAATGCTCGAAAACAGCGATAAAAGCGAATTGATTGACGCTTTTTATCAGGATTTGGAATTTGGAACGGGTGGGCTGCGCGGAATTATGGGCGCCGGCTCAAACCGTATGAATATTTACACAGTTGGGGCAGCAACACAGGGACTTGCAAATTATCTAAAAATGCAATTCGCTGATATAGAACAAATTAAAGTGGTTGTCGGACATGATTGCCGCAACAATAGCAAATATTTTGCCCAAACTGTTGCCGATATTTTTTCTGCAAACTCAATCAAGGTTTTTCTTTTTGAAGACCTCCGCCCAACGCCCGAAATTTCGTTTGCAATTCGTCATCTGGGCTGTCAAAGTGGCGTTATGGTTACTGCATCGCACAATCCAAAAGAATACAACGGTTATAAAGCATATTGGGACGATGGAGCGCAACTTGTTGCACCTCACGATGTTGATGTAATTAAAGAAGTAAATAAAATTATCAATATTGATGATATAAAATTTGATGGAAATCCTGCTTTAATCCAAAAAATTGGTGAAGATATTGATAAAATTTTTCTTGAAAATATTAAATCGCTATCGCTTTCGCCCGACGCAATCAAACGTAATAATGGCTTAAAAATTGTATATACACCAATTCATGGTTGCGGGATGGTGTTGATTCCAAGGGTATTGCGTGAACTCGGCTTTACTAATGTGGTTACCGTTGAAGAGCAAATGGTGCAAAGTGGTGATTTCCCGACAGTTGCCTCGCCAAACCCGGAAGAACCTGCTGCTTTGGATTTGGCTATAAAAAAAGCCAAAGAAGTTGATGCCGACATTGTTATGGCATCCGACCCCGATGCCGACCGACTGGGAATTGCCGTCAAAAATGATAAAAACGAATGGATTCTTATTAATGGCAATCAAACATGTATGGTTTTTTCTTATTATTTAATTAAAAAATGGCAGGAACTTGGTAAACTTACCGGCAATGAATATATTGTCAAAACGATAGTTACTACCGAAATTATTAAAGATATTGCCGAAAAATCGGGCGTGGAGATGTTCGACTGTTATACCGGTTTCAAATGGATAGCCGCTGTTATGCGCCAAAACGAAGGCAAAAAGACTTATATCGGCGGCGGCGAGGAAAGTTACGGATTTTTGGCAGAAACTTTTTGCCGCGACAAAGACGCTGTTTCTGCTTGCACTTTGATGGCAGAAATCACGGCCTGGGCAAAAGACAATGGCAAAACGTGGTTCCAAATGTTGCAGGATTTGTATATTGAATATGGATATGGCAAAGAAAAAGGAATATCTGTTGTACGCAAAGGACAAAGCGGAGCCGCAGAAATTCAACAAATGATGAGCGATTACAGACAAAATCCACCTCGAAAAATTGCAGGTTCAGAAGTTGTGAAAATCAGAGATTATCAAACTTTGAAAGAAAAATATACGCTTAACGGCGTAGAAATTAATTTACAAATGCCCGCAAAATCAAATGTCCTGCAATTTTTTACCGCAGACGGAACAAAAATTTCTGTGCGTCCGTCAGGAACTGAGCCAAAAATCAAATTTTACATTGAAGTACGCGGTCAGATGAAATCGCGTACCGATTTTGACGCAGCCGAAAGCGCAGCAGAGGCAAAAATAAATGCGGTAAGAAAAGATTTGGGAGTATGAAAAAATGTTGAACAGTGGATTCTTCTTTTCTTTATTATTTCAGGCAATAATGGGAACCATACTCTTTCTTTGAAAAGGCAATATAAAATTTTAATGGAAAGATTTTATATTGACAATATATATTAGAAATTCACAAAAATTGTAGAGTATTTATGCGTATAGTTTTTATGGGAACTCCCGATTTTGCGGTCGAAAGTTTAAAGCAATTAGTTGAAAGTCAATACAATGTAGTTGGTGTTGTAACAATGCCTGACAAACCATCGGGACGTGGTCAAAAAGTTCGTTTTTCGCCTGTCAAAGAATATGCCTCAACAAAAAATATACCTCTACTACAGCCAGAAAATCTCAAAGATGAGCAGTTTCTATCCGAATTAAAATTGTGGAATGCTGATTTACAAATAGTTGTAGCGTTCAGAATGTTACCTCAAGTAGTTTGGGCTATGCCTTCGTATGGGACATTCAATTTACACGCATCGCTGTTGCCACAATATCGCGGGGCTGCGCCGATAAATTGGGCTATTATCAACGGCGAGAAGCAAACCGGATGCACTACGTTTTTCCTCACGCATGAAATTGATACGGGGAACATTATTTTACAGGAAAAAACTCCTATTTTGCAATCGGATAATGCAGGTACAATTCATGATAAATTAATGAAAATGGGTGCAAAAATGGTATGTCAAACAGTTGATTTGATAGAACAAAACAAAGCGAAGTCCATTGAGCAAAAATATTTTTTACAAACAAACGAAGATTTAAAATCTGCACCGAAAATTTTTCGCCAAACCTGCCTTTTAAATACGAATTTATCTGTAAATGAAGCATTTGATTTTGTTCGTGGACTGTCGCCATATCCTGCTGCATGCGTAAAAATTTCTGTAAAGGATAATGTGGAACCAATAATTTTGAAGATTTTTGAAACTGAAAAAATTATTGAAAATCACAACTTTGAAAATGGCACATTTATAACCGATAATAAAACATTTGCAAAAATCGCTTTTTATGACGGTTTTTTATTTTTAGAATCAATTCAAGCGCCCGACAAAAGAAGAATGAGTATCCAAGAATGGTTGCGTGGATTAAGATAATTTTTTTGTGAGAAAAAAACGTAATTACATATTATTCATTGTTTTAACATTAATGTTAATAACATTTGTTTTTACTGATTTGCTTTTTGGCAGTACTCATATTGCCTTTGGCGATTTTATTAAAACAATTTTCGGCAAAGGCAACAATCCGATTCTGCAAGAAATAATTATTAATTATCGCCTTCCAAAGGCTATAACAGCGATTTTGGCGGGGGCAGCACTGTCGATTGCGGGCTTGTTGCTACAAACGCTTTTCGGCAATCCGCTTGCCGACCCTTATATTTTAGGGGTAAGTTCTGGAGCATCATTGGGAGTAGCGCTCGTTGTAATGGCATCTTCTATTTTACCTGTGGCATTTGTACAAAGCGGCTGGACGCAGATTATAGCGGCTGTCGGTGGCGCTGCGGTTGTTCTGTTGGCTGTGATTGCTGTGTCGTACAAAGTGCGTGATGTGGTTTCACTGTTGATTGTAGGAATAATGTTCGGAACGATTGCAGCATCGTTAATCACTATCTTACAAAATGCGAGTAACCCTGATATCTTGAAAATTTTTATTACATGGACATTTGGCTCTCTTGTCGTTTCGTGGTCGTATTTGCTTGTGTTGTTACCTGTTACGATTATTGGAATTATTGCTGCATTTTTAATTAAGAAACCTCTTGATGGTATGCTTTTGGGCGAGCGATATGCTCAAACAATGGGAATTTCGGTAAAAAAAATGCGTTTGCTTATTGTAGTGATTACCGGCATTTTATCGGGCGGAGTTACTGCTTTTACAGGTCCGATTGCTTTTGTAGGTATTGCTGTTCCGCATTTGGCACGCGGACTTTTCCGCACTTCAGAACATCGTATTTTGTTAAGTGCAAGTGCAATATGCGGTGCAATTTTACTGCTTGCATGCGACATTATCACTCAAATTCCTGCGAATCCGTTACCTGTAAATACCGTTAGTGCATTGCTGGGAGCGCCTATAATCATTTGGATTTTAATCAAAAAGTGAAAATTTTATTTCTTGTGTTTCTGCTTTTTGCTGTGAATAACATCTTTTCTTTCAACAAGTTTAAAAAAATCTTCGGTAATATTAATTTTACCGAATGAAAGTTCGCGCAAGTCGTCAAAAATTTTGTTGTCTTCAACATCTTCCTTATTCCATGTGAGAAAACATTTTTTCATTTGATTGGCAATCAGCAAAATAAGTTCATCCCTTTCTTCGCTCGGTGGCATGTCTGCTGTTTTCTCAATCATTTCTTCGAGTGTGCGCCCATAGTGCAGATAATGAATTTGCGAACTTTTATAAGGTACTTTATATGGACGTGTATAAAGGTTTTGCGCCTGTACAATTTCATACGGAAAATCAATATCTAACTTAAAATCAGACATTATAGCAACGTGATCCCAAAGTTTGTGCTTAAAATCATTAACATCACGCAAGTATGGAAACAGATTACCCATAGTGTTGATGATAGACATTACGCAACGCGTACGCTCTTGACGATCAGGTATTTGGACAGCATATTCAACCATTTGCTGAATATTACGTCCATATTCAGGCATTTTCAATTTCCCCTGTAAAGTTGTATATTTCATTTATTACAAAAAAATGTTTTTTTGAAAATTTTCTGCAAAGGTACAAATTATTTTTTAGAATAATTTTATTTTTAAAAGTCGATTTTATTGTACGAATCTTCAACTGCAGAATGCAATTTCAACTAAGCAATGTAAGTTTTTATTTAATTTATAATCAAAAACTTATGATGATTTGTTGAAAAGGGAAATAACTTTATTTCAAATATTTACTCAAAGTTATTCTCATTTCAACAAATTAATTAATTGTAAATCAGAAAACAAAAAAGTTGCATTTGGTACTTGAATCTACTTTCTTCTGATTAACAAATGATTAATTTTTAGAAGTCCCCTTTTTTTTCTTTGTGAAATTCAAAAATTTCATGTATTTTTGCTAAAATATTTAGGATAAATCAAACTGGCAAATGAAGGCATTAATGTTAGGATGGGAGTTTCCTCCCCATATTTTGGGTGGCTTAGGCACGGCAAGTTATGGATTAACTCGCGCAATGGCACAACAGCCGGATATGGAGATTACTTTTGTTATTCCAAAGCCATACGGTGATGAAGACCAAAGTTTTTTGAAGATTATCGGTGCGTGCAACGTGCCTGTTGTGTGGAAAGAAAATTCATGGGAATATGTTCATAATCGTTTGCAGGGTGTAATGTCGGCTGAAGAATATTTCAATCTTCGCAATGGAATAAAATACGATTATCGCCGTATATGGACGAATGATTTGGGCTGTGTTGATTTTTCGGGTCGCTACCCCGACAATTTAATTGAAGAAATATCCAATTATGAGGCAGTTATAAGTGTGTTGGCTCATCAACTTGATTTTGATATTATTCATTCGCACGACTGGCTGACATATCCTGCGGGAGTTTTTGCAAAACAAATATCCGGTAAGCCACTCGTTATTCACGTCCATGCAACTGATTTCGACCGCTCTCGCGGCAATGTCAATCCTGTTGTTTATGATATTGAGCGCAGAGGAATGGACAATGCGGAACGCATTATCACGGTAAGTAATCTTACGCGTAGGACTGTAATTGAAAAATACAGACAGCCTAAATGGAAGGTTACAACTGTCCATAATGCTGTTGAGCCTCTTTCAAACCCGGACGAATTTGCCAAAACACCTCATAAAAAAAAGATTGTTACGTTTTTAGGAAGAATAACCATGCAAAAGGGACCTGAATATTTTGTTGAGGCGGCGCATAAAGTTTTACAACGCACTCGAAATGTGCGATTTGTGATGGCCGGCAGTGGTGATATGATGATAGACATGGTTGAACTTGTTGCACAACGAAATATAGCCGACCGTTTCCATTTCCCCGGATTTTTACGCGGCAAGCAGGTACAACAAATGTTGGCAGAAAGCGATTGTTATATTATGCCTTCGGTTTCCGAACCGTTTGGAATTTCACCTTTGGAGGCAATGCAAGTCGGCACTCCGTCTATTATTTCAAAGCAAAGCGGCTGCGCCGAAATCCTTACTCACGCTATCAAAACAGATTATTGGGATATCGACAGTATTGCAGACGCAATTTACAGTATTGTGGAATATCCGGCAATGTACAAAAGTTTGAGCCAATTAGGACGTTCCGAAGTCAATAATATTACATGGTACGATGCGGGACTAAAAGTGCGAAAGGTGTATGAATATGCGATGGGCGGATAAGAAAAACTTTGTACCCTGTTGAAGATACAAACCATGAGGTATTACAATTTTTCAGCCAATAAAAAGCCTCGAGGTAGAAACATTAGTGCGGAAGGAAAAGAGTGTACTTCTAAAAATTAATCATTTGTTAATCAGAAAAATAAGTTGTATGTTTGCAAAAAAGCACTTTTCAAAGCATTGAAATCTGCTAAATATCTACTTATCATCAATAATCAACTCATCAATAATCAACCCAACTCCACAAAATAATAAATAATTGATATATTATATAAATCATAATTGAAAGTTACACACAATAAACTTGTAAATCTCTGAATATAAGTATATTACAAAATATATTGGGGTAATTATTTTTTAGAAATTATATAAAAAGCAACAAAGCAAAAAGAGTTTATTTTTTTTCCAGTAAATTTTTTAAAAATTCGATTTGTTCGTCTTTTGCAGCAATCAGTTTTTCGTAAACTTCTTTGTTTTCTTGATGAAGATGCTCTGCAACATAACCAATACTACCTTCGTAGTTATTTTGATGTACAACCTGTCTGCCAATATCACTGAAAAAAATCTTTGGGAGTAGTATCAAAAATGTCCATTAATTCGTTCAAATATTTTGCCCAGGCATAACCTTCACCAGTTTCAATTTTTTGATAGGTGGAACGCGTAATATTCAGTTTATCAGCCATTTCTGTTTGTTTAATACCCTTGGAAATACGTAATCTTTTTATTTTTTCTGTTATTTCCCTGTTCATTTTTTTTATCTTTTTGTGGCAAAAATAATATATTTTTATCAAAAAAACTATCATTTTAAGTTAAATATTTGAATATCAATAGATAAAATACACAAAATATTTCAACAAATACCACTTTTTCGATGCAGATGAATTGAATTTTTCATTATATTTTTGCAGCGTTAATTTTTATTATTAATTTTTAAATATAATTTTATGAAGAAAATAAACTTTTTAATTTTGATGCTGCTATTAACAGTTACGGCAGCGCAGGCACAAACATTTGAAACAAGCACTTATGGACTTTCTCTAACGCCGGCTACAACTAATTTGGGGATAGGTGGAACGGTGATACCAAATGCTAAGTTATTTGTCAATGAATCGATTGGCAAATTGACAACCGGTAACGTTTATGCTATTTATTCTGCAATTTCAAGTGCCACTTTGCTTGATAATAAATATAAATTTTCAGGTTACTTTGACGGTGGCAAATTTGCCATTATGAATGGAAATGTTGGTATTGGCACGGAAACTCCAACGACACAATTAGACGTTGCGGGGACAATAAACGCATCCGGAAATATTACGGCTGATTGGGATATTATTTCCAAAAATGCGCTGATTACAAGTAGAAACAGCAATGAAGGTGGTAATCTTATACTTGAAAATCCCTTGAAAACAGGTGCAGGGCAGGCATTTCAGTGGAAAATATTTAACATGGCCGGAGGTCATGGCAACTCACTGCAATTTTGGGCTTATGATAATAATAATGGTTGTTTAAATGGTGGATTATGTGATAGCCGTTTTACTATAACAGATGAAGGTAATGTAGGTATAGGTACATCTTTTCCAACTACACAATTAGACGTTACAGGGAACATAAATGCATCCGGGTATATTATTGCCAGAGATGCGTTTATTGCAAGCAACAATAGGGATACGGGCGGAACTCTTGTACTTGAAAATACTTCTAAAACAGGTGCAGGACAGGCAATTTCCTGGAAAATCTTTAATATGACCGGTGGTTATGGTAATTCGCTGCAATTTTGGTCGTATGGTAATAATGTTAGTGGGGTAAGCCGTTTTACAATAACCGACGCGGGCAATGTAGGGATAGGACGTTCTGACCCATACTACAAACTTGATGTTTATGGCACTATCCGTGCGCATGAGATTAAGGTTAATTTGAACACGGGCGCTGACTTTGTTTTTGAAAAGGATTATAATCTTATGCCTCTGAATGAATTAAGCCGTTTTGTTAGTGAAAATAAACACTTGCCCGACATTGCTCCTGCTGCCGAAATGACAAGCGGTGATACCGATTTAGGAGAGATGCAGGTGAAACTTCTGCAAAAAGTTGAAGAACTGACGTTGTATATCATTCAGCAGAATGAAAAGATTGAAAATTTGGAAGCAAAAGTCAAAGTTTTAGAAAATAAATAATTATTTTTGTGTTTTAAATTTAATAATATGTCTTTAATAAAATCAATATCAGGAATACGCGGGACAATTGGCGGAAAAGTAAGGGAGGGCTTAAATCCGGTAGATATTGTTCGTTTTACGGCGGCTTTTGCAACAATAGTGCGGCAAAATTTTAATAATAAATCAAATAAAATTGTTGTAGGACGAGATGCGCGCATCTCAGGCGAGATGGTAAATCATTTAGTATCAGGAACTTTAATGGGTATGGGCTTTGATGTTGTAAATATCGGACTTGCCACAACGCCTACAACCGAACTTGCAGTAATAATGGAAAAGGCTGCAGGCGGAGTAATTCTCACTGCCAGCCACAACCCGCGCCAGTGGAACGCACTAAAACTATTGAACGATTCAGGAGAATTTCTTAATGCATCAGAAGGAGAAAAGGTTTTACAAATTGCTGAAAATGAGAATTTTATGTTTACAGAAGTTGATAATCTTGGAAAATATTACGAAAAATTCGCTTATGATGATAAACATATTGAAAATGTGCTTTCTTTACAACTTGTTGATGTTGAATCGATTAAGGAAGCAAATTTTAGTGTTGCAATTGATTGTGTAAATTCTGTTGGAGGAATAATAATCCCTAAACTTCTTGATTCATTGGGAGTTAAACATATTGAAAAACTTTTTTGCCAACCAAACGGACAGTTTCCTCACAACCCTGAACCTCTGCCGGAAAATTTAACTGATATTTCTAATTTTATAAAAAATAATAAAATTGATGTCGGTTTTGTGGTGGACCCCGATGTTGACCGTTTGGCAATTGTCTGCGAAAACGGCGAGATGTTTGGCGAAGAATACACTCTTGTTTCTGTTGCCGATTATGTGCTTTCACACACTGTTGGAAATACGGTTTCCAATCTTAGTTCTACACGGGCTTTGAGCGATATTACCGCTCATTACGGCGGAAATTATGCTGCTGCTGCTGTTGGCGAAGTTAATGTTGTCAGTAAGATGAAGGAAATAAATGCGATTATCGGCGGCGAGGGCAATGGCGGAGTAATTTACCCCGCAAGCCATTATGGACGCGATGCACTTGTAGGTATTGCACTGTTTCTCACACATTTAGCAAAATCTAAAAAGACAGTTTCGCAATTAAAAAATTCTTATCCTCAATATTTTATTTCAAAAAACAAAATTGAACTTACGCCGGAAATTGATGTTGATAATATTCTTTTTCAAATAAAAGAAAAATATAAATCATTTGAAATCAATGATATAGATGGCGTGAAAATTGATTTTCCTGACGGATGGGTACATTTGCGCAAATCGAACACCGAGCCGATAATTCGTATTTATTCTGAGGCTCAATCTGTTGCAAAAGCAGATGCTTTTGCTCTGCAAATAATTGAAGAAATTCAGAAAATTATCTTTTCAAAATGAAAAATAATTTGTACGAAAAATATATGTATGAGGCATTGATTGAGGCACGTAAGGCATTGGAACGCAATGAAATACCAATTGGAGCGGTCATTGTTGCAAACGACCATATTGTTGCACGCGGGCATAACCTGACCGAAACTTTGCAGGACGTTACCGCTCATGCCGAGATGCAGGCAATAACGGCGGCAGAATTTTTTTTTGGTGCTAAATATTTGACAGATTGTACTTTATATGTAACCCTTGAACCTTGTACAATGTGTGCTGGGGCTATCGGATGGGCGCAAATTCCGAACCTGGTATATGGTGCAGCAGACGAAAAACGAGGCTTTACGCATTTTGCCCCATATTCTTTACATCCAAAAACAAAAATTACAAAAGGAATTTTAGAAAACGAATGCAAGGCACTCTTATTGGATTTTTTCAAGAAAAGACGTTAGATTTGGCTTAATGGTAAAAAATAATAATAAATTTGCCGAAAAATTTTTATAATTAACGAACATGCTATATTTTTCTATTGCAGGTTTTATAGTTGCAATTGACGAGAAAATTTTTAGATATAAATATATTGCACATATTTTGCAGAATTTTCTTGTACAGCCCGATGAAAATCCTCCTCTACTTGCGGTGGGTATCGGGCAAATCACTGATTTTAAAAAATTTGACAGACATTCATATATTGAAGAATTGAGTATCGAAAGTTTTTATCGCAGGGAAGGAAACAGGTTTTTATGTAAAATGCAGTGTGAAGAAACTTGTTTGTGCAGTGAATTTTATGAAAAAGAAAATTATACTTTTGAAATGATTGTTGATTTTAATCAGAGCGCAAAAGTCGGTGCAATGCTTTATTACCTTTTACGATGGGCATGCTGTTTTGCTTTTTTGCACAGGCAAACGCTTGGCGTTCACTCTTCTACTATTGTTTATCAAAATAAATCTGTGTTGTTTTTGGGCAAATCAGGTATGGGCAAAAGTACCCATTCACAACTTTGGTTAGAAAATATTGAAGGAACGGAGTTGTTGAATGACGATGCTCCTTTTGTGCAGATATATAATAATCAAGTACTTACCTGGGGTTCACCATGGTCAGGCAAAACACACTGTTTAAAGAATATGTCGGCACCGACAGCCGCTTTTGTATTTCTCAAACAGACACCATACAATAAAATCCGAAAATTATCACTTTACGAGGCATTAACAGTGATACTTGATGCTTCTCGATTTTATTATTTTAATGATGAACTTTTTACTGATAAAAATTATGAAATTATTTCCGAAATATTAAAAAAAGTTCCGATTTATTATCTTGAATGTTTGCCACAAGCCGCTGCTGCTCAGTTGGTTTTCGACATTTTAAAATCTGACAATATTTTGTAAAAACTAATGAAAATAATCTCTAATAATTTGTTTTTCAGTGAAATAGAAAAAATTCTTTCAGCGGGTGAAAATGTCAGCATTGCTATTAAAGGAAGGAGTATGATGCCGCTGTTGAACAGCAAGCGCGACGTTGTAGTACTCACACCGGTAGGCAGACAAATGCTCGCAGTAGGGCAGATTGTAATCTTTCGTTACAAAGGCCGACACCTTTTGCATAGGATTATTAAAATTAATGCTGAAAATATTACCATTCAGGGAGATGGCGTTCGCAGTACTGAGACTGCTACTTCTGACGATATTGTTGGAATCGTTCGTAAAATTATTCGTCAAAACGGCAGAAAAATTACCTTACCAAACAGATGGGAAAATTTTTATTTCCGCTTTTGGTTTATGCTAAAGCCATTTAGAAGATATTTATTAGCGATTTACAGGAGAGTTTTTTTGTAATAATTTCAAAATTCACAAACAATTGGTTAAATTAAATGTTTATTAATCAAACATTTATCAATATGAAATATTTTTATTGTTGATAACTATTTTGTTTATTATTAAAATATTAAATAAAAACGAATTATTTTTGCAAAAAATCCTGTTTAAATGAAAAATAATTTTGCAAAAAATAAACTTATTGTTGTTTTAGGCGCAGGTGAAAGTGGTGCAGGAACGGCTGTATTAGCGAAATATCAGGGATATAAAGTGTTTGTTTCTGATTCTGGCGAAATTAAGCAAGAATATAAAACAATTTTGGAACAAAATAATATTCCATTTGAAGAAAAAAAACATACCGAGGATAAAATTCTTATGGCAGCCGAAGTGGTAAAGAGTCCCGGAATTCCTGATAACATATCTATAATCAATAAATTACATCAGAAGAATATCTCTGTTATTTCGGAAATTGAATTTGCCGGGCGTTTTACAGATGCGAAAATGATTTGTGTAACCGGCAGCAATGGCAAAACAACAACAGCGACTTTAATTTATCATATTCTTAAAAATTCTGGCTTCAACGTTGGGCTGGCTGGTAATGTTGGGAAAAGTTTTGCTTTGCAGGTTGCAACCGAAAAATTTGATTATTATGTGCTGGAAATAAGCAGTTTCCAACTTGATGGGATGACTGATTTTAAAGCCAATATTGCCATTGTGCTCAATATTACCCCCGACCATTTAGACCGCTACGACCACAAATTTGAAAATTATGTTCGCTCAAAATTTCGCATTACTCAAAATCAGACTGCCGAAGATGCGTTAATTTATTGGGAAGACGACCCCGTTATTAAGAAAGTTGTGGAAAATAAACATTTGAACGCAATGCTTTTTCCTTTTGCTATGGAAAAACACGCAGGTACAGATGCTTTTGTAGAAAATGAAAATCTTATTATTGAAACACCCAAAAGAGATTTTAGAATGAAAACAGCCGAACTTTCATTAAAAGGTCAGCACAATATTTATAATTCAATGGCTGCCGGACTGGCGGCAATGATTATGGATGTGAAAAAAGATGATATTCGTCGCTCGCTGGCTGATTTTCAGGGAGTTGAACATCGACTTGAGTATGTAGCAACAGTGCGCAACGTGCGATTTATTAACGATTCTAAGGCAACGAACGTAAATTCGTGCTGGTACGCTCTGGAAAGCATGCAAACTCCTGTCGTTCTGATACTTGGCGGAACAGACAAAGGCAATGATTATTCTGAAATCGAAAATCTTGTTAAAGCAAAAGTTCGTGCATTAGTGTTTTTGGGAATTGATAATTCAAAATTGCACATGTTTTTCGATGATAAAGTAGATAACATTGTAGATACAAATAATATGCAAGATGCTGTAAATCAAGCGTATAATTTGGCAATTAGTGGTGATACGGTTTTGCTTTCACCATGCTGTGCAAGTTTTGATTTATTTAAAAATTATGAAGACCGAGGCAAGCAGTTTAAAGAATATGTAAGGGCTTTGTAATATTAATTATTAATTACTAATTACTAAATAATAATTACAAATTATTAATACTTAAATATTTAATTCATAATAACTTGTATAACTTATATCTCAATATTTTATTATACACACATATGAGATTTTACATTTTCTATTTTCCCTTATAAAATATAAATATTATTTTTGTAAAATAAAAATATTTGGATGAGAAGATTTTTAAAAAACATATTTAATAAAATCAAAAATATTTTTGGTGGCGATTCTGTAATTTGGTTCGTTTTTTTCGCATTATGTATAGTATCCGTCCTTGAATATTACAGCGCCTCCAGCCAACTTGTTTTTAGGCAGCCAAGCGGGTATATGAGACCTATTATGGAACATATTATGTTTTTGCTTGCAGGCTTGGTTGTTGTGTTGGTTGTACTTCGTATTCCGGTATGGGTAATTCGTCATTTAGGGACATTAGGAATTTTAGTATCGTTAGCGTTGCTAATTTGGATGCATTTTAAGGGTGTAATAAGTAATGATGCAGCGCGTTCAATGACGTTTTTCGGGCTTTTTGAATTTCAACCGGCTGAACTTGCAAAACTCTCGCTTGTGATATTTGCAGCAAACATGCTTTCAAGAATCAAAAATCCTCAAGAGGACGAAAAGAAAATTTTCTGGTGGTTGATGGCAATTTCAGGAACAATATGTGCCTTGATTTTTAAAGACGGTTTATCTACATCTGTACTGCTCTTTCTGATTGTAATGATCCTTTGTTTTATCCAAAATATTGCTTGGAAAAGAATAGGCACTGTCCTTTTAGCTCTTTCTGCTGCCATCGCCATAATTTTAACTATTGCATGGATTGCACCAAATCATTTGCCCACTTTCCTTCGCCGCGCATCAACATGGGTTAATCGACTAAAAGGCGTCTCGGAAATTGATGGTTTCCAAGGAAAAAGTATTAGACCAAACAAAGATTATATTACTGAAAAAGGTGATACGATAAGATATGATTCATATTATTATTATTATTTTAAATCAAAAGGTGATTCGGTGTTATATCAATTGTATGATGGAAAAATAAGATACAGATATAAAATTGAAATCGACAAAAACGGGAACGAGAAAAAAGTAGCGCCCAAACCCAGAGATATTAGTAACAGGCAAATAATGAACAGCAAAATAGCGATTACGCGCAGTATTATTGGTACGTTTCCCGGAAACAGTAATCAGCGTGATAACCTTTCAAAAATTTATTCCGACTTTATTTTTGCGATAATAATTGAAGAGACAGGACTTTTGGGTGGAGGCTTTGTCATTGTGTTGTATTTGATTTTGCTTATTCGAGCAGTAATGATTGCTAAGTCAGGTTCGCAGGTTTTCCATGCCTTAATAGTTTTTGGAGCATCATTAATTATCGTTATTCAGGCATTAATTCACATGATGGTTGTAACAGCCATCGTTCCTGTTACCGGACAACCATTGCCCTTAATCAGTAGCGGAGGTACTTCTGCAATAGTAACAAGCGTATATTTTGGAATACTGCTTAGAGTTACGCGTCAAATAAAAGACGAACGAAGAAAAATTAATAATATTTCTCAAACAACAGACGAAAGCCAACAAGAAGAAATAGAAATTGATGATTAATAAATAATAATTGTTTTTTTATATTAATAAAATATTTTATAATGAAAAAAGTATATATTATTGCTGCAAAAAGGACAGCAATTGGAAAATTTTTAGGACAAACAACAGGTATTTCAGCAGTAGAACTTGCTTCTGCGGTGATAAAAAACATTCTTGAGGAAACACAAATATCCCCTGCTCTGTTTGACGAAATACTTGTAGGAGGCGTACTTGTTGCAGGGCAGGGACAAGGAATGGCGAGGCAGGCATCTATTATGAGTGGAATACCTGTGGAAGTTCCCGCCTACGGCGTGCAAATGGTATGCGGTAGTGGAATGAAAACTATTCTCAATGGTTTCAACAGCATTCGTGCAGGCGAGGCAGAACTGATTTTAGCCGGCGGAACAGAGTCAATGTCGGAAACGCCATATCTTTTGCCTGCAAAAATCCGTAATGGAATAAAAATGAACGATTTCCAAATAATAGACCACATGGTTTCTGATGGATTAACAGATGCCTTTTCAAAACTCCACATGGGAATTACTGCTGAAAATATTGCAGAGCGTTTTGGAATTTCGCGCGAAGAGCAGGATGCTTTTGCCTTAAAATCACAACAGAAGGCAATCGCTGCCATCGACAGCGGAAAATTCAAAGACGAAATTGTTCCTTTGACAATCCAAAATAAGAAAGAAACCATAATTTTTGATACAGATGAGATGCCAAACCGAACGACCAATATGGAAAAACTCGCCAAATTGCGTCCCGCCTTTAAAAAAGATGGCACGGTTACTGCAGGAAACGCATCGGGAATTAATGACGGAGCAAGTTTTGTGGTATTGGCATCCGAAGAGATGGTTAAAAAGTTAGGACTAAAACCTATGGTTGAGATTATTTCTGTTGGGCAAGGTGGTGTAGAGCCGGATGTTATGGGTTTAGGTCCAGTCCCTGCCATAGCGCAAGCATTGAGAAAAGCCGAAATGAAACTTACCGACATTGATATTTTGGAACTCAATGAAGCATTTGCAGCTCAGGCACTGGGAGTTGTTCGTCAATTATCTGCAAATCATAACGTTACGCAGGAGTGGATTGCAGAACGTACCAATGTAAATGGCGGTGCAATAGCCCTGGGGCATCCTATCGGTGCATCTGGCAACAGAATTGTTGTTTCTCTGATTTATTCAATGTTGCACCTAAACAAGCAGATAGGGCTGGCTTCGCTATGTATCGGCGGTGGAATGGGTACAGCTATAATATTAAGAAAAAATGATTAAAAAATAATATTGTCTGACCTGCAAATTGATTTTCGACTGTTGCTTAGCCAAATGCCAATGTTATAATATTGATATTCAAGTCTTTATCTATTTATATTTAGACATTTTTGGAAAAACTTGATGAAAAATTATCAATAGACAGAATATTTTGCGGTTTTTTGAGCATATCATTTACAACTTATAATACCATTTTGGAGTGATGGCATCGGGGAAATGCGTCAAACGATATGTGCCGTCTGCTAAAAAAACGATGCTCACTACATCTATTTGAGCGTTTTTTTCAATATTATTCAAAATAATATAATTGTTGGCTGCTTTGAGAATGCGTTGCATTTTTGCGTCTGAAATAAAATCTTCAGGCTCTCCAAAAATGTTTCCTGTGCGTGTTTTTACTTCTACTATCACTATCATTTCATCATTTTCTGCAACAAAATCAATTTCCAAATGATGTGAATGCCAATTAGAGTCACGAATCCAAAAACCCCTCGAAACAAAGAAATTTTTTGCAATATCTTCGCCACGTTTCCCTAACTCGTTGTGTGATGCCATTTTATATTTTTTAAAAAATATAATTTACTGACCAAATTAATTAATTTTCAAAATTTCTAAGCCGCTTAAAATCAAATCGTTGTTCTTCTCTTTTGGTTTCCTGATGACATAATTTTTGTCTGTTAATTTTTTCTGTTCCAATAAGTTATGAAAATGAGCGATATGTTCTGGTGTTGTTCCGCAGCAGCCGCCTATAATGTTAACTAATTGATTATCAATATATGTTTTAATTTCCGCAGCCATTATTTCGGGTGTTTGGTCGTATGTTCCAAATTGATTGGGTAGTCCTGCATTAGGATATGCACTTACAAAAAATGGTGATTTTGAACTCAACTCCTGTAAAAACAGCAACATTTCTTTTGCACCAAAAGAGCAGTTTAATCCAACTGAAAGCGGTTCGGACTGGGCAATGGAAGTCAAAAATGCCTCTATTGTTTGCCCTGCAAGTAACCGCCCGCTCACATCGGCAATTGTTGCCGACAGCATCAGTTCGACTTGCTTATGTGCCTGTTCCATAGCATTTTGAGCGGCAATTATTCCCGCTTTTGCATTCAATGTATCAAAAATTGTTTCGATAAGCAACGCATCAACACCACCTTCAATCAATGCCAATGCCTGCTCTTGATACGCCTCGACGAGTTGGTCAAAAGTAATTGCACGCAAGGCAGGATTGGAAACATCGGGCGAAAGAGACAGTGATTTATTTGCAGGTCCCATTGAACCGACAACAAAGCGCTGTTTTTTAGGATTTTGTGCAGTAAATTTATCTGCTGCTTTTCGTGCAATGTTTGCAGCGGTAAAATTGATTTCTCGTACCAAATCACCCATCTGATAATCTGACATAGAAATTCGCTGTGCATTGAAAGTATTGGTTTCAATAATATCTGCTCCTGCCATAAGGTATTGACAATGAATATTATAAATAATTTCCGGTTGTGTCAATACCAGCAAGTCGTTATTGCCCTTTAGTTCGACAGCCCAATGAACAAAACGTTTGCCCCGATAGTCATTTTCCGACAATTCGTGCCGCTGGATCATAGTCCCCATTGCACCATCGAGAATTAAGATTCTTTTTTCAAGTTCATTGTGTAAAGACATTATTATGGTAAGTAAATGAGTATTATATATTATCAATTTTATTCAACGTAAATATGATGCAACAATGCAAAAGTATGAATTTTATTTGGAAAGAAAAAATATTTCACAACAACTTTTTCACAATTTTCTCCAAAATACTTCAAATTCATTGAAACTATCTTATCAGACATGGATTTTGTTGACCAATTCTCGAAACAGAAATCGTGCGAATGATAATTGGTTGCATACTTTATCGGTTAGTGCGGATTTGCAATCCGTACCTTATAGCTACTTGATTTTAAATCACAAGTAAAATAACTTCTGCTGAATGGCAAAGACTTGCTAAAATATTGGGTGTTTCAGTGGAAGACATTTTCGAAACGGACGAAAATCAGTTTTTTATTTACCATGACAATGCTATCGGCAATTATCAAGGTACAAATAATATTTATTCCGTTCCTGAATCTTTTATTGAAACACAACAAAAATACATTAAAAAATTAGAGGAAGAAAACCAAAAAATAATTAACGAAAACAGGCAGTTAAAAACAGAACTTGCTGAAATTAAGAAAAAGAAGTGAGATGTGAAAATATCATTTTATACAATCAACAATTGAAGCGTAAAATTAAATACACTCTCATTTAATTCTGCCAACGGATTTTCTAACTTATCATGTATATCTGTATTTCTTACAGAACCTATCTCTTTAATCTTTGATGTTTCTAATCGCCTCTAACAATGGCTCTGCCGAAAGCGGTTTGCCTGTTGCCTGCAATATCCATTGATTGGGTGTTAATTTGCCCAAACGATAAATGCGGTCAATCTCTTTGGCAAAATCTTTTCCGTTCAAATACTGCTCCAGTTGAAATTCAATGAGTTGTCCATACGAATACGCCGACAAATACAACGGATAACTTATCATGTGCGAATAAACCGCCAAAATCGGTTCGTCTTTCATACCGAAAACAGGAGCATAATATTCGTTCCATATCTCTTTTGCCAGACGAATGACAACCGCTTTCAACTCTTCGGGAGTCGCATTTGGGTTGGCATACAGCCATTGCCAAACACTGATGTCAAGCAACGACACTCCTGCCATTTCATACAGTTGCCACGCCTTGTCCAAAACGTCCATTTTATCTTTTTCAGGGTCGTTATTTTTAATTCCAAGCAAATCCAAATCCCGCTGTTGGAAAACAAAAGCCAGCGCTTCGGTAAAAGCGGTATTCGGCACGCTGCCCATCATATAATAATCCACATCGTACATCGAAATCGTCTGTTCCACGTTGTGTCCAAATTCGTGAATGGCAATGTTATATCCTTTGTAATCCATTCCTTCGGCGGGGATACGCGTCCGCAGGTGCGACTGCTGCCCTTTCATAGCAGTGCCCCAGGCGTGTCCGGAACCGCGTGCTGCATCAACATTTACTTTATCGGTTATGTACTTGGCGCGTTCGGGAGTAAATCCTAACTTCATCAAAATCGCAGGCGTATTTTTCTTAAACGCTTCGGCATTGGGATAGAGTTTTTGCGTTTGTTCGGTTAATTTCGCCTCATCCATATTGCTTCGGGGTTTAAATCCGTCATACCAAATATCAAAAGGTTCTAAATTTCGTCCCAGACGTTTGGCAATCAAACCTGCAACGGTTTTGATTTCAGGAGCGGACAGATATGATTTGAATAAAGCCACAGCATCATCAACCGAAACTTCCATATCTTCCGAAAAACTCCGGTCGATAAACGTGTTGCCGGCATAAGGGTCAATGGCTTTTACCGCTTTAAAGTTATTTAAAAATTTCTCGTAACGAACCGTATTTTCCGGCTTTGCATCCACAGGTTTCCCCGCTTGAAAAACCGTATTGGTATATGGATTCCAATCGTAATCGCCCGAATTGATAACTTTTTCAGGAATTTCCTGCGAAATAATCCGTTTCATCACCTCATAAATGGTTCGCTGTTTTAGAAGTCCCTCGTCGCCTTTGTTGTAATCGGCTTTGAGTTCATCGCGCAAATTCCAGTGCGACAATAAAATCATATCTTCCGGAAAAATCTTTTTCCCATTCTCATCAAGTAAATGACCTGCATAAATGTTGTATTTGGAAATATACACATCGGCATCGCTTAACGCTTGACTGTAAACCTGTTGTAGATTAGCAGGAATACGTTTTGTGAACTGGTCGCCCAATCGGGCATACGCCCAAGCCAGACGGTCGGTTCCCAACGATTCCTTTTCTGCCAGCGACAGTTGAGGAAAATTCAGCGCAATGGTAAATGCCAACTTATTGTCGTAGAAATCATCCGTGAAATGCGCAGCGGGATTGTAAGCGGCAAATGCTTCGTCAATAGGATACAATTCTCCTGTTGCTTCGTGTACATTTCGTTGCAGGCGAAGCGTCATTTCGTTGAAATTGCCTGAAATGGCTTCCAAATAGTCGCTGATTCTCAGAAACATTTGTTTCTTTTCCGCAGTATCGGCAATAAAATTGTCCGAACAGAAACGGCTGAATTCGGCTTCTGTGCCGTCTTGTTTTTCCCAAAGCCGTGCCGTCTGACGAACGCCTTTTTCTACCAATGTTTTATCAACATTCGTATTTTTAGAAACAAGCGTATCAATCACATTTTCAATTACCTGCGAAGATATTACGGATACTTTTGCAGGATTTGTTGTTGTTGAACATCCCATAATCAAAGGAATAATTGCAAAAATTAAAATTACTTTTTTCATAAATATTTTTAGATTTTAGATATTTTTATTTGACAGCAAAAATAATACTTTTTTCGATAATAAAAAAATGTTTTTGAGTTCGGTTATTCTTTTGAAAATTTGTAGAGGTTAATGTGTTGTTTTAATTTTATATATTATTGATATTCAATATATTAAGTGTCTTTTATGTTGATTATAATCAGCCACAAGTGGCAAAAAAATATAGTTATGGCTGATTATAAGATTATTTATAGCCGTAAAATATCGTCTATTGTTACTGTTTTTTGTATAATTCCTGCGTATTTATTGTTTTTCAATCCGTAAGTTGTGAGTAAAACAAGGTTGATTGCTTTGTTGGTTTTTGTTTCTTCTTGGAAACAAACAACTTTATGCCTTAAATCTGCCTCGTAATCCTTTTTTATAACAAACTGTTCCTGATAATATTTGACTTCACAGATATTCAATATTCCATCTTTGCGGTCTATTACAATGTCAATTTGCGCACCGTTTTCGGAATTTTCACTGCGCCACGAATAAACAGCCGATTGTATGCCCGAAATGCCAAGTGCTTGTTTTATCTCGTTGATATGCTGCAACATAACCAATTCAAATGCAATGCCTGCCCAAGCGTTATGTTGTGGAGAAATAAGATTTTTTGTCCAGAAATGCTCATCTTTGAAGTCGTTATTTGCCAAATATTTGAAGTGAAACAGCGTAAAATTATCCATTAGTTGATATAAAACATCACGCTTTGTTTTTCCAAATGTTGCATAAACTCGGATAAAT
>WQYU01000001.1 GCA_009781075.1 Paludibacter sp. | reverse complement strand
GGGAGAAAGGTGCAGTAGAAAATAATAACAAACTTGTCAGGCAATACATACCGAAAAAAACGGATTTTGATACACTTAACTATCATCAAATAAAACAGATACAGTATAACATTAACAATATACCGCGAGCAAAATTAAATTTTTATTCACCGAAACAAATTTTTTTCATACTTTTGCAAAATGAATAGTTGCATTTAGTGGTTGAAACTACCTGATAATTTAAAATGTAAATTAGAACTTTATTATACGTTATTAGGAATATTACCTGATTTTCCCAATGAAATAAATTGGCTTTAATATTTTGAAAAATTAAAAGAAAATCTTGGAACAAATAAAGGGTAAGAAATAAAATAATTAAGAAACTTAAATAATTTGACAAATATAATAACGATGAATATCAATGCTGCTTTAAAATTCCTTACGGAATTAAAAAAAAATAATAATCGTGAGTGGTTCAACACTAATAAGGAACGTTATCTTGTATTAAAAGTTGAATTTGAACAACTTACGCAAATGCTCATTAACAACATCGGGCAGTTTGATAAAGGTATTGTCGATTTGCAGCCCAAAGATTGTATTTTTCGCATATACCGCGATACGCGTTTTTCGTATGATAAAACACCATACAAAACGCATTTGGGGACATATATTGCGGCAAAAGGAGGAAGGAAAAGTGAGCATGCCGGATATTATCTTCATATTGATCCGGATGGTCCGTTTTTTTCAGTCGGAGTGTGGCAACCCGACCCGCAACTGCTAAAATTATTGCGTACAAGTATTTTTGAAAATATCGACGAATGGACCCAAATTGTAACGCAAAAACAATTTAAACAAACTTTTGATGATGGTTGGTACGAGCAGGACATGCTAAAGACCGTTCCGCGTGAATTTGCGAAAGATTTTTCAAACGGTTATTTTCTGCGATTAAGGCATTATCTTGTAAGCAAAAACTTTACTGTTGTCAATTTGCAATCCCCTGATTTTATGCACATTGTAACCGGAATAGCAAAAACTGGCTATCCTATGAATCGTTTCTTGAATTTTACAGTTGACGAAAGTGGATTTTAATGAAAAAGAATACAAGTATAACCTCTCTCGGCACAGAAAAAATTAGTACTTTGTTGTTTCAATATGCCGTACCTGCAATTATTGCAATGACGGCGGCATCAATTTATAATATTACCGACAGTATTTTTATCGGACATGGTGTGGGTAAAGATGCTATTTCCGGGCTTGTACCTACTTTCCCATTGATAAATCTTGCTGCCGCTTTTGGAGCAATGGTTGGTATTGGCGCATCTACGCTACTGTCTATTCGTATGGGGCAAAAGGACTACGAATCTGCAAATAAGATTTTAGGAAATGTTGTAGTACTAAATTTGATAACAGGTGCAAGTTTTGCTGTTGTTTTCTACTTTGTGCTCGACCCCGTTTTGCTGTTCTTCGGCGCAAGCGAACAAACTTTGCCTTATTCGCGCGATTTTATGCAGATAATTTTGTTTGGAAATGTTTTTAGCCACGTTTATTATGGATTGAATGCTGTTTTACGTGCCTCAGGACGACCGGAAAAAGCAATGTATTCAACCTTAATAACCGTTGGTATCAATCTGATTCTTAATCCGTTATTTATTTTCGGTTTGAAATTGGGAATACGCGGTAGCGCATTGGCAACCATCATTTCTCAATGTATTATGCTCATTTGGCAATACAGTTTATTTCAGAGAAAAGATAGTTTCTTAAAATTCACTCTCGACGGGCTTAAACTCCAAAAACGAATAGTAATTGATTCTTTATCAATAGGATTATCGCAATTTTTAATGAATGCCGCTGCTTGTGTAATAGTTATTTTAATCACTCGTGGAATGCGCCAAACTGGCGGCGATGATGCCGTAGGAGCGTATGGCATTGTTAATAGAATCGCCTTTTTGTTTGTGATGATTGTTATCGGATTAAATCAGGGTATGCAGCCAATTGCCGGATATAACTATGGTGCAAAAAAATATGACCGTGTAATTGTCGTTTTCAATAAAACAGTGTTTTTTGCAACTTTAGCCATGAGTGCGGGTTTTTTGCTGGCACAAATTATACCGCATCATATTGCCTCGATTTTCACCCCCGACTCTAATCAGGTCAATCTTTCCACAAATGGGATGCGAATTGTGTTTGCCTTTTTCCCAATTGTAGGTTTTCAGATGGTTACCTCCAATTTCTTTCAAAGTATGGGAATGGTAAAAAAATCAATTTTCCTCTCACTGACGCGGCAAGTGCTGTTTTTAATTCCACTATTAATATTTTTACCCACAATATGGAGTACAAACGGAGTATGGTGGGCAATGCCAATTTCAGACGCTGTTGCCTCTATTGTAGCATTTTTTATGTTGATTCCTCAAATAAGAAAATTCAAAACGGCAGCAGATATTTAAAAATTCCCAGATATAATACCATTTATAAGAATTTATAATCGGAAAAATGAAATGTTGCAATTTTACTTGAATTTGTACAAAAGTACTTCATTTATTCTAAACGACAAAACTCTGCAAAAATATTGCGCATTTTTGCAGAACATTTATATATTTTTGCAAAATTCTCTTTTATTTATGAGCCGTTTCCATACATTTTTCAGCAATTTTTACATATTCTGGGTTTTATTCTATTTACGATATACTTTCTGCCGAGTTCGCGGGCTACTACTACTGCTGTTGTTCCTGCACCCATAAAATATCCAACACAACGCCGTTTTCAGGATAATCTACCTCAAAAGTTTGTGCTAAAATTTGCCTTAAGTTTCTTATTTTTCAATATTGTAATATTGTTAAAATCATTAAAATTTTATTATTGTTGTTTTGTGGACAAAAAACATGAGCAATGCTCAGTTATTCCACAAGCATACAAATCTTGTGGAAAGGTGAAATTGAAGATTTAAAAGCGGAAATTAATCTGTTAAAAAGAAATGATTATGATTAAAATCATCGGTTCCCGTATTGCTTTTGGTAATATTGCTGATATTGACCGTTGATAACGTTGATTAACCATTGTTCGTTAGCCAAATACCAATCAACCGTCTTTTCTAATCCCTGCTCAAATTGCAGAGACGGCTTCCAGCCAAGTTCACGGTTCAATTTTGACGCATCAATAGCATAGCGGAGGTCGTGCCCTGCGCGGTCGGTAACAAAAGTTATAAGTTTTTCGGATTCTCCCTGAACGCGCCCAAGTTTTTTGTCCATAATTTTGCACAACAAGCGTATCAAATCAATATTTGTCCATTCGTTGTTGCCGCCGATATTGTACGTTTCGCCGTCTTTGCCGTTGTGAAAAATAATATCAATGGCACGGGCATGGTCTTCAACCCAAAGCCAATCGCGCACATTTTCGCCTTTCCCATAAACAGGAATAGGTTTTTTATTTTTTATATTATTAATGCAAAGAGGAATAAGTTTTTCGGGGAAATGATTTGCACCGTAATTATTGGAACAATTTGAAATTACGACAGGCAACCCGTAAGTATCTTGATAAGCACGTACAAAATGGTCGGAACTCGCTTTTGATGCCGAATAAGGCGAATGAGGAGCATATTTTGTGTTTTCGGTAAAAAATGTTCCGTCTTTTTCCAATGCACCATAAACCTCATCTGTCGAAATGTGATAAAAACGTTTACCTTCATATTTGCCTTTCCACGATTCTTTGGCGGCATTTAACAGATTGACAGTACCAAAAACATTGGTTTTGATAAAAGCCATCGGTTCGGCTATCGACCTGTCGACATGACTTTCGGCTGCAAGGTGAATAACGCCATCAAAATTATACTGCACAAAAAGAGCAGATACCAATTTTTCGTCTGTAATATCACCTTTTTCAAAAATATAATTCGCCTCCTTCTCAACTTCTTTTAGGTTTTCGAGGTTGCCGGCATAAGTCAGCGCATCGAGATTGATAATTCTGTAATCGGGATATTTTTTAACAAACAGCCGCACAACATGCGAGCCAATAAAACCTGCACCTCCTGTTATTAATATATTTTTTTTCATCTGACCGTAATTGTATTTATTTTTCAATAAAAATTATTACAAAAAGAATAATTAATTCAATTTATAATCGTAAGTAATTGTTCCGTTTACGTTGTCCGTACCTGTTGAAAAAACGGCTTTTTTTGCAGCGGCAATCGCATCATTACGCATCGTATTGTCGGAAATTGTTGTCGGCTTTCCTATTGTAGCACTTACGACTATTCCTTGAGAATTTACGGTTATAGCAACAGTTATTTTCCCTTCAATATTACTATTGTATATTGGTAATGAAGTTTTAACAAGTTCTCTTCCTTGCAGCGACCACGAGCCGTTTGGATTTCCGCGTCCTGCGGGATTTCCCTGACGTCCGTTGCCGTCTCCTGTGCCGACTCCGCTGCCGGAGCCTGTACCATTGCCTGAGCCATTACCCGATGCGTTTGCAGTTCCGCTACCGCTTCCAAATCCTGTTCCGCTGCCCTGAGCCGATTGTGCGCTGCCTGCTAATGCACTGCCAAGCCGATTGGCTTTGTCAATTGCTGCCTGCTGCTGACGTTGTTGCTCTGCTACTCGTGCCGCCTGTGCATCGGCAATTGCCTTCTGGCGTGCTGCTTCTGCCGCCTGCTGCTGTGCATAGGCACCCGAATGGTCGTCTTGCGTAGCAACATTATTAGCATTATTTGTAGGTACAACCGATTGTGTAACCGATTGTGCAATCGGTTGTTCTGCAATTTGTTGTGTTGCATAACCGCCTTCATTCAAATTGCCGCCTGCCGAGCCGCCGTAATCGCCGCCGGTGCCGCCGCCGTCATACGAATCTCCGAAACTGACTAAAATGCCTTCTTCTTCTATATGTTGTTGAATTTTAGGCAAATACGTAAAAAAAAGCAGTAAAAACAATAAAGTAATGACTACGAAAGAGCCGCCGGAACCCACTAATCGTGAGCGATTTTCTATATCATGAAAATTATCTGTCATTTTATTTATCATTAAAGATAAAATATTATTGCAAAAGTAGTAATTTTCAATGAAAAACAATTATTTTGTGTGTTTTATTAAAAAATAAATTTATCTTTGTCAAAATATTTTTTAATTTATTAAAAATATTTAGCAAAAAGACAGAATTTTAAAATTTTTTACAAATAAATAATTGATTTTTTTAACTTATAACAAAAAAATGAAGATAAAAGATGGTTTAAAAATCCGTGAGATAGCAGGAGAAAAGATACTTGTGATGCAGGGGAAGGCAGGCGTCGATTTGACAAAGGTTGTATCGTTTAATACAACTGCCGAATGGCTCTACAATGAGTTTGTGGGCAAAGAATTTACGGTTGAAGATATTGCTACTGCACTTGTTGAGCGTTTTGAGGTTGACCATGAGCAGGCAACAGTCGATGCCGAAGGTTTTGTTAATTCGCTTTTAAAAGCAAAAGTAATTTCCTGATAATGAATATTTTAAATAATATTTCACTTTTGCCGTACAATAGTTTTGGAATTGATGTACAAACAAAGTATTTTGCTGATTATCAAAGTATTGAACAATTGCGCGAATTGCTTGAAAGCGATATTGTGAAAAATGAAAAACTTTTGCACATTGGCGGAGGTAATAATTTGCTATTTGTTTCTTATTTTCAAGGAGTTATACTTCATTCGCAAATAAAATTTATAGCAGTGACGGAAGAAAATGATAATTCAATTCTTTTGCGTGTAGGCAGTGGAGTTATTTGGGACGATTTTGTAAATTATTGTGTAATAAATAATTATTGTGGTGCAGAAAATCTTTCATCTATTCCGAGCGAAGTTGGCGCCGCAGCAGTGCAAAATATAGGTGCATACGGCGCAGAAATTTCAGACATTGTACGAAATGTGGAAACTATTGATATTAAAACACTTGAAAAACAAATATTTACAAATTCTCAATGTAATTACGGCTATCGTACAAGCATTTTTAAAAACGACTTGAAAGGGGAAAAAATTGTTACCGCAGTGGAATTTTGCCTCTCAAAAAAGCCGAATTTCAATTTGAATTATACAAATTTGGAACAGGAAATTTTAAAAAATTATTCTGAAATAAATCTTACAAATATCAGAGCAACAATAATTTCCATACGCGAGGGCAAACTGCCAAATCCAAAAATTATGGGCAATGCAGGCAGTTTTTTTAAGAATCCTTATATTTTTTCCAAACAATATGAGCGTTTAAAAAAAGATTTTCCCAAAATGCCGTATTTTCCTATAAATGAAGATATTGTAAAAATTCCGGCAGCATATCTTATTGAGCAGTGCGGTTGGAAAAGGAAATTTTTTGGAGATGCCGGCGTATATGAAAAAAATCCGTTAGTAATTGTAAATCAGGCAAATGCAACAAGCACTGACATACTTTCACTCGCCAAAGAAATTCAAAAAAGCGTCAAGAAAAAATTTGACATCGATTTGGAGACGGAAGTTGAGTTGATATGAAAAACGCTACAACAAACATAGCGTTTTCCATACTCTATCTCTTATTGATATTGTTTCAAAATTTCCTGTAATTGCTCTGGGTTGGAAAGTGCTGATAATCCAAATATTAGAATAACAACAATGCATAAAATTATGTAAATTATGCCCAAAATCAGACCGATAGTTGCACAAATTTTTCCCGCTTTGAGATTTTTGTAAGAACTTTCAAGAAAGTTTTCAGGAGTAGCAGCATAAAGTTTTGCAGCATTTTTTGCCAAAATCAAAGCAATAACCGCTAAAATAATACTTATAAAACCGTAGCAACAACACACTGGAATTGATATTATTCCCAAAACCAGAACAGCCGAAGCGTTTGGCAGAGAGATTTGCATTCCATTAAAATTATTGTTTTCCATACTTTAAAAAATTTTGTGAGTTAGTATTTTGTATATATAAAATGCAAGAACAATAAATGAGGCAAAAATGTATGACCATTTGATTATAGCTGCTCCATGCTTAAAACCAAATTTCAAATGTAACAATGTGAAAATCATGCAAAAGAAAAACGGAATGGTTGCCGGATAGAGTGTCAAACTTTCCCACAATCTGCCCTCAAACAAGGCAACAATACTGCGTTGAAATCCGCAACCTGGGCAATCAAATCCCAGAACATGCTTGCTCGGGCAAGTGAGCAAATAATTTTCGATAGAAAGTAACATTGTATTTTAAATTCTTTTGTGGCGCAAAAATACATGTTTTTTTCGTAATTACAATTTTTTTTAAAAAAGATTGTAATTTTGCAATTTTTCATTTTGATTCTTTATAATACAACAATGATACAACCTTTGGTTTCGCTTTTAGTTGCAAATTTTAACAATGGCAAATACGTTAATCAGACCTTGCAATCGGCTGTTAATCAAACATATAATAATATCGAAATTATTATTATTGACGATGCTTCTACCGATAATTCGGTTGAAATTATTAATGATTTTATTTTAAAAAATAAAAATTTTAATATAAAATTTATTCAAAATAAAAATAATTCGGGCGGTTGCGGCAGCATAAAACGGCAATGTATTGAAAAATCCAACGGGCAATATTTTGCTTTTTTAGACCCAGAAGATACCATTACTCCCGATGCTGTAGAACAATTAATGGACATTCATTTGCAAAATATTGATACATACAGCATTGTTTATTGCACACACTATCTTTGCGATGAAAACCTTGAGCCACATGAAATTACTGACTGGGCTGGCAAAATTCCTGATGGAGAATCGCATCTGACATCTACAGGTGGGCATATTTCGGCTTTTGCGGTGAATAGGCGTGCAGATTATGACAAGACAACAGGAATAAATCCCGCTTATATCGTGGCAGAAGATATGGATTTGTATTTGAAAATGGAGGAAATTGCCCCTGTTTTATTTGTGGACAAACTGCTTTATTTCTATCGCAAACATGACCACAACGCCTCGTGGGACTATCAAAAGCGTTACCGAAACCTTTTTTGGCGACATACGGCGGAAAAAGCGGCATACATTCGTAGAAAAAATCATAATACTGCTGCTAAAAATTTAACAATTAGTCAATTACATAAACTAAATTTTGCATATTTCATGCAAATGGCAAAATTTGAACGCTCGCAAAAACATTTTTTGAAGTCCGTAATTTATAATATAAAGGCAATCCCATATTGCTATACAATGTTTTTTTGAATAAGAATAACCTTAAATACTGCAATTTTAACAATATATATGATTTTCGCAAAATCGAATTTTGAATTTACATGTAAATACAAGGTGCCATTTTTGATTTACATAAAAAATATGGAAGAATTTATACGCAAACAAATTTTTATTGATGCAGGAAATGAAATATAATTAGTATTTTTGCGAAATTTTTTTTATAAGCATTTATAAAATGAAATATTCAATCGTTAAATCATTGTATTTGAAGTTATTTACCGAATCACCTAAATTTCGGAACTTTGTACGGGTTTATCCTCAAACTGCGTTAAATATTCATAAAACCGCAAGTATCATTCTAAACAAAGGAAATTTTTCCATAAATCGAAGTTGGCAAAAGAGAAACTATTCTTCAACTATGTTTGAAATGGCAGAACATAGCAAACTGATAGTGAATGGAACTTTTGATATTTATTCAGGCGCTTATTTGTCTGTAACGAAAAACGCTGTTTTGATTTTAGGAAGTGGTTATATAAATAATAATCTGAATATCAGTTGTTTTGAAAAAATTGAGATAGGAAATGATGTAGTAATTTCTGAAAATGTAACAATTAGAGACAATGATGACCATTACATTAATGCAAAAACATCGCAGTTTATAAACAATAACGACTCATCTGCCGATGTTAAAACAACAGCACCAATAAAAATCGGCAATCATGTGTGGATTGGACTCAATGTTACTGTTCTAAAAGGAGTTACAATAGGTGATGGAGCGATTGTGGCAGCAGGTGCGGTGGTTACAAAAGATGTGCAGCCAAACACTCTTGTTGGTGGTGTACCTGCAAAAATTATTAAGGAAAATGTATCGTGGATGTAATCAAATGTATTTCCCAATAAAAAGACTATCTTAAATCATTAACACTCACATTTTTATTCTTTTTTATGTCAAAAACAAATGCAGAATCGGCAATTGCGATTTTGCTTTGATAATTGGACAAAGTGAGTGTGAGCGCATTCCCATTCTTTTCTGTTTGCATAATCGACAGTAAATTACCGGTTGTTTTCTCAATAGTTACTATCATTTTATCCAAATCCGAAATTTTTGTTTTAGGGGTCATTTCAATCACATAATTTGCTGAATTTGAATTGTTTGCAGCAAATTTTATATCAAAAGTTTCGCGATAACTATACAACACCGCCATCGGATTTATTTGGGCAAGTTCTTCTGATGTTGGCTCGGTAATAGTAACCTCTTTATTTTCAGAAGAATAAGCCCATTGCGTCTTACCATTGAAATACACGACCATTTCGTTCATCTTCATAATGAACTTGTTTGACTTCATTGTAAAATTTCCTTTGATTGTTTGCCCCTGCTTTGAATTTTTTTCCTTAACTGTTAGCGTAAAATCGGTACTAATAGCATTGGTTTTTGCCTGCAAAATTAGATTATCAATGATTTTTGTTGCAGTTTGTCCATTCAATATATTGGAAATCAATAAAATAGAAATTGTAATTATAAAAGATATTTTTTTCATGAAAAATTTTTATTTATAACATTAAGATAAAAAAATTACGGCAATCTATGCAATAACTGTTCCAATTGATAATTATCTTGCATAAGTACCTCACGCGGCTTACTGCCTTGAATTGCTCCGACAATTCCGGCAACTTCAAGTTGGTCCATCAATCTTCCTGCACGATTATAGCCAATAGAGAACTTCCTTTGTATCAACGAAGTACTTCCCTGCTGACTTGACACAATCAGCCGCGCTGCCTCTTCAAACATCGGGTCGCGTTTGTTTAGGTCAACCGCATCGCTACTGAGTGCCTCACCTTCGCCGCCAACATATTCCGGCAAATAAAATGCGGTTGGATAACCCTGCTGACCATAAATATAATGTACAATTTTTTCAACTTCGGGCGTGTCAACAAAAGCGCACTGTACTCGCGTAAGGTCGTTGCCTTGAGAAAAAAGCATATCTCCCCGTCCTACAAGTTGATTTGCACCGGGTGCATCAAGAATTGTCCGAGAATCAATCATTGAAGAAACCTTAAACGCCACACGAGCAGGAAAATTCGCTTTAATAATTCCGGTAATAATATTTACAGACGGACGTTGTGTCGCTATAATCATATGAATTCCAACAGCACGAGCCAACTGCGCAATGCGGGCAATCGGCATCTCAACCTCTTTGCCGGCAGTCATTATCAAATCCCCAAATTCATCTACAATTACAACAATATAAGGCAGAAAACGATGTCCTTTCTCAGGGTTTAGAAGGCGATTTATAAATTTTTCGTTATATTCTTTCAAATTTCGCGTATGCGCCTTTTTGAGCAAATCATAACGGTCGTCCATCTCTTTGCAAAGCGAATTTAGTGTTTGCACAACTTTTGAGGTATCGGTAATTATTGCCTCGTCGCCATCCGGAAGTTTTGCTAAAAAATGCCGCTCAATATCAGAATAAATATTAAATTCAACCTTTTTTGGGTCAATTAATACCAATTTTAATTCAGCAGGATGCTTTTTGTATAAAAGAGAAGTAATAATTGCGTTCAGCCCAACGGATTTTCCCTGACCTGTTGCACCGGCAACGAGCAGGTGCGGCATTTTTGTTAAATCCAACATAAACGGCTCGTTTGTAATGGTTTTTCCAAAAACTATCGGCAATTCAAAATTACTTTCCTGAAACTTTCTGGAGGCAATAGCCGAGTGCATCGACACAATTTGCGGTGCATTGTTCGGAACTTCAATTCCAATTGTTCCTTTGCCGGGAATTGGTGCAATAATACGAATACCTGTTGCGGCAAGCGAAAGCATAATATCCGATTCAAGGTTACGAATTTTTGAAATCCTAACGCCCGCCTTCGGCACTATTTCGTAGAGAGTGATTGTTGGTCCGACAGTGGCTTTGATACTGTCA
Source organism: Paludibacter sp. (assembly GCA_009781075.1). GTDB lineage: Bacteria > Bacteroidota > Bacteroidia > Bacteroidales > Paludibacteraceae > WRGS01. The sequence continues at coordinate 58,708 of WQYU01000001.1, read as the reverse complement.
ATTTCTACGCCATAATTTAGTAAAGTAGTGATAATCCGCTTTTTATTAGCGTTTTGTTCTTCCATGTCAATGGCAACGCTACTCTCCGAATCATAAATTTTCAGCAAATCGAGCGTTGGAAATTTATAATGAGAGAGGTCGAGTGTGGGGTCGTATTTTCCAAGTTTTTCAAGATTGTAATTTGGGTCATTATCTTCGCTATCGTTTGCATTGGGAGCATTAATTTTCTTATCATCATTTTTATTAATTAACTGATTCCCAGCGTTTTGTATCTCAAAACCAATATTCTCAATTCGGTCGTTGATATTTTCAAAACCACTTTCATTTTGATATTCTTCGTTTTGGCTGTTAATAATTTCAAATTCCTGATTATCATCTTCATTTCTTGCAACAGAAACCCATTCTTCGGGTACAATATCATCACCTATTCTCACCGATTTGCTTTCTTTTTTATTTATTTTAAATAATTTTTTAGTTTTAAAAATATTTTTAATGAAATTTTTAATAAAAGGAATAGTTTTTTTAGAAAAAATAATTAAATAAGCAATTATCGAGCCGAGCAAAACCAATGCTAATCCTATATCATTGATACGCGCAATAAGCCACTGAGAAATCGTTTTCCCGTGTTGTCCGCCGAGACAGATGTACGGAAGTGGCAACCATTTATCGATAGTAAAAGATAAAAAAACCGACAGCCAAACAGTCCAAAAAGTAGCGTGCAACAATGCTTTCCATACAGGATAAAATCGCCACCGCATAAGCCAAAATGCCGCCACAGCAAGGAATGCAAGGATAAAAAACACAGAAACGCCAAAAGTATAGTTGATAGCAAACTCGGCAATGTGAGCGCCTCCCATTCCTGTTACATTTTTTATATTGTTAGAATTTGTAACATTAAAATCGGCAGCGCCGGTGAAAAAAAACGAAACAAACGAAACAGCCAAAAAGAGTACAAAAATTAGAACAAACATTCCAAAAATAAAATGAACGCGGTAGTCGCAAAAAAATGCACGCAAAAAGGCGAAAAAACTTCTCTTTTTCGTTGCTTTTGTTTTCACCGACTTGTGCCGCTTGTGCGAAGAATTTTTTTGTGCTGAATGTCTGCGGGTTTTTCGAGACGCCATTGTTTATTGTTCTAAATATTTTTTGACTGCAAAAGTAGTAAAAAATAACGGAAACCCCCTAAAATATTATTAACAGATTTTAGTTGTACAAAAAATGACCAAACATATTTCTGTTATTTTACTTTCTAAAAGAGACATAAGCATTTGCCTGCGCCGAAGGAGTAAGTAAAATATCCTGAATACAAACGTGGGGAGGGCGTGTAATGATAAATTCAAGTGCATCTGCAATATCATCGGCATCCATCGGTACAAGCCCGTCGTAAACGCTTTTTGCTCTCTGCTCATCGCCATCGAAGCGCACAAGCGAAAACTCGGTCTCTGCCATTCCGGGTGAAATGGAACTGACTTTTACTCCCTTGTCTAACAAATCAAGCCGCATCCCTTTTGTAATTGCGTTTACAGCGTGTTTTGTGGCGCAATAAATATTTCCGCCGGGATAAACATCAATACCCGCAATAGACGAAATATTAACGATATGTCCGCTTCCGCGCTCAACCATTTGAGGAATAATAAGTTTTGATACATAAATCAAGCCCTTAATATTGGTATCAATCATACGTTCAAAATCGTTGAGAACGCATTTGTCAAAAGGCGCCTGACCCGCTGCCAAGCCTGCATTATTGACTAACAAATCAATTTGCCTAAACTTTTCGGGCAAACTTTCTATCGCTTTTTGCGATGCTTCAAAATTGCGCACGTCAAAATTTAATGCAAATACTTCTGTACCAATATTTTGTAAATCTTTTGCTACATCTTCCAAACGTTCTTTGCGCCTGCCGGTGATAATCACCCTGTAACCGAGTTTCCCCAGCCGTAATGCAATTGCGCGTCCAAAACCTGCTGTAGCACCTGTTACTAATGCTGTTTTTATCATTGTATTATATTAATTTCAAATTTATTCGGTTCCAAAATTACATAAATTTTTTGAATTGAAAGCAAAAGATTACTTCCTTATCAAAAACCGATTCGCAAGCCTGTTCCGAGTTCCAAGTGCAGCGGGCTGTCGGTGCGGATGCTTATCGGCTGCTTATTTGCAAAAAAATACGATATGCGCGGCTCAAGGAAAACGCTAAGATTTTTTGAGAAAATCAATGCTGCCCCTATTGTCCCGTTTGTCGACAGTTGTATCCTTTCCACTTGTCCTGTATAAGTTTCCGGTTTTTCATCAAACGATGAATATTTTTGATAATTATACGATAAGCCTTTTTCTATCATCGCCCCTGCCGATGCATAAAGTGTCCATTTTGGGTGGTCGATAAAGGTATAAACTGCGTTCAATGGAATACCCAAATAATGCAGTTGTAGTGTTGCTGTTTGCTGTTCGTTGTTGTCACTGGTATAAAATTTAGTATTCAAATAAGTATAAACCAAGCCCGCTTCCAACGAAAAGAATTCGGCAATCTTTTTGCGCACCGTTATTCCAACCGACAGCGGCGGCATATATGTTGTCTTCGGATATTCCATAAGCAACTCACGAAGCGATATGTCCGCCTGTTTATTGTCCAATCTTGTGGCAACGCCATCGGTTTCATTTGCCAAAGCCGGAGCGCGACTTGATTTAATGGTTTCGCCTTGTGTAAAATCGTCTGCTCCACTTCCATAACTAACATTTGCAGCCAAATAAAGCCCCTTGTGAAATTTTTGTTTCCTCTTTTTTTCGGCAAAATTTTCGTAATCGGCAAGCGTTTTTAGAGGTTTAAGTTCCTGATAATCATTTTTATTTTTGGCTTGATATTGATTTTCACTTTTATTTTCATTTTCATTAATAATATTTTTTGTATCATCCGAAAGAGTGTCGCTAACTTGTTGATTTTCAGTTTCCAAATATTTTTTTTCAATAATAAAATTTTCCTTAACTTGTTGATTTGCAGAACTGTTTTGTTTTACATTTTTTTGGATTTGCGTTTGTAAATCCATTGTTTCCTTTTGTTCCGAAATTTTCGGACTTTCATTTTGTTCTATCTTATTATTTTGAAAATCAGCAATTTCCGTACTTGGTTCCTGCTTTGGCATTAGCAGCAGCACAATGGCAGCCAACGCAGCAGCAATACCGCTCGCCCACCAAAGCGGGACAATTTTCTTCCGTTTTTGCCTTTGCAAACGTCCCTGCATCTCCTCCCAAAACGTGTCATCAATCGGCAATTTATGTTTTTGGAGTTTTTCCTGTAAGATATTGTGTTTTGTCTTCATTCTATTTTTTGTAAATTTAAAAAATGTTAAATTGTTAAATAATAAATAATTTTACTTTTTCTTTTAAAATTTCTCTTGCTCTGAAAAAATACGAACGTGATGTAATCTCTTTAATATTAATCATTTGTGCTATTTCTTTGTGTGAATATCCTTCAACGGCATAAAGGTTAAATACTACTCGACACATCTGCGGCAGTTCGGAAATCATGCGGTGCAAATCGTCCGCCGAAAGTTTTTCAAATATGCTATAATCTTCCGATTCGATTGTCTCATTCAACGATTCTTCTAATGAAATTTCACGGCGGCGGCGCATTTTTTCGAGCGATGTGGTAACAGCAATTCTCCGCAGCCAACCCTCAAAACTTCCTTCTGCCTTAAAATCCTTTATTTTTGTAAAAACCTTAATGAAAGCATCTTGCAACACATCGCGCGCCGTCTCCCTGTTCCCGCAGTAACGTGTGCAAATACTTAACATCAACGGCGCAAATCGCTCGTACAATGCCTTCTTTGCCCACATTTCGTCGCCTTTGCAGGCAGTTATCAATTCGTTGTCAGACCTTTCAATCAGCATTTATTTGTAGATAAGATGATTTATCAAATAAAAACGTTGCACAAAAGTAATAAATTTAACCATTTTTAAGAAAAAATCTTTTACCTTTGCAAAAAATTTTTTAAAGATGAATAGTAATTTTTTAGAAATAAAAGATGTTGTAAAGCAATATTCAGGTCATCGAGCATTAGATGGTGTGAGTTTGAACGTCCCTCAACAGACAATTTATGGTTTGCTCGGACCTAATGGTGCAGGAAAAACCACACTTATTCGCATAATAAATATGATTACTGCTCCCGATAGCGGTGAAATTCTGCTAAATGGAATGAAAATGACTACATCCGACATAGTGCAAATAGGTTATTTGCCCGAAGAACGAGGATTGTACAAAAAAATGAAAATAGGTGAGCAGGCGCTTTATCTTGCACGACTGAAAGGTATGACCAGACGTGATGCTTTAAATCAGTTACAATTTTGGTTTAAAAAGTTTGAAATTGAAAGTTGGTGGAACAAAAAAGTTGAAGAATTGTCGAAAGGAATGGCGCAAAAAGTACAATTTATTACAACGATAATTCACCGCCCGAAACTCCTGATTTTTGATGAGCCATTCAGCGGATTTGACCCCGTGAATGCTGCACTGCTGAAAAACGAAATCCTCGAACTGCGCGACAATGGCGCTACGGTTATATTTTCCACTCATAATATGGCGTCTGTTGAGGAACTTTGTGAAAATATTTCGTTGATAAACAATGCAAAAGTTGTTTTGCAGGGAAATGTTGAACAAATTCGTGCAGCGCATTCTACAAATAAATTTGTTGTCTGTACAACTTCTAATCTTATTGACAATCAATTTATTATCCTAAATAAAAACGTTTTGAAAAACGGAACATTTGATTATACGATTTCAAAACCACCGCAAATTTCGAATAATGAACTGCTAACTACACTTATGCAGCAAACGCAAATCATTTCTTTTGAAGAGCAACTGCCTAATATGAATGATATTTTCATTGCTACGGTAAGTTAGTTTAATCTAACTTAAAATTTTTTAAAGTATTAAAACTTACTACTTAAATAAAAAAATTTCATGTAATTTTGCGGCGTTTTTTTGAAAGTGTGAAATCTTAAAAATATAAAAAATATAATACATAAAAAATGTGTAAAATTGAAAAAATTGTTGCACGCGAGATACTTGATTCGCGTGGAAATCCTACTATCGAAGTAGATGTAACCCTTGAATGCGGCGTTATGGGACGTGCTGCGGTGCCTTCCGGCGCATCAACAGGCGAAAACGAAGCGCTTGAACTCCGCGACGGCGACAAAAAACGCTATCTCGGGAAAGGCGTACTGAACGCTGTTAAAAATGTTAACGAAGTGATTGCCAAAGATTTAATCGGCGAATGCGCTTTAGAGCAGCGCAAAATCGACAAAAAAATGCTCGCCCTCGATGGAACAAAAACCAAGTCCAAACTCGGCGCAAATGCTATTCTCGGCGTTTCGCTCGCAGTAGCAAAAGCGGCTGCAAACTACCTCGAACTTCCGCTATACCGCTATATTGGCGGCACAAATACCTTTACGCTGCCTGTGCCGATGATGAACATTATTAACGGCGGCTCGCACTCTGACGCTCCTATCGCATTTCAGGAATTTATGATTCGTCCTGTGGGGGCAACCTCCTTTCGTGAAGGATTGCGTTGTGGTGCTGAAGTTTTTCATTCCTTGAAAAAAGTGCTGCACGACAAAGGATTGAGTACTGCCGTAGGAGACGAAGGCGGTTTTGCTCCTACACTCAAAGGCGGAACAGAGGAGGCTCTGGAAAGCATTCTAACCGCTGTTAAAAATGCAGGCTATGAGCCGGGAAAAGATGTTACAATAGGTCTTGATTGTGCTGCATCGGAATTTTATAAAGACGGCATTTATGATTATACGATATTTGAAGGAGTGCAAGGTAAAAAACGTACTTCTGCCGAACAGGTTGAATATATTGCCGAACTCGTTGCAAAATATCCTATTGACAGTGTTGAAGACGGAATGGCAGAAAACGACTGGGAAGGTTGGAAACTGCTCACCGATAAACTTGGCAAAAAAATTCAACTTGTGGGCGATGACGTGTTTGTTACCAATGTTGAATATATCAAAAAAGGAATTGAGATGGGTTGTTCAAATTCTGTTTTGATTAAAGTTAATCAAATCGGCTCTCTGACCGAAACGTTTGATGCCGTTGAAATGGCGCACCGTGCAGGTTTTACTACTGTAATTTCTCACCGCTCAGGCGAAACAGAAGACAGCACCATTGCCGACATTGCAGTTGCCACTAACAGCGGACAAATCAAAACCGGCTCATTGAGCCGCAGCGACCGTATGGCAAAATACAACCAACTCCTGAGAATAGAGGAAGAATTGGGCGATTTGGCAGTATATGGGTGGAAAAAATAAATGAATCTACTAAACTGGTAATAACTATTGCGGTATGCAAATTTTATAGACGGAAACAATCCTATCTTTTTTATTTTTTTGCTTTTGCGCGAAGACAGGACTATTTGGAGCGGGACGATAAGCGGAAATTTCGTTCCACTCATTTTCGCTTATATAGCGGTTTTGCGCAAGTGAGCGCATATTCGTCCGAATTGTAGTATTTAAAATCAATAGTTTTGTTTCGTTACAAGTGTAGTGAACGTGGTAGCGGCAGTTCTTATTTTTTCTATATAATACATCTTTCATTAACTTGAATTTGTTCAGCGGTTTAAGAATATCTTTTTTTTGCCTCATTTAATCTGCTCAAATTTGCTTTGTCCCATTCTGCACTTTCCCAGTTTTTACATTTACTTACTATATCTATTTTGATAATTTTTGTACCTCTCAAATCCGCATTTTGAATATCTGTTTGGTAGAAAACTGCTCTTTGTAAATTTGAATCTCTTAAATCACAATGAGTTAATTCAGCATTTGACAAGATTGAATTTTTCAAATTGCATTTATGAAAATTCGTATTTAGAAAGTTAGTTTCATTAAGTTTCGCGTTGGAAAAATCAATTTGCTCACCATACGAAGAACTGAAATCAGAGTTTTCTAAATTTGCATTATGGAATACACAATTATTCAAATTACAATTGATAAATTTTGCTCCATTAAGATTTGAACCATGAAAATTACAATTTGACAAATTAAGCCCTTCAAATACAAAACCTTCAAATCGTGTATGACTAAAATTAGCATTTTCGAGATTGTAATCTTTTATATTGATTCCCAAAATATTCATTGACCAAAGTGCTTTCCCCTTTAAGTCAAAATCATCTTGGTTTGCCGCCCAGTTGAGAAACATTTTTTTGCAGTCATGTTTACCAATATAATCAAGTAAGAAAAATTGAATTTCAGGAGTTAAGCATTTTAAACGATATGAGGATAAATCATTATTATTTATTTCATTACATAATTTTTGAGCACAAAAAAATTCAGAAAATGAACGATGAGCAAAATGTAATGTTTTGTTTTCACCTACTTCCATAAAAGAACAAACTTGTGCATCAAATAATATTGCTCCAGAGATTTCATCACTACCTTCTATCCGAGAAACTACATCTTTTATTTTTTTAGTAAGAACACTAAAACTAATTTCAAGCAACGAATGTATAAATAGATGCCATGAGACCTCATGACAGAATTGTCTTTTTATTTTTTTAGAAAGAGAAGTATTTCTTTCCTTTTTTTCTCTGTCTATCCATAAGTTGGTATATATTTCATATAATTTTGCAGCATTAACTTCTCCTTTCAATTTCTTTATTTCAGGCATCATGTTTGAAATAATATCCAACAAAATAGGTCTTTTCGCTAAATCTTCAAGATTATATGTTTCTTTAAGCATTTTAAAACAATCATTTGCGTCTTTAGGTATTCGGTTCTTTAAAAAATCACTTATTTGAGTATCACTAAAATCCTGAAGCCATACCACAGCAAATGATTTTCTTGGAGATGCAGATTTTTCTAAACTAGTGCGTTCTAAATCTTGTAAAATCATTTTAGCTCTTTGCTTACCCTGAAAAAAATTCGACCTGCTAGTTATAATTACATTACTGCCCTCTATCATTATTTCATTTAATCTAGAAAGTTGCTCAATAATAACATCTTCATCAACATCTGGGGTAATTTCATCTAATCCATCCAACAAAAGAAGAAATTTGCCATTTCTTAACATCTCGTCGAATATATTATTTTTGGACACTTCGATTCCTTGCTGAGAAATAGTGTGTTTAATTAAATCTTTTATATCCCTGAAATATTGTAATTCTCTAAGTTTAATAAATATTGGAATTTTATCATGATATTTAGACGATAAATATTTGGCAGCGAAATCAGCAGCAAGTTTTTGTAAGAAAATTGATTTACCTGAACCATATTCACCCAATAATGCGATTACTTCTCCTTTTTTTGAATTTAGTTTTAAGTTGATGATATCAATAAGTGGTGATTCTTCATTTTGTCCATCTAATTTACCAAATGGCTCAACGTAATATGAGTACTCTTTAGAAGAATGCCAGTCTGTAACCATTTTTTCTGCAAGTGGTTCAAAATTTTGTAATTCTTTAAGGAGGTCAGAATAAATAAAAAGGTCTATTCCAGCGTTGGCAGCAGCCTCTTTCGCATCCCGTGTAAAACCAGTCGTTGTAACAAAAATACCTTTATCCGCTTTTTTATTCTGTTTTGCAGTTAAAAATCTCCCTATGAATATATTTAATTCTTGAATACCAACGTTTTCACTATATGCTTTGCATTCAATCATGTTTCTATACAATACTCCTGCTTTTTGAAGTTCGGCAATTAAATCAATTTGGTTGGCATCTATTAAAACGTCTTTATATACTTTAAAGCCAAAGGACTCATATAAGGATTTTACATCTTCTTCAAATTTTTCAAAATTCTTCACTTGTTTCATTTTCAATATTTTTTTAATGTGTCTGCTGCACAGTCTGTCGAATTGCCGCTAACTCCCATATATGTTAAGCCGCTTGGTGTCATTCATTCATTTGTTTTTATTTCATCTGTTTGAAAAAATCGTTTCCTTTGTCATCAACCAAAATAAATGCAGGGAAATCAACTACTTCGATTCTCCATATTGCTTCCATTCCAAGTTCAGGATAGGCGATACATTCTACTTTCTTAATAGATTCCTGCGCCAGAATAGCAGCCGGACCGCCTATAGAGCCAAGATAAAAACCGCCGTATTTTTTGCAGGCATCGGTAACTTGCTGGCTGCGGTTGCCTTTGGCAATCATCACCAATGAGCCGCCTTTGCTTTGAAATAAATCAACGTAAGAGTCCATTCTGCCGGCTGTTGTCGGTCCGAATGAGCCGGAAGGCATTCCTTTGGGTGTTTTGGCTGGCCCGGCATAGTAAATCGGATGATTTTTTACATATTCGGGTAAATCTTGCCCGCTGTCCAATAATTCTTTGAGTTTGGCATGGGCAATGTCGCGCCCGACGACAATAGTCCCGTTGAGCGATAGGCGCGTCGAAACAGGATATTTTGTCAGTTCGGCTAATATTTCTTTCATTGGGCGGTTCAAGTCAATACTAACAGCGTTACCTTCGCCTGCCTTGCGATATTGAGCAGGAATATATTTTGATGGATTGTCTTCAAGTTTTTCAATCCAAATTCCATCTTTATTTATTTTTGCTTTAATATTTCTATCGGCAGAACACGAAACCGCCATTCCAACGAAACAACTTGCGCCATGTCGCGGCAAGCGGATAATGCGAATGTCGTGTGCAAAATATTTTCCGCCGAATTGCGCCCCTATTCCCGATTTTTGAGCCGCTTTGAGAATTTTTTCTTCCATTTCCAAATCCCTGAATGCACGTCCATATTCATTTCCTTGGGTCGGAAGTTCATCGTAATATTTTGTAGAAGCAAGTTTTACGGTTTTCATACACATATCGGCAGACGTACCGCCAACTACAAATGCAATGTGATAAGGAGGGCAAGCCGAAGTACCTAAGGCTTTAATTTTTTCTGTTAAAAATTTTTCCAAACTTTCAGGGTTGAGCAGTGCTTTTGTTTCCTGAAAAAGGTATGATTTGTTTGCCGAACCGCCGCCTTTGGCAATAAAAAGGAAATCGTATTGACAGCCATCGGTAGATACAATGTCAATTTGTGCAGGTAAATTTGTGCTTGTATTTACCTCCTCATACATTGTTAGAGGTGCATTTTGCGAATAGCGTAAATTGTCTTCGGTGTACGTTAGATAAATTCCTTTTGCAAGCGCCTGCTCGTCGCCTCCGCCTGTCCATACCTGCTGCCCTTTTTTGGCATAAATGGTTGCCGTGCCGGTATCCTGGCAAAAAGGCAACTGCCCCTTTGCCGAAACTTCAGCATTACGGAGCATCGTTAGCGCAACGTATTTGTCATTGTCGGACGCTTCGGCATCAGTTAATATTTTTGCTACCTGCGATTGATGTTCCGGACGCAGTAAAAAAGCGCAATCGTGAAATGCTTGCTTTGCAAGCGCAGTAAGCCCTTCGGGGGCGATTCTTAGAATTGGTTTTCCCTCAAATTCGGCAGTAGAAATATATTCTTTTGTTAATAAATAATATTGTGTTTTGTCTTCTGTTGCGTGTTCAAATGGTTCCTGGTAATGAAATTCTTTTGCCATAAATTATTTATATTTTTTGCAAAATTACTCCTTTTTTACGAATAAAAAAACCGCCAATCTCTCGGCGGTTTTCTTATAAATTAACTGTAAGAGTCAAATTATAGATTGAAAGCATAGCCTACACTAATTTGAATAACTCCATTTTTCCAACCTTTCACTGAAGCACCATCAATTGTCTTGTCCAAACTGTTTGTAATGCCATAATTATAGCGTGCACCAATGTACAAACTATTCATAATACAGTATTGAGCTCCAACTGCAACGGAGAAATCAAAAGTATTAAATGGTTTATCAATACCTGCATCTTTAAAATAATTATCCAAATCTGCCCCAGAAACCTTTTCATTGCCAGCTTTCATTGACTTCCCAACTTGTAGACCAATTTGAGGTCCAACCAAAATACCTAAATTTTGAACCGGCTTAATTTCCAGCAATAGCGGGATATTTATGTAACTGTAATTCACAGATCCAGTTTCAACAGGTCCAAGATTGTCTGATGTTTTAATTTTTCCACCTTGTGCAGAATACAAAATTTCAGGTTGAAATCCTAATAAGTTGCTAAAACTAATATTAGAAAAAACTCCTGCATGGTATCCAATACCCATACCGTCAGGATTAAACACAGTTAAACTTAACCCACTAAAAGAAGCATCAACTTTACTTAGTGAATTAAGGTTTAAACCTGCTTTTAATCCGATTTTCAAATCTTGTGCAGATACAGCAACTACCACTGTGCACAGCGCAACTAATAAAATGCCTTTTACTTTTGTCATAAAAAAATTTTAATTTGAAATTTATATTAATTAAATTATTATTATTCTTTTTGTTACAATATTTGTGCCAAAAAACAGAATTCTATGCTTTAATTTTTTGGCGTTGCAAAAGTACAACAATTTATATTTATCAGCAAAATATTTTATATATTTTTTTATTTTTTTATAAAATCAAACTTTCTTTGTATCAAAATTGAAAGAATTATAATCGGCTAAAGCTGACTAAATAATTGTGCAACCGCATCAAAATATGAATTTAGTAAAACCTGATTTTTTATCGGATTTAACAACCTCAGTTAATTTATTAAACGCATCCATCTCACTCTTAACCTGATTACACGTTTTTAATCAGATAATCAGGTTTATATTATTTTCCTGTTACTTAAGTCGTTTTGTCGATAGGAAGCAGGTTATTAGCTATATATTTTGATGCAATTGAATTAAACAAAAATAACATAAAAATTAAGAACCTTCGTATAAAGGCGAGAAATTTTCACCAGGGAACAGACATTTAATGTTATAAAACGCAATTTTACGGCAAATATTGCAAGTCATTTTTTTTAGTTGCAAAAAAACACTACCTTTGTATTCATTTTTTTGTTAATCTTTTTTTGAAGACTATTTATATGATTGATTCTAAATATTTTATAGAACTTGAAGGGCGTTACGGCGCACACAATTATCATCCTCTGCCTGTTGTTTTGACCAAAGGAAACGGAGTAAAGGTAACCGATGTAGAAGGACGCGAATATTACGATTTCCTTTCGGCATATTCTGCTGTAAATCAAGGGCATTGCCACCCCAAAATCGTTAATGCTCTTATTGAACAGGCACAAAAACTTACACTCACTTCGCGGGCATTTTATAACGACAAACTTGGCGTTTACGAAAAATTTATAACCGAGTTTTTCGGTTATGATAAAGTATTACCGATGAATTCGGGTGCAGAGGCAGTTGAGACAGCGCTAAAACTTTGCCGCAAATGGGCTTATCAGGTTAAAGGGACGCCCGCAGGCGAGGCAAAAATTGTGGTATGCGAAGGCAATTTTCACGGACGTACAACTACAATAGTTTCTTTTTCGGTAGACCCTGACGCCCGCGATGGATACGGACCTTATACGCCCGGATTTATTGTTATTCCCTATAACGATTTTGCTGCATTAGAGAAGGTTTTCGCTGAAAATCAACATATTGCAGGCTTCCTTGTTGAGCCGATACAAGGCGAGGCAGGAGCGTGTGTCCCTGATGATGGTTATTTGAAAAAATGTTATGATTTGTGCAAAAAGAATAATGCACTTTTCATTGCCGACGAAATACAGACGGGCATTGGGCGTACAGGGCGGCTGCTTGCTTGCGATTATGAAAATATTCACCCTGATGTTTTGATTTTGGGGAAAGCCCTTTCCGGAGGCACGTATCCGATTTCAGTAGTTTTGTCTGACGATGACAAGATGCAGGTTTTCCGTCCGGGACAGCATGGCTCAACTTTTGGCGGCAATCCGATAGCAGCGGCGGTTGCTATTGTGTCATTGCAAGTTATTATTGATGAGAAACTTACTGAAAACGCATTTCGTCTGGGCGAAATTTTTCGAGAAAAAATGAGTGAGATTTGTAAAAAACACACTATTTGTAATTATGTGCGCGGGAAAGGATTACTTAATGCTTTGATTGTTAATAATTTAAAAGACAAAGATATTGCATGGGAAATTTGTCTGCGCCTCGCTCAAAACGGACTTTTAGCAAAACCGACACACACAAACATTATTCGTTTTGCACCGCCATTAGTTATGACAGAAGCACAACTACTTGAATGTTTGGATATTATAGATAAAACATTAAACAGTTTTTGATATAAAACTATTGAGTTAAAAACAATAAAAACAAAAACGCCGGTGAGCGGCAATTCTAATGAAATATTGAAAACTGTTGGGCTTTTCACTGACAGTTTCCCGCCAATGATTGATGGCGTTGCAACGGTAGTGAAAAATTATGCAACGCAAATACAGGGGTTGGGTATTCCTGTGTGTGTTATTGCGCCGTCGGATAAAGTAATTGAAAATGAGCAATTTACAGTATTGCGTTATCGTTCTCGACCTCTTTTTTTGAGAAAACCATATCGCTATGGAATTCCATTACTTAATCGCAATTTATATAAACAATTAGAAATTAATAATTTAGGAATTATCCATGCACACAGTCCGTTTTTTGCAGGTAAAATTGCCTTAACAATTGCAAAAAAAAATAATATTCCGATTATTGCATCTTTTCATACCAAATTTAAAGATAATTTTGAACAAATAATTTCTTCTAAATTTATTGTAAATCAATTAATTAAAAAAATAATTTCATTTTATTATCAGGCAGATGAAGTTTGGATTCCGCAGGCATCCGTGGAACAAACGATACGCGAATATGGATACAAAGGGCAGGTAGAAGTGGTGGAAAATGGCTGTGATTTCTCGCCGCCGATTGATATCAACATTCAAAAAAATTCTGTACGTGAAAAATTGGGAATTTTACCCGAAGAGATGTTGTATCTTTTTGTAGGTCAAATAATTTACGAAAAAAATATTGAGTTGATAATTAATGCTTTGGAAAAAATAAAGCATACAAATTTTAAAATGGTTTTCGCAGGTGCCGGCTATGCCGAAAAAACATTCCAAAAGAAAGTTAAATCTTTAAATATCAGCGATAAAGTACAATTTGTAGGGCTAATTACAGACCGACAACATCTGGCTGATTTGTATGCTGCCGCCGATTTGTTCATTTTCCCATCACTTTACGACACTTCGGCAATAGTTGTACGCGAAGCAGCCACCTTTGCAACGCCATCAATAATTATCAGAAATTCAATGGTTTCTGAAATTATTCACGACAATGAAAACGGTTTTTTGATAGAAAATTCCGTTTTGTCGTTAGCCGAGAAACTATTATTTTTGCAGAATGAAAAGGACAATCTTTTGCAGGTTGGAAAAGCGGCTCAGGCAACTTTTAATCGCACGTGGACTGAAGTAACTGCCGAAGTTACAGACCGTTATGCAAGTTTGATAAAACGAAAAAAAATTAGATGATACCCGAAATTTATATCAATTCCGCAAAACAGATTTCAATACAAAAACCGCTCAGTGAAGAATGGTTTGACGAACCTATATTGTATAACCAACAATATATCAGGGCGATAGACCCGGATTACAAACAGTTTTTCACTCCAAACGAAGTGCGGCGGTTCGGAAAAATATTAAAACGCGCTTTACTTGTGTCGCGTGAGGCAATGAATAGAAAAATCCCTGATGCAATAATCACAGGAACGGGCTTGGGATGCATCGAAAATACCGAATTTTTTCTTAAAGATTTGACTTTCAACGGAGAAAATTTGCTCAAACCCACACATTTTATGAACTCCACTCATAATACGATTTCCTCTCTTGTGGCTATTGATGCCCATTGCCACGCCTACAACACCACGTATTCTCATAAGGGCGTTTCGTTTGAAAATGCGCTGATGGATGCATTTTTGCAGTTGAAATCTTGCAAAATTGCTAACGCACTTGTTGGCGCACACGACGAAATGACTCCCGACTATTTCACTCTCTTACAGCGAATCGGTTATTTAGGCAATGGCAATTTTTCGGGTGAAACAGCGGTGGCGATGTTACTTGAGAATATGAAAAATGAAAATTCGCTCTGTAAAATTGAAAATGTGGAAATTTTTTATAAAAACATAAAATCTTTTGATAAAAATTTTTTGCAAAATATTGATTATGTGATGATTGGCATAAACGGAAATTCCCAAAACGATGATATTTATTTTGAAAATAGCATAAAATTATTCCCAAAAATTCCGCTATTACAATTTAAAAATATATTCGGCGAAAGTTACACCTCGTCGGCTTTTGGAGTATATGCAGCGGCTGTTTGTTTACAAAGAGGCAGAATCGCCGAACATTTATTTATTGATAAAAAAGATTTTTCACAACAAAAAATTCCACGAAATATTTTAATTTACAATCATTTTGAAAACAAAAATCATTCGTTTGTGATGTTGAGCGTTGTATGAATGGTATTTACGAAAAATTTTCCAATTTTTACATAATATAAAATTAAAATGATTAGCGGATATAATACCTAAAATATTTTATAAATGAATTATAATCAATAAGTTAGTTGATATTTTACAATTTTATATCATAAATTTATTTTCAAATAGTTATAACGATTTTAGGTAATAAATCCGAGATTCATAAAAATTAATTTTTTTTACTTTTTTTGCCGTGCAGAAATCAGAGGACATTATTTTTTTGTTAAACATTGTTATTGATTTAAAAAAACTTCCTAATTTTACTCAAAAAAAATTGTTTTTACCTGAAAACAATGCTTTTTCATTACTTTTGCAAAAATCTTATTGAAGTCATTCTTTTGATAATTAATAATAATAATATAAAAATAAAATTCTTTTGTTTGACGGCAATATTGTTTCTGTTTGGTATTGCGGGAGGTGGTGTGGCGGCGCAAACCGACACTATTCCTGTTGTTGTGTTGCCAAATGACAGTATTACAATAATTCCTGATAGCACTGTTATAAGCAATATTTCAGAATTGCCAAAAGATAGTGTTTCATCTGCCGATTCGTTTACGCAAAAGAAAAAAGAAAGCGCCATTGATGCGCAGGTTGATTATACGGCGCAAGATTCTATTGTATTTTTTTCCAATGGTACCGGGTTTTTGTACGGTGCGGGGCAAATTCAGTACAAAAATATTAATTTGAAATCCGATTATATTCGTTTAACAATGGATAGCAGCATTATTTATGCACGAGGTGTTGTAGATACTTTAGGGATTGAACGAGGCAAGCCGGAATTTTCGGAAGGAGACCGTCAGTTTACTTCCAAAGAATTGTCCTATAATTTGAAAACAAAGCGTGCATTCGTGCGTCAAGCAGTAACACAGGAGGGTGAAGGATATATTATTAGCAATTATACAAAAATGAATGAGGACCGCCTTTTGTTGATAAAAGATGCAAAATATACTACATGCGACGACCACGACAATCCTCATTTTTATCTTAAAATTTCAAAAGGTAAAGTCAAAACGGGTGAATACATTGTTGCAGGACCGTCGCAAATGTATATTGCCGATATGCCATTACCGCTTTTTGTGCCGTTTGGTTATTTCCCTTTCAACAAAAGTTATTCATCCGGGCTGCTGATGCCTTCCTATGCCGATAATATGCAGCGCGGACTGGGGCTTGTGAACGGCGGCTATTATTTTGCCTTCAACGACTATGTAGATGCCGAATTGCGCTCCGAAATTTATCTAAAAGGAACTTGGGCTTTGAGGTTAAATTCCACATATTTAAAACGTTACAAATTTAGAGGTAATATTAGCGTCAATTACAGGGTTGATGTTGACGGAGAGAAAGATATGCCGGATTATACTCAACAAAAGAATTTCAATATTGCGTGGACACATCAACAGGATGCAAAAGCAAATCCATATTCAACTTTTTCGGCGAGCGTCAATTTTTCCACTTCGGGTTATAATCGTTCTAATATTAATAATTATTACAATCCTGCAATAACCTCTCAAAATGTAACTTCATCGAGCGTTTCGTTTTCAAAAAGGTTCCCACGCATTCCTTCGCTCAATATTACGGCGGCATTGCAGTTGAGTCAACAAACGCGCGATTCTACATTATCAATGACCCTACCAGATATAAATATTTCATACAGCAGTACCAAACCGTTTAAGCGCAAAAATCCGATAGGTAATGAACATTGGTACGAAAAAATTACTATTTCGTATTCAGGAGCTTTTTCAAATTCGATACAACAGGTTAAAGAAAATCAATTTTTAAAGAAAAATATTATAAAAGATTGGCGTAACGGTATAAAACACACAATTCCTGTCAGCGCCACTTTCAATTTGTTAAGTTATATAAATATCACGCCTTCTGCAAATTACACAGAACGCTGGTATACGCGTAGCGTATCTCAATCGTGGGACAAAACCAGTCAGACCTTAGTTCGGGACACAACGTACGGTTTCAAACGCGTTTATGATTTTTCTTTGGGAGTATCGGCAAGTACAAAAATTTACGGTTTTTTTGTTCCTAATCAAAAACTTTTCGGATGGACAAAAATTGCAATGATTCGACACGTGATTACTCCCACGGCAAGTTTTTCTTGGCAACCCGACTTCGGCGCCCCACAATGGAAATATTACGGATCATACATTAAAGAAACCCCTGCTCAAAATGTGGCAAGCAATGCCTATCTATATCAGGAGGTTCAATATTCTTATTATGAAGGAAGTTTGTATGGCGCACCGGGGCAAGGCAAGCAACAAATGTTGAATTTTTCCTTAGATAATAATCTGGAAATGAAAATTCGCAACGAAACCGATACCACAGGCAATGCGCCGTACAAAGTAATCAGTTTGATTGATAATTTTTCATTGGGAACAAGTTACAATATAGCCGCCGATTCTATGAAACTCAGCAACATTAATGCAAATCTGCGCATAAAGTTTGGCTCTGCTTATACTTTGAGTTTGGCTACATCTTTCGACCCATACGATTTTGTTCTTACTGAAAAGAGTGTAAACTATCCGCAGGGAATACCTCGTAGAGTAGATAAATTTACGTGGAAAAACGGACGATTCCCAAGATGGTCGGGTGTGGGAACTTCGTTCAATTATAATTTTAGTAATGATACTTTTAATAAACTTTTTAGTAAAAAAAAAGGAAACAATTCAACAGATAATCAATCGCAAACCAACCAATCCGATGATTCGAGCGGTCAAAATCAGAATAATCAGTTAAACAATAATAATAATAATCAAACGAACAATTCGAAAGATAAATATGACAGTGATGGATATCAAAATGTTTCAATCCCCTGGTCTATCGGTTTCAATTGGACATTTAATTATGGTCCGTCTGTAAAACCCGAAGATTTTTTATACAACAAAATGCGTTATAAAAATATTATTACGGTAAATAATATCAATTTATCTTTTAATATTTCGCTTGGGGATAACTGGAATGGCACAACAAGCATTTATTACGATTTAGTAAATAAAAAATTCACCGCATCAACTTTTTCTGTGCGTAGAAACTTGCATTGCTGGTCGATGTCGGCAAGTTTTGTGCCTTTCGGATATTTTAAATCGTACACGTTTCATATTGGAGTAAATGCCAGTATGTTGCAGGATTTAAAGTACGACAAAAGGAACCAGTCACCTCCTATAATGTGGTATTAAAATATTAATTTACAACAATATACGCCCAAAATTTGCTATTCTCTTTAACAGGACAAAGAGGCAAATATCCTTCGCAAAGTTTACCATCTGCAAAGTGTGCAGGAATTTGTTTGGTCATTCGACAATGACTTCCATAAATTTCACCTTCATTGTTACTGAAAGAAACAGTGAAACGACCTGATTTGTTTGTACAAAGATATTTTTCTACAAAATTTATTGCCACAATTCCCATATTTGCACGCATATTAATTTCAACGCAAGGATAAATAAAATATTGATTTTCAGAAATATAAATCAACATATCAACTCCAAGAAATCCCGAATAATTCTTATATTTTTCATTTAAAAAAACACCAATTTCACTTTTTACTTTTTCAATTAATTCGATATCAATAAATTTACCGATTTGGGTTTTAATATTTTTTTGAGAATCTAAAATATTGCCTGTGTAGATGCATTTATTATTGGTTTCAAAAAGGGAATAACCAATAAATTCTGCATTCTCACCTGATACACAGCGAAATTCCATTGCAAAATCCAAAATATTATCATACATTTTTTCTATCGAAATACAACCTTGACGGCGTATCCAGCCCCGAATTATTTGTTGCGTAGAGCAGGAAAAATTTTTAGTATCAATTCGTAAAATTCCTCGCCCCGAAGAAGAAAACGGGTTTTTAGCAATCATCATTTCGCTTGCGTTATTTATCACATTTTCAATAGCTTGCATCGAATTTTCAAATTGCGGAACAGCAACAACAATCTGCGGAATTTTCTGTTTTAAATAAATCAAACATTCTTGGGCTGCTCTGCGGGAACAAAGTTCCCAAAATTCGTTTTTCCATTGCTCAATATGCAAATTTATAGCATTAACTTCCCGTATTTTTTCAAAGAAATGAATTGACGCAGGCGAGATGCCCCAGCTAGTAGCATTTAATTCTCCAGATGGAATCTTTTTATTTTTAAAATCAAGAATATAATTTTTATCAAATGAAAACGGTTGCGGCAAAGTGGAGAGATTAGTTTCTATATTTTCAAAAAAAGAAAAATTAAAATTGCTGTTAACAAGCACAAAATCATCATCTTGTGCATACCATGCCGGCAAAAAAGCAAGTTCGCTTTGTAAAAGTTGAACATTTTTAGGCGCAAAATAAAATGGAGACCCATTAAATACCGCTGCCTCGTGTCCAGGGTTGAAATAATGCAGGTTCATCATATCTGCTTTTTACTTAAAGTCTCACTTGTTAGTTCATAGAATATTTTTTCCTGAACAAAAAATAAAACGCAAATATAGACAAAATTAATATTTTCGCCACAACACTAAAAAAACTTTAGGAAATCGGTTGAATTAATTATTTAGCTCTGTGATGTCAAACGGAAAACATCATTTTCTTTACCCATCAGTACTATAGAATCTTCTTGTCCGAAAGTATAATCGGCACTTGGCATTGGCTGCAATTCCATTTTGTTTTTTACAACAAGAATATTGACATGATATTTCTGTCGTACATTAAGGATTCCAATATTTTTACCCACCCAGTGTGTTGGAACCGTAATTTCAAATATTGAAAAATCTCCCGACAACTCAAAAAAATCCAAAATATTAGTTGCATTATAACGTACAGCCATTTTTTCGGCGAGTTCTCGTTCGGGATAAACCACCTCGTTTGCCCCAATTTTTTTTAGCACCTCTCTCTGTATATCTCTGCTGGCTTTGGTAACAATATATTTTGCCCCCAAATTTTTTAATAGCGAAGTAATTACAATCGATGCCTCAAAATTTTCCCCTATCGTAACAAAACAGATGTCAAAATTACTGACGCCTAATGCCTTGAGTACGTTTTCGTTGGTGCAGTCGCCAATCATATAATCGTTGAACAGATAAGAGATATCTTGCTCCAATTTAGATTTCATGTCTACCACCATCACGGAATTGCCAAATTCTTGCATTTTCATTGCCAAATGTTTGCCCAGCCGCCCCATACCAATTACCAGAATTGATTTTGTCTTTTGTCTTATTATTTTCATATAAAAATTAATTGTAAATGTTAAATTTCATTAGGCTTTTCAAGCGTAAAATTTAAATTATTTTGCTGAATTTTTGAACCATTAAACTTATTAAATCTTAAATCTCTAACTATAGTCTACCCTATTAATATTTTCTCCATTGGCCTGTCAATCGGCGGATCGATGCGTTTTTTTGCAAGTGCCAGCAGTAACGTAATCCAACCAACTCTGCCGGCAAAAATTAATATCATAATCACAATTTTGCCCACAATGCTCAAAGATGTGGTTATGCCGAGTGTCAGCCCCACAGTGCTGATTGCAGATACGCTTTCAAACAAAGCTTCTTTCATAGAGAATGGCTCTGTTGCACACAAAATCAGCGTTGCTGAAATAATTGCTATCATATAGATTGAGACTATCGCCGCTGCCCTTTTTGCCGTTTTATCATCTAATTTCCTCCTAAAAGCGATCATACTTCGTGTTTTTCTAAATGAATTTAAAGTACTGAGAAAAAGTATAGCCAAAGTGGAAGTTTTTATTCCACCGGCAGTGGAACCCGAACTGCCGCCGATAAACATTAATACTAATGATAAAAGAACGCTCGCCTCTGCCAAATTCGTAAAATGAACGGTATCGAAGCCAGCCGTGCGTGGAGTTATCGATTGAAACAGCGCTGCAATAATTTTTTCGCTTGTGGGCAGATTTTTCAGCACTCCATTTGTTTCAAAAACATAGAACAACAACCAGCCCACAAGAATCAAAATACCCGAAACAGACAACGCAATTTTGGAATTTAATGTATAATTTTTGAATTTGAATTTATGTATAATAATATCGTCCAAAACCACAAAACCTATACCACCCAAAACTATTAACAACGCTATTGTCAAACATACTGTTGTATCGCCGGCATAAGTTGTCAACGAGGAAAATTTGCCGTATTTTCCCATTAAATCTATTCCTGCATTGCAAAATGCTGATACAGAATGAAAAACTCCATTCCACAGACCTTTTACAAAACCCATTTGTGGACAAAATCTCAACGAAAGTATTATTGCTCCAATAAGTTCAATAGTAAATATAATAGTTACAATACGAATAATTAACCGTATTATCCCACTGAGTGACATTAATCCTGTGGATTGTGCCAAAAGTTGCCGCTCGTGCAACCCGATTTTGCGTTTTAGAAAAACCGAAAATATTGTGAGAATGGTCATAATGCCGATGCCGCCGGTCTGTATCAAAAGTAAAATCAGGACTTGCCCAAAGAGCGACCAATGTGTCCAAGTGTCATATACTACAAGCCCAGTTACACACAAAGAAGCTGTTGATGTGAAAATGGCGTTTATAAATGGGGTCCATTCTCCGTTTTTTGCAGAAACAGGCAAGCAAAGTAATAAACCACCGAAAATAATCAGCACCAAAAAAACCAATGTTATTATTTGAGTATATGAGAGTTTCAATTTAATGCTCATCATTAATAATTTTTATATTAATATTTTGAATTGATACTTAGCAACAACTCTAATAATAATATAACACTGAATTTGAATTGAACATTGTTTATAAATAATTTAAAAAATAATTTGCAAAGGTAGCATTAAATTTTTGTATTACACACAAACTCATAAAAATACAGACCTCTGCGCCAAACATCAATTTTTCATATTAAAAAAGAATCTAAACCCAATATTTTTAGTACATTTCTTTTTTTTTCTATTTATTTAATAACAATTAAATTTTATTGTATGAAAACATCAGGTTTAGACGTGCACAAAGATAAAATCTTTTGTGTAATTTTCGACGGGAAAAGTTATTCCGAAGTAACAAGCTTAGTATAGAAAAAACCAAATTCCATTATACCAAAGAAACGACAATCAAGGAAGTCACCGAAATGGATGGCTTCTTTAAGTGTCTTAGCAAGATTCTATCGTTTTATCCATAAGAACAACCTTTTGGGATAGCCATAAATCACTGCAGCGATACAAAGGAAAGTATTTAAAATACTGATTCTCAAGAAATCGGCGAATGGGCGGAAGTGTGTTATGCGTTCGGTGGGATATTTTACATTAATTTTTATTGGCATAATTTTAATATTACGCCACGCTGACCTCACAAGCAATTCCAATTCAGCTTCGTAGCGATTAAGAAGCGGGCGCATGCCATGCATTTTTTTTAAAGGATAAAGTCGGAAACCGGTTTGTGTGTCTGCTAGGCGTTTGCCTGTTTGCACAGCAAACCAGAAATTTGAGAATTTATTAGCAAAAGTGTTGCCTACAGGCATATTTTTCTGTCGTAAAATTCTACTGCCTATTATCATACAATCAGGCATTTGTGCATTTTTTTTATAAAAAAGTGGCAAATCAGCGACATCGTGTTGCCCGTCTGAATCCATGGTAATAACATATTTATAGCCAAGTTTTTCGGCAATATCAAATCCCTTGTGCAGTGCATAGCCCTTCCCTTTGTTTTTTTTATTTGAAATCCAAATTATTTTTCCCAAAAAATTTTCAATAATTTTATTAGTTTCATCTGTAGAACCATCATCAACGACAATCACATTTTCATTGTATTGCAAAATATTTTCAATAGTTTCCTGCAAAAAACGTGCGTTGTTGTAAGTTGGCACAACAACGCAAATTTCTTGATTGATTTTTGCAAACTCTTGCATTTCAAAAAAATTGTTTAATCAATTAAAATGTTATTAATCATTAATAACTAATTTTGTCTACCTTCTCCTCCCATGCTTTAAACCCTTCAATTGCCTCTTGTGCGAGCAGTTGGGCGGTCTTTATCGTACGTTTGTTGACTGACTTTTCCAGTTCTGTATAAATAAATGAATCGTCAAAGCCAATTTTTGCGGCATCTGTTTTTGTATTTCCATAAAAAATTTTATCGAAATGCGCCCAATAAATTGCACCCAAACACATCGGACATGGCTCACAGGAGGTATAAATTTCACAGCCGCTCAAATCGAAAGTCCCCAATTTTGCCGCAGCATTACGAATTGCAATAATTTCAGCATGGGCGGTAGGGTCGTTGTTTGCTGTAACGCGGTTCTTTCCCCGAGCAAGTACTTCTCCGTCTTTCACAATAACAGCACCGAAAGGGCCGCCTCCATTTTCAACATTTTCAACCGACAATGCAATTGCCATACGCATAAATGATTCCTGTTGTTGGTCGTTCATTCAAAATTTATACATTAAATTATACTTCTTTTCAACAGTCATCCCGTTGTCAGTTTCTAATACCGTAATCACCAAAGGGATTGAATCAGTATTTGCGGAATAATCCTTTAATTCGCTAATATCAAAGCACATCTTTAACTCGTACAATTGCGATTGCCCATCCTGGTGCGCATTATGACGGAATTGCAATTTAATTGTATCTGAATTTAGGGCAAGTATCGAATCGTGAACCATATTAAAAGAATGCAAGATATTACCTGTTGCATAGAAATTAATATCCATAGTTAAAAAACGATCTGCGATATACATTTGCGAATTGGCAATACGGTCGTTGCCAACAGTATCGGCAACTGCCAGAGTGAGTGGCAACAAAGTTTTTGTTTTCAGGACTGTCGCTCCTGTTAAATGAATATCCACCGTATGTGCCTCTTCATTTTGATTTAATAAATTGAAAACCACAATCAAGCGAGTATCGGTTTCTGGCTTAAAATCAGGATAGTCGGTTCCTTTTACAATGTATTGAATGCCATCATCGCCCATAAGCGTAAAAAGATTGCTTTCATCAGTATTAACAACTGTTCCAATGGAAGAAATATACGAAGGTTCAGGGTAATCATTCGGCAGGCAACCTGTAAACGCGAATGCTATGCCAATAATAATAAAATTATATATTCGTTTTGTTTTCATACTAAAAAAATATTAAAATAATATTTGCAAAATTAATAAGTGTTTGTCGTAATTGCAAAATTTTTAACGTTTTTTATACTTTTTATAACGGAAGCCCAAATCATTTATCATTGAAAATGCTAATGCCTTTTATCAGCGGAGACTTTGAAGTGGCAAATATTCGCAAAATAAGGATTTTTGAAATGATACGAAATCCCAAAGGTGACCGCTGGTACCGAGCCAAAGTTAATTTAATTGTGTTTAACGAAGAAAGTCAGACAGAAAAAACTGTTTCCCAGATTATGTTGGTTCAGGCAACGACACTAAAAGATGCACTGCAAATGCTCGAACAGGGAATGAAAAATACAATGGCAGAATGGGAATCAACGTCGCTGGCGGAAACGCCGATAATGGATGTGTTTTTTTATAACCAAAATCCCATAAATTCTGCAGCAGAAATTTACATTGCCAAAAATGATGCAATAGAGTAGGGGAGATTGATTTTTTCTTCAGAATTAACAAAAATCCGAATCGCTATAGTTTTGTTTACTCTTATATTTTCCACAATAATGGAATGGAGAGTTTAACGATGATATTTCGTCCTATATTATTAATTCCTAATATTTTATAACGCGAAAGAGCATCAAAATATTTTTCATTTAGCAAATTATTTGCTGATATCGTAATTGAAAATTTTTGTTTCCCCAAAGCAAATCCTAAATCCATTCCGCAATTTATTAACGAATAATCCGGTGTTGAGGTCTCATATTCGGTAATACGTTTCTGCGCAAACGAATATTGCTCTTGGGCAAAAATGGAAAATATTTTTAATACTTTCTTAAAATTGATACTGCTGCGTAGAGTAAATTTTAATTTTTGAGATGGCATCAACGAAAGGAAATCCTTATCGACATCTTGTCCGAAAACTCCGCTGTATGACCCTTCAATGTGCAGCCAGTCGGCAGGGTGGGGGTGAAAATGGAAACCTGCTTCGCCGCCAAACAACATTGCATCGCTTTGAACATAATCATACACAGGGTAATTATCAATTTTGTCGGCGGTTGGTTGTAAATAAATATATTTATTAATATAATTGAAAAACGGATTGACAAACAGTTCCATGTGTTGCGTCTGATAGTTTAGTGCCACGTCCAACTGATAGGCATTCTCTGATTTAAGGTTACGGTTGCCTTTTTCCCATCTGTTTGTGCCTTCATGAACGCCGTCACTTAATAATTCAAATACATTGGGGGAACGAAACCCCGACGAAATATTTGCCCGTAGAGAAATATCTTCAGTCAACGGTTGAAAAATCCCCGTTGAAAAGTTAAAGGCAAAGAAAATTTTATTTAATTGATTATCTGTGGTTTGGATATAACGGTTATCGAAACGAATACCTGCCTGCCAATATGCTTTTTTGTAATAATAATAATCTGTCATTGCAAAAACACCAACATCAAAGGTATTGTTGTCAGGAATTAATATTTTCGTTCCCATATTGCGATTGGTTTGATACATTCCTTGACTTCCGGTAAGTAATGTCCATTTTCCCCAGGTGGGTGAAGTCCATTTTGCATTGTACTGGTAAGAATTCAAATTCATATTAAGTGATGCTATATTATTGTTTTCAAATTCTTTACGATTATTATTAATGAACCCCAAATCGACAGTCAATTTTGATGCATTATCAAAAAACATGGTATTTTCCGAACTCAACAAATGTGTAATTAACCCTTGACGAGGCATTAAAGGAGTATATGAATTTTTATAGTCATCAGGCATTTGAGCATCTTCGGTCAAACCGTAATTTTCGTATAAATAACTGTATTCCAGCGTATTGATAAATTTATTTCCGGTGTAACCCAGTTGCGTCTTAAAATCGGTTGTATGAAACCTGCTGTTCGGAACGATATTCCAATTTCCGTCACTATAGTCGCGGTGACTGGTATATCCGCCGAATGAGTTAATATGGAACTGTTTTTTTGAGATTTTAAATGAGCCGGTATTTCGCCAGCCACTTGTATTTGTGTCAAATTCAGAATTTACTGCTACTTCAATATTATTTGCTTGAGCGTAACGCTCGTTTGAAAAATACAGTACGCCGCCCAGCGCATCGCTTCCGTAGAGCAGTGAAGCAGGTCCTTTTATTATTTCAACGTTTTCATAGCCATTTTCATCAAGCCCCAAACCATGCTCTTCGCCCCATTGCTGATTTTCAATACGGATGCCTTGTGAATATACGGCAACTCGATTCCCGCTGAGTCCTCGTATGACAGGTTTTCCGATACCTGCTCCGGTAGAATAGTTATCTACTCCCGAAATATTAGTTAATTTTTCAGCAAGGTTAAGTGGCTGATTGTCAAAATTATTCGAAAG
Organism: Paludibacter sp.; assembly: GCA_009781075.1. Classification (GTDB taxonomy): domain Bacteria; phylum Bacteroidota; class Bacteroidia; order Bacteroidales; family Paludibacteraceae; genus WRGS01. The sequence goes on along the minus strand of WQYU01000001.1, from coordinate 31,927 downwards.
CGAAAGTTGTGTAACGCTCAAAACATTTTCTCCGCGCAATTTTGAATTCATTGCAGAAACAATAATTTCCTGCAAATCATCCAATGCCTGAGAGAGAAAAATTATCGTATCTTTCTTAAAATCAAAATATTGCAACAGAGTTTTATATCCCACCGATGAAATTTGAGTCAGAACGGTCTTCGACATATTTTCGGTACTGAAAATTCCGTTTTCGTCAGTTATCGTGCCTGTTTTTGAATCGGGAAAATATACAGAAGCAAATGCTATCGGCTGTTTGTTGTCAGAATCCAACACTTTTATGTTCTGACCGAAAGCAAAATAATTTTGTATAATACAAAGCAATAAAAATAAATACTTTTTCATTTCTTTTTTAAAGAATACATTCCTAAAAAGGTCAGCAAGCCATTCAAAAGTAATAGTTCGTAACCGAATTTATAATTAAAAATATTGACAGTCAATAAATTAATAAGAAAACAAATTACAGGAGAAGCAATTGCTATCAGTGGAATTGCTTTGTCCGCTGTTTTTCGTTTTGTAAAAAGTCCGAAAGCATACATTCCCAAAAGTGGTCCGTATGTATAAGAAACAATTGTGTATAACGCATCTATTACGCTTTTATTATTAAGAAAACCAAAAAGTAAAACTACTGCGATAAGAATAATTGAAAAAACGATATGTGCAATGTGGCGAATTTTTTCGGAACGGACTTTGTCTTTTTGTGTAACATTCATAATATCAATAGAAAAGGACGTTGTAAGTGAAGTCAAAGCAGAGTCGGCGCTGTTGAGTGCTGATGCAAAAATTCCGACAACAAACATCACAAGGGCAATATTTCCCAAAGTACTTTTTACAATCAATGGTAAAATATCATCAGAAATAATATTTTGCAATGAAATTTCATTTTCTTGAGCGAAAAACAAAAGCAAAAAACCCAACACTAAAAACATCAAATTCACAGGTAAAAATGCCGCTCCATACCATCGCATATTTTTTTGCGCATCGCGTAAATTATTACAGGTTAGGTTTTTTTGCATCTGGTCTTGGTCAAGCCCTGTCATCACAACAACTATAAAAATTCCGCTAAAAAATTGTTTTACAAAATTTTGGCGGCTTACCCAATCATCAAAAACAAATATTCGCGTTTTTTCACTTGTTATCATTTTACTGATAATTTCGGCAAAAGGCAAATTAATTTTTTGTAATACAATAATAGTAATGACAATCAGCGTAACAATCATTATTACGGTTTGCACAAGGTCTGTCCAAACTATTGATTTCATTCCGCTGCGAAAAGTGTAAAGATAAATCATAAGTACCGTTATGGTGACTGTCAGCGGGAAAGCGAAGCCCCATTGAGAAAACACAAAATTGTGAAATATCAATGCGACAATGTAAAGTTTTGCAGCAGAAGATATTATTTTTCCTGTAATAAAAAAAACAGCGCCTGTTTTGTATGCACAGTTTCCAAACCTTTCGCCTAAATATGTGTAAATTGAAGTAAGATTTTTTTTATAAAAAACTGGTAAAAGTATTTGTGCCACAATTAGATAACCGAAGAAAAACCCCAAGACGAACTGCAAATATGTAAAATCCAATTGGCGCACCATTCCCGGAACGGAAACAAAACTCACGCCCGACATTGACGAACCGACCATTCCAATGCCCACAACCCACCATAGTGAGTTTTTGTTTGCGCGAAAAAATGCCTCGTTGTTCGTGCTGCCTCGCCCGACAGCCCACGATACAAACATTAGCAGGCAGAAATAAATCAAAATTATGGACAATATCAGCAGTGGACTCATTATATTGTTAATTAAATATAGATTAAACTCATATTAAAACCACAAAATTATTAATTTTTAGTACATAAATTTTACTTAGGTTGTTTTTCAGTTACTTAGGTTGTTTTGTTAATAAAAATGAGGTTTTTTATAATTCAAAATTCATAATTTTATTTCCCAAGGCGTTGCCATTGGGCTGGGTTATCTTGGGCTTACAGCCCGCAAATACATTTTTTTTGTTTCCATTCGTTTGTAAACGAGTGGAATATGTTTTTATGTTTTTAACATAAAATATTATACGTTAAAAACGTTCTACAATTAGCCCCATCGTTGCAAACGAGGGGCAGCAAAATATAGCCGTGCGCTGTCGCACACGGCTATAAACATCACGCCGCAATAGCGGCGAAGCAATCCATTGTTTCCATTCGTTTACAAACGAGTGGAATTTGTTTTTATGTTTTTAACATAAAATATTATACGTTAAAAACGCTATACCATTAGCCCCATCGTTGCAAACGAGGGGCAGCAAAGGGGGCAGGTTTTGTAGGGGCAGGTGTAAAACCTGCCCCTACGGAGCCTCGTAATGACGATAATTAATTATTCCTTTACAAACTTCCCTTCCATATTGCCTGCTTTGATAAAATAAACGCCGTTGGGCAATGATGAAACGTTGATTGTGGTGGTTTCGCCTTGTAATTTGCCTTGCATAAGCGCCTGACCTGTTATGCTGAAAATGCTGTACAACGCACCATCCTGTAACTCGTAACTCGTAACTCGTAACCTGTAACTCGTCTTTTACAGGATTTGGATAAAGTGTGATATTGTTTGCCTCAACCGTTGCAATATTACTTGTGCCTTCGCAAGGCAAAGTTGCATCGCCTATTATTGTGCCAAAAGTATTCCACACAGCAGCATTGCGATAATCATTTAAAGCGCAGGCAGGAACAGTAAGCGTTGCAGAACCAATATCAGTATCTTCTTCAAAAATATAAAAAACAACTGATGTAATATTTTGAGGATATTTGTTCAAATTTATTACCGATGTTAAGCTGCTGCAATAAATAAAAGCAAGAGTGCCTATCGTAGTAACCGAATTTCCGATAGTTACTACTGTTAAGCCGCTGCAACTCTGAAAAGCCTGATCTCCTATTGTAGTAACCGAATTTCCGATAGTTACTGCTGTTAAGCCGCTGCAATCAGCAAAAGCAACATCTCCTATTGTAGTAACCGAATTAGGAATAGTTAATGTTCCTGTTAAGCCGCTGCAATGATAAAAAACCCACTTTCCTATCGTAGTAACCGAATTAGGAATAGTTAATGTACCTGTTAAGCCGCTGCAACCAGAAAAAGCAGAATTTCCTATTGTAATAACCGAATTAGGAATAGTTAATGTACCTGTTAAGCCGCTGCAACCAGAAAAAGCATAATTTCCTATCGCAGTAACCGAATTAGGAATAGTTAATGTGCCTGTTAAGCCGTAACAACCATCAAAAGCACAATTTCCAATTGAAGTAACCGAATTAGGAATAGTTAATGTGCCTGTTAAGCCGCTGCAATCATCAAAAGCCCAATTGCCAATAGTTGTAATCCCTGTGTTTATCACAAGGGTTGTAATCTTGGTTCTAATGCTCCACCAAGGTGGAGTTTCAAAATCCTGCATAGCGCCTGTACCGCTAATGGTGAGCGTATAGTTCGGGCTACTACCCGAAAGCGTTGCGGTTACGTCGGTAGCATTTGGGCTGCCGATGTTCCACGTTTGTGCATTTGCTTTGTTTATAAAGGCAGAAAAGCATAAAGCCGTTAGAAATAATGTAAATTTCTTCATTTTGATAAAATTTAAATTGTTTATAATATAATTAAAAAATAAAGTGCAAAGATATAAACACAAGATACAGATTATTCAACTTTTTTACGAACACCCCGATTTTATACACGAACACCCCGATTTTATACACGAACGGATTTTTTCGGTATTTTTTTGTCCGTGAATTTTATTATTTTGTTATAATTCTTCGTCATTGCGGATTAAATCCGCAATCTGCTCTTAATTTCACAGGGCATTGTCATTGGGCTGGGTTATATTGGGCTTACAGCCCGAATTTATACACGAACACCCCGTTTTTATACACGAACGGTTTTTTTTAATATAAGCGTGCGCCGTTGACACGCCGCAATAGCGGCGTTGTAATGACGTATGTTCACCTTGTTTATCGTCATTGCGAGCCGCCGTAGGCGGCGAAGCAATCTCCCTTGTACGTCATTGCGAGCGATAGCGAAGCAATCCAGATTGTTGTTTCAACCGATTGTGGAATAAATCCGCAATGACAAATTTTTGAAAATGTGAAGTGTAATAAATCAAGCATTAATTTGCTTAAAATTTTCAGTGTGATTTTCTGCAATATTTTCACTGCAATATTTATCGGCGGCATCGCTTATTTCATCAATGCTCATATCTACAAATAAATTGTCTTTGCGCCATTCGGTATAATCAAACGCTTGGCTCAAAAGCAAAAACACGAATTGTTCGGCTCCTAAAAGTCCTAATTCTTTGGTAAGGCAGCGTATGCCTTTGTCAAAAAGTGCATTGTGATTTTTCATATTGTTGTGTTGTTAAAAAATTCTATGGGATTACAAATTGTTATTCGCTCGTCTTTATATTTCAGTAATTGTTTATCAACGGTAATAAAATAGTCGCAATTTCCGTGAATGGCGCAAGCAATGTGAAGAGCATCAAATGTTTTAATACCTGTATTCATAATTTCTTTTGCCGTTTCTACAATTTCGTTTGATTTTCCGACAAAATGCGTGCTTAATTTTTCCCATTCCGCTATTGCTTGACGTTTCGATTCGTAGATGTTTTTACTGTTTTCGTATTTCAAAATATATGACCACACAAGTTCTATGCGATTTTGAATAACCAAACTCTGAATGTAAAGTTTTGATTGTGTTTCAAACTCAATGCGGACTTGTGTTTGGTCATCATAAGGACGATTAAAGCAGCAATTATCTAAATAAACCTTATACATTTTTTATAAATTAATTCTATGCAAAAGTAATGTTTTTTTAATTAATTTGCAAAGAAAATTGTATTCTTATCCGAACGTACCACGTTAAAAAAAACCGTAGTAATGATTAATGTTTAAAGTTTGTTATTCTGGATTGCTTCGGCTATCGCCTCGTAATGACGTAAATTCACCTTGTTTATCGTCATTGCTGTAGAAATCAGACAAGCAATCTCCTTTTACGTCATTGCGAGGCGATAGCCGAAGCAATCCAGAAATTATAATTATTTTCGATTACTTAAAAACAAAATGTGTGTACAAATTATTCTATTTTCATTCAAATCAGGTAATCAGGTTTATATATGTTTATTTTTCAGTTACTTAGGTTGTTTTGTTACTTAGGTTTTAAATGAGGTGAAAATAAGGTTTTAATTCATTATATTTTTTAACAAATTATATAAAATATTATTGCTTTTGAGGAAATTTTTTGAACCAACTCTCGATTTTGAGTTTGATAATTCCTAAAAATGCTTCGCCAAAAATTCCACCACTCATTTTTGAAACGCCTAATTCTCTGTTAATAAATATTATAGGAACTTCTTTGAGAATAAAACCGCATTTATATGCAGTAAATTTCATTTCTATCTGAAAAGCGTATCCCTTGAAGATAATTTTATCTAACTTAATAGTTTCAAGCACTTTACGGCGATAACATTTGAAACCGGCAGTGGTATCGGCAATTTTCATTCCCAAAATGAAACGCACATATTTTGAAGCACAATACGACATTAGTACACGCCCCATTGGCCAGTTCACAACATTTACACCGCTCACATAACGCGAGCCAATCGCCACGTCAGCGCCTTCAATGGCACAGGCATTGTAAAGTCGCGGCAAGTCGGCAGGATTGTGCGAAAAATCTGCATCCATCTCAAAAATATATTCATAGCCGTGTTCTAATCCCCATTTAAAACCTGCAATGTAGGCAGTTCCCAAGCCAAGTTTTCCGTTCCTTTGAATCAAAAACAGTGATTCCGAAAAATCGGTCTGTAAATCTTTTACGATGTTTGCTGTACCGTCGGGCGAGCCATCGTCAATTATAAGTACGTGAAAATCAGCGTGTAATTCAAAGACTGCACGTATAATATTTTCGATATTTTCCTTTTCGTTATAAGTCGGAATGATTACAAGTTTTGTTTCCATAAAATATTAATTAAAATTATAAAAAATATAATTTCGAGGGCAAAGTGCGAGTTAATGCAACAATTTCTATCTCTTTGTCTTTCAATTTATTATTTTTTAATAAAAAATTTTCAACAGTTTCTACTGCAAGTTCTCTTGTATTATTTTCTTTACTCAAATGGCAAAGAAAAATTTTTTCCCATTTTTCTGAAAATTTATCCGACAAAAAAATTGCTGCCTGCTCGTTGCTCAAATGTCCTGTTGCAGCGCTTATACGATTTTTCAAAGAAATTGGGTAATTTCCGTTTCGCAGCATATTTTCATCATAATTTGCTTCTAAAATAACATAATTTGCTGATTGTAAATATTTTGCAGCATCATCTCCAATTTCGCCCAAGTCTGTTGCAAAAGTAAAAGTTTTTCCGCAAAATTCAACAAAAAAACCTACACTATCGGTAGCATCGTGCTTAACGGGGAAAGCCGTAATCTTAAAATCTTCTATTTCAACACTTTTGCCTTTGTCAATAAAACATTTGGTGCGGTCGAGTTTTTGAGCAATGCAATAATTGAGTTCAATACCCAAATGCGTTTCGGGAGTTGCAAAAACGGGAATCAAAAAATGTTCTCCAAGTGCAGAAACGCCCTTAATATGGTCAACATGGTCGTGTGTGATAAAAATTGCACTAATATTTTTAATATCAAGTGAAATATTTTTTAAATGTTTGCGTATGGCACGTGCACTTAATCCTGCATCAATTAATATTCCATATTCCTGATTTCCAACAAAATAACAATTGCCGCTACTGCCCGAACCAAACGATTGGAACAAAATTTTTCCCTCAAATAAATTCATTTGGCAAAAGTACGCATTTTTATTGTTTTTATTGTCAAATTCGGTCTAATGGTCAGAAAGTATGACGCATATAAAATACTTGCGGGCACTTCTAAAAATTAACAATTTGTTAATCAGAAAAATAAGTTGTATTTTTGCAAAAAAGTACTTATGTCATTACTCAAATATAAACAAAGTGGTCATATCGGATATTCGATAAAGAAGAAACCAGTACAAAACTATCCAAGCTTGGGAATCCATTGGAAAAATTGCATAAAGTAATTGATTTTGAAATATTTAGGATAGAACTTAAGAATAATATGCTTAAACATGAGAGGAAGAGTAAAGAAGGCGATACTTTATGGAATGAGCAACCTTACAAGAAACGTCAGAAGGATATTGATGCACGCTGGACAGAAAAGAATGGGGAGAAATATTACGGCTACAAAGACCACGCAAAGATAGACACAAAGAGTAAACTAATAGACACATACGAAGTTACGAGTGCGGAAGTACACGATAGCCAGCCAACGGAAAAGTTGCTGAAGGATGAAGATATAGGACGGGAATTTCACGCAGACACGTACATTGGAGAGCCAATAGAAAAAGTACTAAATGACAAAGGAATAATACCACAAATAATTGAACGGGCATTTAAAGTGAAACCGCTTAAAGAAGAGCAAAAAGAGCATAATCACATAAAATCCAAAACCCGTTGCAGGGTTGAACACGCCTTTGGATTTGTAACCAATAGTATGAATGACTTTTACATACAGTCAATAGGATTTAAGCGTGCAAAAGGTATCATTGGACTGATAAATCTTGTCTATAATATGTGTCGTTATGAGCAGATTGTACGACTTAATCTTTTGCCGATGAAATGTTAGATATATAGTATTGATAATGAATAAAATAATGATAGATAGATAGATAGATAGATAGATAAATTTTCAATGAGAGTGTTGTTTATCTTAAAAATATTGGTTTACTTTGGAATGATTTTTCGTAGAGTTTTAGCGGACTTCAGCTCTTTGAAAAATCAAAATGTAAAAAACTAATTTTTAGAAGTCCCCTAAATATGATTGTAGAAAAAATGTTTTTTAGTTTTTAATTTTATTTAATATTATGAAAACCACAATTATTGATTTATTTAACAATAGTGTTGAAAAATTTAGTGAAAAAACTTTCCTTTGGGAAAAAACAGGTGAAAAATTTGAGCCGATAACTTTCAAACAAACAAAAGAACAGGTATATCAGTTGGCATCGGGGCTGCTTAATCTGGGTGTGAAAAAAGATGACAAACTTGCTATTTTGGCAGAAGGATGCAACAACTGGATTATCGGAGAATTATCTATTGTGCATTTGGGAGCGGTCAATGTACCGCTTTCTATTAAGTTGGAAGAGGTAAGCGACTTATTATTTCGCCTTAAACATTCCGACAGCAAATTTGTAATTGTTTCCGGAACTCAACTGCGCAAAATTCGTGCAATAATAAATGACCTGCCGCAAATACAGGCGGTCATAGTGTTCGACAAACCGGAAGCAGAACTGCAAAGTAAAGAAATTTCTTTTGATAAAGTGGTGGCAGACGGTAAAAATTTGTTAGATAAAAATCGTCAAGAGATTGAAAAAATTGCAACTGCCGTTGCTCCAAACGATATTGCAAACATCAGTTACACTTCCGGAACAACCGCTGACCCGAAAGGGATTATGCTCTCGCATCGAAATTACACCGCAAACGTAGAACAGGCAATGTCGCTGATGAAAATCACAAATGACGACAGCAATCTGATTATTATTCCGCTCGACCATTGTTTTGGACACGTTGCAGGATTTTATTCTTTTATGGCTTTTGGTGCGAATGTAGCAACGGTTCAGCGCGGAAAAACTCCTGCCGAAGCATTGAAAAATATTCCTAAAAATATTAAAGAATTTCGCCCGACGGTAATTATGAGTGTTCCTGCACTGGCAAAAAATTTCCGTAAAAATATTGAATCAAATATAAAAGAGAAAGGCGAATTTACAGTAAAACTCTTTAACAATGCGCTTAAAACTGCTTATAAATTCAACCGCGAAGGGTATAATAAAAGTAAAAATCCTTTCACAAAAATTTTATTAAAAATATATGATAAAATTCTTTTCTCCAAAGTACGCGAGGCATTTGGAGGGCGTTTAAATTTTTTTATCGGCGGTGGAGCGCTACTTGATATTGAACTGCAAAGATTTTTTTATGCAATAGGCATTCCTATGTTGCAGGGCTATGGACTTTCGGAGGCAACGCCAATTATTTCTGCAAACTCGCTCGACAAGCATAAACTCGGTTCATCGGGCTTTTTGGTTGAAAATCTTGAACTAAAAATTTGCGATTCTGATGGCAAAGAATTGCCGCTGGGACAAAACGGAGAAATTGTTGTTCGTGGAGAAAATGTGATGCTCGGTTATTGGAAAAACGAGAAAGCCACAGCCGAAACCATAAAAGACGGCTGGCTTTATACCGGCGATATGGGTTATATGGACAAAGATGGTTTCCTGTATGTTGTGGGTAGATTTAAGAGTTTGCTGATAGCATCTGACGGTGAAAAATACAGCCCTGAAGGTATTGAGGAATCATTGTGCGATGGCTCGCCGTATATCGACCAAGTGGTTTTGTACAATAATCAAAGCCCATATACTTCCGCTTTGATTGTACCCGAAAAAGAGCAACTGAAAAGTTATCTCAAAAAACAAGGACTTTCGTTTGATACACAAGAAGGTAAAATTGCAGCGCTGAAACTTATTCAGAGTGAAATTGATGCATATAAAAAAGGCGGTTTGCATGCAGGTGAATTCCCCGAACGCTGGTTGCCGGCAGCAGTGGCAATTATCGCAGAACCATTTACCGAGCAGAACGGGCTTGTGAACAGTACCATGAAAATTGTTCGTGCAAAAGTTGAAAAACGCTATGCCGACCGACTTGAGGCACTCTATCAACAAGGTGCAAAAGATATTTGCAACCAAGAAAATTTGAAAAATATGTGGTTCAATAGTTAATCGTGTGAAATAACACACACTAGATACTTTTTTTTAAAAAAATTGCATATCAATGTAAAAACGAAAGAGTCAAATTCTATTCTTTTTCAAAAATACTCTCAGGAAAATGTTGAGAAATACGCCAATGTTTTCATTTTCAATGGAATGGATTATCTTGCAGCACAATAAAAATGTGAGTGTATGCACAATGCCTATTTACAATAGATAGCACTTTTGTATCAATTACAAATACTACTGAAAGAGACAATTTTATAAAACAATATCAAAAAAAGAAGTTGACTCTACTTGCAATGTGAAATAATCCCAAAATGTCCATTAGGACCTCAAATGTTAAATTAAACATTATTAACATTTATTTCTCGTGTTTTTGAACAATTAATGTAAAATTATGCGCTAATTATCAATTCATTACAGATAATATTTTCTAATGGTGTCCATTAGAAAATTAAATATTTGTTAACAATTATCCTAGATGGACATTTTGGGATTATTTCACATTGCAATAGTTGGAATAAAATTTTTATTCGTCTGTGTGTAATTCAAAAATTTTATCTATATTTGCGGTCGATAAAATTTTTATTTTTATGATCAATATAATAATTAGCGGTGCCCCTGGTTCGGGCAAAGGTACTCAAAGTGACTTAATCGTCAAAAATTTTCACCTCAGACATCTTTCTACCGGCGATATGCTACGTGCAGAAATTGCTGCGGGAACAGAACTTGGAAATCAAGTGGAAAAACTTGTAAGTACAGGTGCTTATGTACCTGACCAACTGATGATTGACGTGATTTCAAATGCAATTTTGAAAATAGATGATTCGTACAACGGACTGATTTTGGATGGTTTTCCCAGAACAGTGGAACAAGCGCAGGCATTAGATGATATTTTTGAGCGAACCGGCAAAAAAATTTCGCTTTTCCTTGATATTCACGTAGATGAAACGGAATTAATTGACCGCCTTCTTAAACGCGGACAAATTCAGGGCAGAAAAGATGATAACCTTGAAACAATTAAAGAACGCCTGAAGGTTTATTATGCTAAAACGCAGCCAATCAGCAACTTTTACAAAACAAAACAATTATATCACAGCATTGAAGGTATAGGAACTATCGAAGAAATTTATGCAAAAATTGACAATAAAATCAAATCATTTGCGAAAAAGTGAATTTCATGAAATTTTTTGATAATCAAAACTATAATATCAACAATATTCCAGGATGCGCACTTATTTTATTACCGACAAATCTGAAATTGAACAAATAATCTCCAAGTGTGAAATTTGCTTTGTTTCTATGGTCTCTACTGATGGAATGCCTTATGTTTTGCCGATGAATTTTGGTTATATTGATGGAAGAATTGTATTACACTCTGCACCTGAAGGCACTCACTTGCAGTATCTTGCCCTAAATAATCGTGTCTGTATTGCCATGAATTATGGTGTTGATTTGCGCTGGCAACATCCTCTTGTTGCATGCAGTTACAGAACCGAAGCGGTGAGTGTGGTATGCAACGGCATTGTGAGTTTTGTAGAAAATGAAAATGATAAAATTAAGTATCTAAATGCTTTATGTGCTCATTATTCCAACAATCAATTTGAATTTTCTATTCCCGCTGTAAGAAATGTTAAAATTTGGCTTGTGGAAATTGACAAAATGACCTGCAAAGCCGTTGGGCAAAAGGTTAAATAAAAGGAAACGCATAAAAAATTTTTTAGTGTATTAAAAAGCATACTGTATTAACTTATTAACCTGAGTTTTGGATAAGCGATAGCCCGTTATGGCTTGCATATCAATAGAATACAATTCCAGACGACAAATCTTGTCCGTTAGGACATTCACAATGAAAGCCATACAGGCTAAATATGGTCTGAAATATTATATTTTCTATTGATATTTATCGCCTACGGCAAATATAAAATTGAATATCAAGATGTTATAAAATTGCTTATCCAAAACTCAGGTTATTAACAATCATTGAACTCTATGGGTTCCCCAAATAATTTATAGCTAAAAATTATCAATTATTATTTTAAGCACATTCAGCCCACGGATTTAAGTAATTATTTCTATATGGCGTTTTGTGTTTTATAACAGCAAAACTGTTATAAGTTATATGTTTTGTATACCTTAATAAGGAATAAGGTGCTGTAGAGGTAAGAATTTTATAATTTTTTCTGACAGCAAAAACATTTTCAAAATATTCTGTTTCCCTATATCGCTCCTCGTGCTTTTAATTCCAAATACTTGTTAATGGTATTTATTGTCAGATTTTCGGGTTCGGTCAGAATTGTTTGAATCCCATAACGTTTCAATTCATTTATAATCAAATATTTATCAAAATCAAATTTTTCGGCAATAACTTTCTGATAAATTTCACGTGTTGTTGTGGCAGTTGTTTCTGTCAATTTTTTTAGTTCCACATTTTTAAAAATAATAACAACAAGCAGGTGCATTTTCGCAATTGCCATAAGGTAAGGTAGTTGACGTTGCAGCGAGTCTCTGTTTTCAAAATTTGTGTAAAGCAACAACAAACTTCTCTGCGAAATGTTGCGGCGCACATCGGTATATAACCTCCCAAAATCGCTTTCTGCAAAATCGGTTCTTATATTGTATAATGTTTCCAAAATATTGTGTATTTGTGCTTTACGCCGTTCGGCAGGAATGCGATTTTCAACTTTTCGAGAATAAGTAAAAATCCCTGCTTTGTCGTTTTTTTGCAGCGCAACATTGGAAATCACGAGCGCAGAATTTATTGCATAATCAAGTAAAGAAAGCCCGCCAAAGGGCATCATCATTATGCGTCCCTTGTCGATGACACTATAAATTGGCTGCGAGCGTTCATCTTGAAACTGATTTACCATCAATTTGTTACGTTTGGCGGTGGCTTCCCAGTTCAAATTGCGAATATCATCTCCGGAAACATAATCTTTTATCTGTTCAAATTCCATTGTATGCCCAAGTCGGCGAATACGTTTGAGTCCGTAATCGGTTAGTTTATTGTGAATTGCACGCAAATCGTATTTGTGAAGTTGTAAAAAAGACGGATAAACTGCAATATCTTTATTCTCACAAAAAATATATCTGCGAGAAATAAGAGATAATATTGTTTGAGCATAAATATTTAACTTACCAAACTGATACACACCACGTTGAGTTGGACGAATATTATAAACATAGTCCTTTGTTTGAGCAGATTTTAAGGTTATTTCAAAATGAAAATCACGAATTTGAAATTGATGAGGAATTTCATCTATCACTCTGATTTTCAAAGGAAAAGAATAATTATTTGAGAAAGAAATATGAACAGGATTGTCATCGCCATTACTGAATTTTTCAGGTAGAAGTCGGTCTGCGCTAATGCCATTTTTTATAATATAAAGTAAAAAAATGTCTGCCAAAAACAGCAATACAAAGCCCATGAAAGCGAATTTTATAACAATAAAAAGCAAAGGAAAAATATACGCAACAACAAAAGCCGCTGTAAAACACAATAAAATTAGAAAAAAACGATTATTAAAATATAGTGACTTTAAAAATTTTAACATATATAAAACTTTGTTTGTAAAAGATTATATTCTTTTTTGGTTTCTAAATGCGTAACATTGTTGTTTATCTTGTATTAATTGCTGTTTTAAACATTCCATTGATGTGAATTTAATTTCGTCACGAATCTTATTAAAAAAACTAATTTTCAATATATTATCATAAATATTTTCTGAAAATTCAAAAATATTAACCTCAATTGTTTTCACCGGATCTTTTTCAGTAGAAGACCCTCGTGTAGGATTGTAGCCAATATTCATCATTGCATCATAGACGTTGTTTTCAAATGTAATATTCACATAATAAGCACCTTGAATGGGCATCACTTTGTCTTGAGAAGGAAGTTTCAGATTAGCCGTTGGAAAACCGATAGTACTTCCGATTTGAAGCCCGTGAACAACCCGTGCCGAAAAAAAATAATTGTAACCCAGCAGATTATTTGCCGTTTCAATATTACCGTGTTCAATCAGATGACGAATTTTTGACGAACTGACATCAAGTCCTTTACCCATTATAAACGGCTGAATTTGAATAACTTGCATCCCAATGTCATTCCCGTATTTTTTGTAATCATCAAATGTTTCGAGGCGATTGTGTCCAAAGCGATGGTCGTATCCAACAAACAATAAATCGACAGATAACTTTGTGTGAATCAGGCGCATAAAATCGGCAGCAGAAAGTTTGCTAATCTCTTGAGTAAAATCCAAAACCACACAATAATCAATGTTCAGTTCGGATAATATCTCAATTTTTTCATCAAAAGTTGTGAGCAGTTTTTTTGTAGGTTGCGATTGCAAAAACTTGTTTGGATGTTCGCCAAAGGTAATCACCATCGATTTTAATTCTTTGGAAGACGCATATTTAACTAACTGATTCAACAAAAATTTATGCCCTTTGTGCAAGCCGTCAAAAAATCCGATTGTTGCGGCAGAAGGTGGAATTATTTCATTAATATTTTTAAAATCAATAAGTTTCATCAGAACATAAATTTTTTTGCAAAATGCAAATTATATCAAAAATCGTGCAATTTATCGCAGTGTATATTAATATTTTTCGTTAATTTCGCCGAACACACCCGCTCCAAACAGTGCAAAATCGTATTTAATTGGGTCAGCGGAATCAAAAGAACGCAAAACTTTGGTAATTTCTTCCACTGCTTTCCAGTCGTTTTGTTTGCGTGTGAGCAGCCCAAAAGCCCGCCCAACATTGCCGGAATGAACATCAAGCGGCAACATTAACGCCGATTTCGGAATTTTTTTCCAAATACCAAAATCAACTCCTGCACAGTCGGAGCGTACCATCCATCGCAAAAACATATTCAGACGCTTTGCTGCCGAGCCACCGGAAACATCCGATAAATGCTTTTCAACACGCTGATTGTGCGGAACTTCCAAGAAAACGGAACGAAAAAATTTTAAAGAATCATAAATGGTTTTTGTTTTTTCAAAGCCGAGCGCAAAAACCTCTTCTAATCCGTTGTGTTTGAGATAAATATTTTTCAAAGATTTAATAAAAAACAAACAGTCTTCGCCATTGAAAGTACGGTGAACAAAATTTGTAAATCGTTGCCAATCAATATTTTCATTAGAATTTAATAAAAAATCGTAAGGCGAATTGTCCATCAAGTCCATCAGCCGCAGAGCATTTTTAATTATTGACTTACGTTGCCCCCAAGCGATGGTTGCCGCCAAAAACCCTGAAATCTCAATGTCTTCTTTCATAGAAAATCTATGTGGAATCTGAATCGGGTCGCTGTCAATAAATTCAAGCGTGTTGAATTTTTCAACGTACTTATCTAACTGATTTTTAATGATTTGTAAATTTTGCATCGGAAATGTTTTTTGTTAATTGGGAAAAAATATTTACAAAATTAATATTATGCTGAATATCAATGCTTTATCTCCCCAATTTCATTGGGGTTGTGTTTATATTTGAAAATAAAGGCAAACAAAATTGCAACAACGAGCGCATAGGCGGCAAAAACAAACCAAACATTTGGTATTTTCGGCAAGTTCCAATGAATTATATCCGTTGTTCTTCCATTAACAATAACGCCTGCTTCTTTTATTGTAAACCATATTTCAATAACTTTACCTGCAATAAGATTGCCCAAAACTGCGCCAATACCATTTGTCATTAGCATAAAAAC
Source organism: Paludibacter sp. (assembly GCA_009781075.1). GTDB lineage: Bacteria > Bacteroidota > Bacteroidia > Bacteroidales > Paludibacteraceae > WRGS01. The sequence continues at coordinate 16,408 of WQYU01000001.1, read as the reverse complement.
TCCTTGTGCAGACGATTGAATTTTGGAATCAGTATTTTTTTCTACAAACAATGCTCCGGAAATATTGAAAAAATCAAACGCCATTCCATAAACGATGCACGAAATGACAATTAAACTGAAACCAAACCCTGAATTTTCTGCAAAGCCGAGCAGTCCAAAACGCAGCACCCACGCAATCATACTGAAAAGCATCACCTTTTTTATACCAAATTTTTTCATAAAAAACGGTATCGCCAAAATAAACAGTGTTTCCGAAATCTGCGAAATGGAAAGAATTATGGTAGATAATTGATTGATAATACTTTCTTTGGAGAAAACGTTAGCGTCTTGCAAAAAACTGTCTCCATAGGCGTTTGTCAATTGCAATGCCCCACCAAGCAATAAACTGAAAATAAAGAAAATCGCCATTTTCTTCTGTTTGAACAAAACGAATGCCTGCAATCCAAGTTTTTCGATAAACGACTGTTTTTGAGGAGTTTTTTCCTCTTTTTTTATTGTAGGCAACAAAATAAATGAATAAAGCGACAAACAAAACGCTCCGACAGCAGAAATAATAAATGAAACCCTTATGCTGTATCCCAATCCCCAATCTTTTGTAAAGTAGTTTGTCAGCCACATTGCAGCGATAAAGCCGATAGTTCCCCAAACCCTAATCGGCGGAAAATCTTTTATCGGGTCTTTCCCTTTGTCTTTCAAAATATTAAAACCGATAGCGTTATTCAAGCCAAGAGTTGGCATATAAAAACACATTGCCACCAAAAGCACCCAGAAAAATGTTGAAGGTGCGTCAATCAACGGCAAAAAACACATTGTTGCACCAAATAAAAGGTGCAAAATGGCATAAACATAATTTGCCTTCCATTTGTCGGCAATAATTCCAAACAATGTAGGCATAATAAGCGATGCAAATCCCATTGTGGAAAACACCAACCCAAACATCGTACCACCCCAGCCCTTGTCCACAAAGCCGTAATGTGCAAGGGTCATCATCCACGCTCCCCAAACAAAAAATTGGAGAAAATTCATTATTGTCAGTTTTATTTTCATGGTATAAAATTTATTAAATATTAAATTTAATTTCTACTATTAATTTCATTTCTAATTAAAATAGCAAGTTCGTAAAGTTCGTCTTTCAAGGCACGTTCAAGCAGCAATTGCAGTTCCATTGAGGTAAGCAATTTTAAATCGTCTTCCTGAATTTCACTCAAATTATCCGGGAAATTTCTTCGCGGTGTCTGTTGAGATTCCGAATCTTTTGTAACAACAATTCCTACGATATTTAATATTTCCTGCATAATATAAATCGGACTTTCGGTTCGTACCGCCAGGGCAACTGCATCCGAAGTTCGAGCATCAACAATAATAATATTACCATCGCTTTTTTGAATGTGCATCTCCGAAAAAAAAACCTCATTTACCATATCAAAAATCACAACTTTTTGGAGAGATGCACCAAATGTTATAAGCAAATTGTTGATAAGGTCGTGTGTAAGAGGTCGTGGTGGCACTTTATTGTTTATTTTCCAAGCAATAGACAATGCTTCTGACTCACCAATTAGAATTGAAAAACGGCGATTGCCATCCTCTTCTCCCATTACGAGTCCATAAGTCCCTGGCGTAGTTTGATTATTAACAAGCCCTATTACACGTATTTTTATCTCGTCATCAATCATTATTTTTTATTGGAATGAAAAAACAAAAGTACGTTTTTTTTGGGAATAATATTTTTTTTATTGTACTTTTGCTGCTTTCGGATAAAACAAGATGTATTATCCTCTTACAAAAGGGTCTCTAAAAAATGTTTTTAATGTCGGTAAGAATTTCGAATATTCTACTATATATCACAACGAATTTCATTTTCACCCACTATTCTTCATCAAACCCTTAATTTGACGATAAATTATCACAAAACAGATTTTAATATGGAATATTTTAAAAAATATTTTGCAGAATGAAAAAAAAGCAGTAATTTCGCAGCCGTTTTAAAAAAAATTGATTTTAGGCCCATTCGTCTATCGGCTAGGACGCAAGATTTTCATTCTTGAAAGAGGGGTTCAACTCCCCTATGGGCTACAATAATAAAGGAAAAACCGTTTGATTAAATCATTGCAAATCAAAATTTTAAATTAAATTATGGCAAATCATAAATCGGCATTAAAAAGAATTCGTCAAACTCAGACACGCCAACTGCGCAATCGTTATTACGCCAAAACAGCTCGAAACGCAGTTCGCAAACTTCGTGCAACAACCGAGAAAACTTTAGCAACAGAAATGTTGCCAAAAGTTTCGTCAATGCTTGACAAACTTGCAAAACAGCATGTGATTCATAAAAATAAGGCAAGTAATTTGAAATCAAAATTGACCTTGCATGTGAATAAACTTGATTAATATCAAGCAAATATTAACAAAAGAAGGGTTACATTTTACGGTGTAACTCTTTTTTGGTATCTTTTTTTGAAAAAATTCTCAACCATAACATAATTCAAAAAAAAATTATTCTCCAATTTGTTCTTTTAGTAAGATTTGTTGTTTTATCCGTTCCAAAAGTTGATCTCTCAAATCAAGCATTGTGTTAAGGTCTTTTTTATTGCCTCCCAAACCAAAATTTACAATCGCCTGGCTGATTATGTTTAATGCTCCGCTCAAATCGCCAGAGATTTCTTGCGCAACGGCAATATTGTGTTGTATCAATGCCTTTTCTTTCGGTTTTTCTGTTTGTTCAACTGCTTTTTGCCACAGAGAAATTGCTCCGGTCCAGTCGCGTATGGTTACAGAATCCATGCCTTGTTGCACAATCGGATTGTTGATTTCAAAAATATAACGGTCGTTTTCTTCCCAGTAAGGAACAAGCCGATTAATCATTTTTTGTCCAACATACAGTGCACCATCTACTAAAGCGTCATATCTATCGGGGAAATTGTTTATCAGTTGTCGGCGATCGTACGAAGACGACTCCCAATAGACGGTATCCTGAAATATAAAAGTTTGTGTATTTTGCTGATTATCAGTAAATTGTAAAGTCCAATACGAATTATAAATTGCATCCAATCCCAAAACATATTCATTGGTATAAACATTGTATCCTTCGCTTAATAGGTCGTTTAATTCAAGTTTATTTAGCGATAAAATTGCATCTGTTCCTGTTTGTTCCATCAAATTTTTTACCTGGGCAGGAAGAATCGGCGAAATTTTTGCAAAATCATCTCTAGTATTTATACTATTAACAATCAATACATTATCCGTAAAAAATCCTTTATCTTCAATTTCTTCGTTTAGTGCGCTTAGCAAAAACATTGGTAAACTGTCTGTATTGACGCTAATGGGCTTTGGTTGGTCGTTAAGCAGAGAAAGTGTGTGTCCCTGAGTTTCCGGTTGTTGAACGCAATTATTAACAACCAGCAAATTATTTATATTTTCAGGGAAAACCATAGATGCAGGGCGCAACACATCAATCGTTGTGTAAAGCAAATGGTGAGGCATAGAACATGCTGCAAAAATTGCACTCATTAGCAACAAAATCCCTGAATTTTTAATGTTATTTTTCGTTTTCATAAATCTATTTATCACAACATTATTCGGCTGCAAATGTATAAAATTATTTCTTAATAATAGATAAAAAAATTGTAATAATATTTAATGTAGTATGAAAAATTATTTTTTATAAATTAATGAATTAATTTACAAATGAATATAATAATTTTTAAAAATTTTTCTGCAGTGCGAATGTTTTGTTTTTTAAAAGATTGGTACATTTTTTGTAATGTAATTTATCAATGTTAAAAAAAATAATTTTTAAATAATCAGCAATAAATGGCAACAAAAAAGAATGTAATTCAAGTTGAAGGCGGCTCAACTCCGCTGTCTTCTCAAAGAGTTTTCACCCCGACAGCCGAGGCAAAAGCTGGTGCAAAGCAAAATCGCCTTTTGGCTATTCTTTTGTGGGTTGTAGCAATAGTGGCGGAAATCGTTGCAATGGCAATTCTGTTCAAAAAAGACCCCGAAACCGCGCTTTCAGGAGGGAAACGTATTGTATTGATAATCTTTTTGGTTATTGATTTGATTCTTTTGATTGCAGGGTCTTCGTTTTGGAAAAAAGCAAATCGTTTGGACCCACCGTCAAAAGCAAGTGCTTTATTTGGAATTCAAAGTCAGTTGGGTGTAATTATGGCAGCTGTTTGCTTTTTACCAGTTGTGATTTTGGCTTTTGTTAAGAAAGAATATCTTATAGGAGCCATTGCAACAGCAATGATGGTTGGTGGAGGAGCAGCAAGTGCAGACTATCATCCCGCATCGCAAGAGCAATATGCAGTACAAACTTCGGAAGTCGAGGCGCTTACAGGACAAAATCTTGTGTTTTGGACAAAATCGGGTACAAAATATCACCTGTATGACGATTGCCGTTATATCAACACGAGCAAAACCACCGATATTTTTTCGGGGACAGTTGCCCAAGCGCGTGAGTTAAAAAACATTACAGAACTTTGCAGCGCATGCAAAGACCGTGTAATGAAAGAAAAAGGTATTACATCCGACCAATTACAGGAGGCGACTGATGCTGCAAAGCGCGCAATAGAAAGTGCTAACTCCGAATAAGAGGTTAGAATACTGAGAACAACAATAGTTGGGATAAAAAACAAATGCTTTGAGAAAAATTTTTCAAAGCATTTGTTTTTACATATTATTTTTAGGAACACAAAAAAACTGTAAAAATAGTTTGTTTGATTTATGAATTACAATTTTACTATTTTGCTTGTTTGGAATTTGGTTTTTCAAAATCCTGCAATTCTGACGGCTTGCGTAAAGCATTTATTATCAAACAAATACTCCAAATTATCAAAGGTAAACTTAGTATTTGCCCCATATTTATAATCATGTTATTTTCAAAATCTTCCTGATTTAGTTTAAGAAATTCAAGTAGAAAACGAGTGAGGAAAATTCCTATTAAAAACACGCCGAAAATCAAACCTTGACGGCGGTAACTTTTCCATTTCCAATACATTAGCATGCATATAATAAAAGTTATAATGCAGTAAGTCATTTCGTAAATCTGCGTAGGGTGGCAAGGAAGTCCTATTTGTTGCCATTCTGCTGATCTTAGAAATTCAAAACCCCATGGCATTGTTGTTGCTCCACCAAAAATTTCGCTGTTCATCAGATTTCCAAAACGAATAAACATTCCCCCAATGGCAACACCAATTACCAATCTATCAAGTACATACAGGTAAGACTTTTTTACAACATATTTATTATAAAGCCACATTCCTAACAATAGTCCTATTGCACCGCCGTGTGAGGCAAGTCCGCCTTCCCAAATTTTTATTATTTCAAAAGGATGTTTGTAATAAAACCAAAAATCATTGTCTCCACCATATAAAAGGCAATGCCCCAGCCGCGCACCAATAATCAAACTTATTGCACCGTAAAGGAAAAGTTTGTCGCTCCACACTTCAGGGCGTTTTTCGTATTTAAAAATTGTGGTAACAACCCAATATGCAGACAAAATTGCCAATGCCCATAGCAGCCCATACCAGCGCACGTGTAAAAATCCTAATCTGAAAATTTCGGGATTGACATCCCAAGTTATTGATGCTAACATATTTTGAAAAAATTATCAGGCAAAATTAGTACATTTTTTACTTTTATACAAAATAAAAAAAATCTTTTAACCATTTCCAAATATTTTTTTTATTTTTGGATTTTAACTTTTTATATCTTGTTTATAATAAAATTTCTTTTTTCTCTTTTTTTGTAAAAGTTTTTGTTTTATTGTTTTATAAAAAAATTGTACCTTTGTAGGAAAAGTTTTTATAATGAAAAATCAACAAAATAAAATATTTTTTATAACTGTTTTATTTACAATATTTTGCTCAAGATTTTTTGCGCAAAATATTGCAGTTACCGAATTTACGGAAAATCCTATTTTTCTGCCAGCCAATATTTCGTTTATGATGACCGAAACTCGCACAGGCAAAAGTGTTGCTCAATATCGTTCTTGCAATCTTACCATTCCAGCATCAGTGATGAAAATTATTACAACTGCTACTGCCTTGGAATTATTAACTCCTGATTTTCAATTTATTACAAAACTTGAAATGGACAATCTTCCTACAACGGACAGCATTCTCAATGGAAATTTGATTATTCGCGGCAATGGCGACCCAACTCTCGGTTCGGCATATTTTGAAAGTGATAACTTTCTGAATGAGTGGGTAGTAGCAGTAAAAAATGCCGGAATAAAGATAGTAAAAGGTACAATTATTATTGATGAATCGCGTTTTAGCCAAACGGATGCGGTAAATTCGCGCTGGCTTTGGGAAGATGTTGGAAATTATTATGCATCAGGTGTTTATGGAATTGCGTACAAAGATAATTCTTATGTTTTACAATTAAAATCAGATACGGCAGGTACTCAGCCACAAATTTTGCGTACAATTCCAAATATTGAGGGGTTGCACTTTGCTAATTATTTACTCTCTTCTAAAAACAAAAGCGACAATGCATACATTTGCAGTTTGCCAATGAGCTATAATTTAGAACTTTACGGTACAATTCCTGAAAATAGAGCTATTTTTTCTATAAAAGGTAGCATGCCGCATCCTGCAGATGTTTTGCGTTCCGAATTTATTAAGACATTAGAAAACAATAATATTTTGGTAGAAAATAATGATTTTTTGATGACAATGGCAAGTAATTTTCCTATTTTACTATACAAACGTGTTTCGCCAAAACTGATTGACATTATTAATATTACAAATTTTGTAAGTAACAATCATTTTGCCGAACATATTTTTAAGCAGTTGGCACTGACAAAATACGATATTTCTACTTCTGCAAATTCTACGGCTGTTGTAAAACAATTTTGGAAAAACAAACAACTGCCTGTAGAACAATTAATTATGTGTGATGGCTCCGGTTTATCGCCCAAAAATGGAGTTTCTGCAAATTTCATCGTTTCGCTATTAAATTATATGCAAAATAAAAGCAAATATGGGTTGCAATTCAAATATTCGTTGCCTGCGGTAGGAAGAGAAGGTACTGTTAAAAACGTGTTGAAAAATAGTGTTTTAGCAGGTAAAGTGCGTATGAAAAGCGGTACGATTTCCAATGTGCGCTGCTATGCAGGATATCTTGATGTTAAGAACGGTACAACATATTCTTTTGCCGTTCTGGTGAATAATGCTAATTGCTCATCAAGTGAGGTTACTGCGGAAATTGAAAAATTACTGTTGAAAATTTACAACAATCTTCCAAAAAAATAACTCAAAAAAGAGAAATGCTTTTTTGAGTTATTCATAATCTAATCAGCATATTTGGCTGAATTAGAATCTGTTACGAAATTTTTTCTACTTCTTCTTGAAGGTCTATTTCAGCTCCAAATTTGTCATAAAATTTATATTGCAAAAATCCAAGCTTTTCGGAAGGAATAATTTTTCCTTTATATAAAAACTGGCGTTTCCATTTACTTTTTATACTTGTAAAAAAAATTCCTTTTGAAATATAAGCATAAACAAACGGATGAATATGTAACACAAACTCTTTGACTTTCAATTTATTAACCAATAATTCTATTTTATTTTCCAATTGGTCTATAAAGAGAATTGAAGGTCGTATTTTCCCTTTTCCCAAACATGTCGGACAGGTTTCTTCCACCAAGATTTCTACAGCGGGTCGCACTCTTTGACGTGTAATTTGCATGACACCGAATTTGCTCAAAGGCAAAATATTATGTCTGGCGCGGTCATCTTCCATATTTTCACGCATTCGATTTACCAAGGCGTTGCGATTTTCCGATTTATGGAGGTCAATAAAATCAACGATAATAATTCCTCCCATATCACGCAGACGCAGTTGACGTGCAATTTCGTCGGCGGCAGCGAGATTAACTTCCATCGCATTATCTTCTTGACCGGTTGTCGAAATCAAGCGATTGCCACTATTTACATCAATACTATAGAGTGCCTCAGTGCGTTCTATTATCAAATAAGCCCCCTTTTTTAGCGAAATTGTTTTACCAAAAGACGATTTTATCTGCTTGGTAATACTAAAATGGTCAAAAATCGGCAGTTCGTCTTTATACAGTTTAACAATGTCTTTTTGTGTCGGCGCAATTTGTTCAACATACTGTTTTATTTCATTAAATATTTCTGTATCATTAACATAAATATTCGTAAAATCAGGTGTAAACAAATCTCGAATCAACCCAACGGCTCGTCCCATTTCTTCGTGAATGAGCGTTACGCCTTTAGAACGTTGTATTTTTGCTATCGACTCTTCCCATCGTTTAAGCAGCAATTTGAGTTCTCCATCAAGTTCGGCAACTCTAATATCTTCTGCCGAAGTGCGAATAATTACTCCAAATCCCTTTGGTTTAATACTTTGCACGAGTTGTCGTAAACGCGCACGCTCGGCGTTACTGCTGATTTTTGACGAAACAGAAATTTTATCCGCAAATGGAATAAGTATCAAAAAGCGTCCTGCTATTGAAATTTCCGCTGACAAACGCGGTCCTTTGGTTGAAATCGGCTCTTTGGCTATCTGTACAAGTATTTCCTGTCCTGAAGCAATAACCTCTGTTATGCTTCCATGTTTTTCCAATTCCGGAAGCATTTTTACTTTTGTGATGACAGGCATATGCTTCCGGTCGTCTAATACCCGCTGTGTAAATTGTTGTAAAGTCTTGAAATTCAGACCTAAATCAAGATAATGTAGAAAAGCGTCTTTTTCGTAACCCACATCTACAAACGCCGCATTGAGTCCGGGCATAATCTTTTTTATTTTTCCCAAATAAATATTACCTACCGAAAATTGCTCTGTACGTGCTTCTTCGTTGAGTTCTATTAATTTTTTGTCCTCAGTGAGCGCGATGGAAATTCTTGATGCTTGTGCATCTACAATTAATTCGCTATTCACGTTTCTCTCCTAAATTTATATTATTAATAAAAACAGTACTTTTATAAACAAAAAAATGTCTATAAAATACTTTTGTTATTCTAAATCATTGATTATCAAATGATTTATCAATGATTTGTATGCTTGTGCGAAAAACAAATATAAAGATCTTCCAATCAATATATTTGTTTTTACTCTACTAATTCATTCGAACACAAACGTTTATTTCTTCTTATGTCTATTTTTACGAAGACGTTTTTTACGTTTGTGCGTAGACATTTTGTGTCTTTTTCTCTTTTTCCCGCTCGGCATTTTACAAATTTCTTTTTTATAAAACTGAAAAAAATTTACCTTACAGCATTAGCTAACGATTTTGCTGGTTTAAAAGTTGCTACCTTGTGAGCAGGAATAACGATAGATGTATTTTTTGTTATGTTACGCGCAGTTTTTTTTGCACGCTCTTTGATAATGAAACTACCAAAGCTCCTTAAATACACGTTATTCTTCTTTGCTAACGAACCCTTAACGGATTCCATAAATGCCTCAACCGTTCTAAGAACAGTTACTTTTTCTACGCCTGTTTTTCGGGCGATTTCATTTACAATGTCTGCCTTTGTCATTTTTTAAAATTATTAATAGGTTATACTTAATTTTAATTTATTACATTTTTTTTGTTGCAAATATATATCTTTTTTTATTTAAAAAATTATTTTGTTTCCGAAATTATTGCTCTTACATGACTTAATGTGGTTTTTGCGGCAATAATTTTCCCATTTTTATCAATTAAAAAAATACTTGGGATTGAACTAACTGCATATTTTTTTGCAATATTGTCATCCCAATAAGCAAGGTTGCTTACCTGTTTCCATTGCAGATTGAATTTTTCTATTCCGTTTTTAATCCATTTTTCTTTATCATCGTCAAGAGAGATACCCAATATTTCGAGTTTCCCTTTATTTTTTTCATAAATTTGCTTTAACGCCGGCATTGCAGCCATGCAATCAGGGCACCACGAAGCCCAAAAATCTAACAGCATATAGTCGGTTTTTCCGACCAAATTGGAAAGCGTAAGAGTATCACCATCCTGGGTAAGCGCTTTAAAATCAATATAATTTGCTCCGTTACTCAACGATTTTGTCAATTCATTATTTTCCATAATTCTCTTAATTTTTTCCGTATTTTTTGTTTTCTCGTCCATTAAGCCAATCGCTTCATCAATCATCAGTGGGTCGTAATAATAATAAGTTTTGAGAAAAATATACTTTCCGATTGGATTATTTGCATTTTGCTTTACCAGTTCAAATGATTTTTCGCCATATTCTTGATTTACAAGATCTTCCATCTGACTTGTCAGCAAAATTCGCGAACTGTCTGCCATAGTAGAATCCGATTGCAACTGACTTTTATAATTTCCGAGTTTTTTCCAGAGATTTGATTCTGTCTCGGCAAATTGTTGTAATGTAACATTTTGCGGTGTTCCACTCAAAATAAAATCATTGTTTGTAATTTCAAGTTGCACTTTTCCGGTTTCAAAAACAAAAGGAATAACCTCCGGAGAATTATAAGGCGTGATTTCTATGGTCAAAAAAGCTATACGCGAGCTATCACACACTGTTGATATTGAGAACTTTCCATCTTTGATAACCGTGCTGTCGAAAGATACATAATTCTGGTCGTTTAAATAAACTGTTTTGCCGTTGTATTTTGCCGTATCTTGCAAAGTTCCTTCTATTGAAAATTTGTTTTTCGTGCATCCGACAATCAAAATAAACGCCACAAATAGTAAAATCAATGTTTTATTCATTTTATTAATTTATTGATAAAATAATTACTAAAAATAATCGCGTACAAAGGTACAATTTTTTTTTATAATATGCTAATTTTCAATATTTTTTTTATTTTTTCCCAAAAAATAAAAAAAATAAAAAGGAACAAAGCCTTTTTTGGCGTTCCTTTTTAAAAAACAATATGTAATAATTATTTTATTGCTTTGAGTTCGTCCTGCTGTTTTTGCAATAGAGCTTTGGATGTTTCAATTTGTTTTTTTGAAGATTCAATATCACTTTTTGCTTTTTTGATATTGTCGTTTGCCTTGTCAATGTCTTTTTCGTAACCCGAGATGTCTTTTGTGCGCTTGTCAATTGTTTTATTCAAATTATCAAGATCACTTTTAGTTTTGTCAATCCCCTTTTGTTTTGCCTCTCTAAGTTTATCAACATTATCGTTGTACATTGCAGGAACGTACTTTGTGTCAAGGAAAGTTTTCAAATTCGCATTCAATTGAGGATCGGCAACTGCGTTCAAAAAATTGTTATCCGTTCCTTTGGAGACAAACACATTAACTGTTGTTTGAGGATTTTTTTTGTCCTTGCTTGTTTGCACAAATCCAAAATAAATGTTAATATAATCAGTACTGATTGTAGGAAAAACGGTTTTTTCTGCTTGCAGATTATTACCTTTTTTCTTGGCATCCTTAAACCCTTCTTTTTTCAAAAGGTCTTGCATCACTGAAATCGCGGTTTTTAAGTCGGCATTGACTTTAACAGAAACACACGTTCCTGAGGTCTTTTTATCCAAATTTGCCGAATAATCAAACGATTTCGGAGTGTCTTGAGCATTCAAGGCAACAAAAGTCGTTGCCAATGCAAAAAATAATAAAAATATCTTTTTCATTTCAAATTAATTTTACTTTATGATTAAACTTATTATTAAAATATTATCTTTTCGATTATTTTACAAATAAAAAATTTTCTTTAAAAAAATCTAAAAAATTTCTGACAAAAAACGTGCCAAAATTAAGTAAGATAATATAAATCATTTTTCCAAAACGAACAATCAAAATTTGAGTTATTTTTCCATCCAATAGGGGTTATCGTCGTCGGGTTCATCGTCCCATGTTTCTTCGGCTTTTTTAGGACCGTATTCTCTTAATATAACTGCAAAGACAATACCTGTAAATGCACCCGAAAGATGTCCCTCCCACGATATTTCGGGATTGGTAATCCTCGGGAAAATACCCCACACAAAACTTCCGTAGAGGAAAACGACAATAGCGGAAATAGCAATCAAAGGTATATGATGTCGAAAAATTCCGCTAAAAAACAGAAAAAAAACAAGCGCATAAATAATACCCGATGCTCCGACATGGTAACTATCGCGTCCAATAAGCCACAACAACAGCCCCGAGCAAAGCCACATCAGAGCAAAACTTATCAGGGCAATACCTCGATAAAAATAGAAAAGTGCAAAAGTAAGCACAAAAAGCGGAATAACATTTCCGAACAAATGTTCAAAATTGCTGTGAATAAAAGGAGTAGTGATAATCCCTAATAACCCCTTAACCGTTCGCGGGTCGGTACCATAATGCGACAGATCCGATTTTGTTATCTTCTCCAAAATAAAAATTAGAATTACCATAGAACATAAGACAATCGGGTAAAAAACTGCATTTTTTACTCTTATTTTTTCAATATTTTCGGTTTTGGGCTGCATCCTGTTATTTTTTATGCAAAAATAATATTTTTTTCTAATTTTGTACCCATAAAAGTTCTTTGCATTTTTGTGAATTTGCGACAACAAAAAAGGAGTTTTTAACTAAAATTATTAAAAGGAATGAAACAGGTTATAGAAATGAAGATTGCTCTATGTAGCGATCATGCGGGCTTTGAGTTGAAAAATCGAATTCTTGCATACTTAAAATCAAAAAATCCACTTGAAATAAAGGATTTCGGAACTTATTCTGTTGTGCCTGCCGATTACCCCGACTTTGCACATCCTTTGGCATTATCTGTTGAAAACGGTGAATATGACTTTGGAATTGCCTTTTGCGGTACTGGAAATGGAATAAATATAACAGTCAACAAGCATCAAGGAATTCGTGCGGCACTTTGCTGGATGCCGGAACTTGCCGAATTGGCACGCAAACACAATAACGCAAATGTTTTGTCGGTTCCGGCGCGATATCTTGCGTATGAACTGACGGTGAGCATAGTAGACACATTTCTTAAAACAGATTTTGACGGTGGAAGGCATCAAATACGAATAGAGAAAATACCATATAAATAAAAAATTCAGACTCATTTTGTGTTTCCTTTGCCTGTTCGAAAAGTCAGGAAAAATATTATTACACAATATATTAGCAACAGAACAATCCAATAACGCTGATGTTTGAACATTAGGTATGCCGCAGGGATAAGCGCAAAACTAACAATAGAACAGAGTGCATAAAAGCGTCGTTGCTGGTAATCGCCGATTTTGCGGAATTTCATTGCGTCTAAAAAGTGAAACAAAATCACTGTGCCGGCACCGACAGAAAAAATATAAGGAGCAATATTTTGATGTTGGGTAGGTTGCAACAAAGCACCAAAAAGCAGTAAAGCTCCGCCAATGATGTATAAAATACTAATTGTTTTCCCGTGTAAATTCATCTGCTTTTATCTTTTTTATTAATTACAAAAACATCTTCGTTTGTTTTTTTAAAAATATAATGCTCGCGGGCAAATTTCTCAACTTTTTCTCCACCATCTTGTAAATCAATAATTTGCTGTTTATCTTTCTTAATCCCTTTTTCCAATGTATCAATTTCTGCTTCTATGTTGCTTATTTGACGCGATATTCGGATGCGCGAAATAAGATTATGATCGTCAATAAAAATTACAACCACTGCAAAAAACATCAGCGCAATAATATATTTCAAATATTTTTTAAAAAAAACACGCACATGTGTGTTATTAACATTTATCTTCATAAAAAAATAAAATATACTGCAAAAGTACTAAATTTTTTAAAAAATTCGGTATTCAGGTTATTGATTTTCTAAAATAGAGTAGGATGGTCTTCTTCTGTTTTGGTAAGCATTACGCAAATGAGTGTTTGGCGAACGAAACGCGCTTTGTTTTCGATATTATATTTTTCTAAAAACTGCATGAAAAAACGATTTTCATCGTCATTTAGCATAAATGTGTGTGAATGAGTACGTAAACGTCCATTCCGCTTATTTTGCGAACCCAAATTAGTACAATTATTATTCATTAAAATAAAAAATCGAAAAGTTTTTGCCTTAAAATTTTTGCAAAATTATAAGTTTTTTGGAATAAATAAAATTTATCGTAATATTGTTTGTTCCCTGTCTGCCCCAACTGAAATGATTTTTATTGGAGCTTTTAATTCTCGTTCCAAAAACTTTACATAATCAGAAAATTCTTTAGGAAAATCCCTTTCCTTATTCATATTATTCATTTTTTGCTGCCAGCCACGTAATTCGGTATAAATTGGTTTAATGTTTTTATTAATATTAAAAGGGAAATAATCAATGCGTTTTCCGTTCAATTCGTAAGCAATACATACTTTAATAAATTCAAATTTGTCTAAAACATCGCTTTTCATCATAATTAAATCGGTAACTCCATTAATCATCATAGCATATCGCAGTGCCACGAGGTCAATCCAGCCACATCGACGGGGACGCCCTGTTACCGAGCCAAATTCGTTCCCGTTTTGACGAATCGCATCACCTTGGATATCAGTCAATTCTGTAGGGAACGGTCCGCTGCCCACACGCGTACAATACGCTTTAAAAATGCCGAATACTTTGCTAATTTTTTGCGGTGGGAATCCTAAACCTATACATGCCCCCGCACAAACAGTATTTGACGAGGTAACAAACGGATAAGTGCCAAAATCAATATCTAACATTGCGCCTTGCGCTCCTTCGGCGAGGACACGCTTCCCTTCTGCAAGATGTTGATTTATATAAAATTCACTATCAACCAATTCAAAATTTTTAATAAATTCAATTCCTTCAAAAAATGGTTTTTCTAATTGTGGCAAATCGTACGAAAAATTGTATTGAGCAAGCATTTTTTTATGTTTTGCAATGGCAATTTGATATTTTTCTTTAAAATTTTCCAGAATATCGCCAACTCGCAATCCGTTACGGCTTATTTTGTCTGTATATGCAGGTCCGATTCCTTTGCCTGTAGTGCCGATTTTTTCTTCACCTTTTGCACTTTCTGCTGCAATGTCAATCAGACGGTGTGTTGGCAAAATCAGATGTGCTTTTTTTGAGATTTTCAGTTGAGAACACAATTGCTGCCTTGATTTTTGCAAATCTTCAACTTCCGCTTTAAACAACGCAGGGTCAATCACAACTCCGTTGCCAATAAGATTGATTTTTTCGTTATGAAAAATGCCGGAAGGAACGGAGCGCAAAACAAATTTTTTGTTTTCAAATTCAAGCGTATGACCTGCATTGGGGCCTCCCTGAAAACGAGCAATTACGTCATAATCAGGTGTTAATACATCAATTATTTTCCCTTTGCCTTCGTCTCCCCATTGAAGACCGAGTAAAACATCAACCATTTATTAATTAAATTTTTACTATTATTTATTAAATTATTATCTGCAAATTTAGATAAAAATTTTGAATTGCTGATATACTTTCTATAAAAAAATTTTGTTATAATACTATTTATAAACTCATTTCAGTCCAAAATGGACAAATTTTAATATATTTTCATAACTTGTTGTACTTTTTACATTTTCACAATTCAAATTGTTGTACAATCCAAATAACAGGTAATACCATTTATAAAAATGAATCAATCACAATTAAAAAAAATACGAAAAGCCCCACTCAAACCTTCTTCTCAGGGAATGGCTTGTTTACCTTGCACATTGCCCCTCTCCAAGAGGTTGTATTAATATTTACATTTTGCATTAATAATTTTTTTTATTAATAAAAAAATAGTACTTTTGCAGTCGAAAAATTTTAGTTATAAAAACGCAACGGAAGTGTGGGTGAGTGGCTGAAACCAACAGTTTGCTAAACTGTCGTACGGGAAACTGTACCGCGAGTTCGAATCTCGCCGCTTCCGCAAAATAAACATCTAAAAGTCAATATTTTAAGTATTTTAGATGTTTTTTTGTTGAATTTATTTTTTAAAATAAAAAATATTTTCCTGCAAATTCCGCAAATTTTGACTAATTTTGCTGTCAAAAATTCTATAATAATTCTATAAATTATGGCAACATTTCAATCAGTTGTTTCAAGTTATAAAAAGGCAGACGGAACACGAAATGTTATGATTTGCGTTTTCCACAATGGGCAAAAACGATACCCGAAAACAAATTTTTTCCTTGACAAGGACGACTTAACACGTTCGCTTAAAATCAAAAATCAACTGTATATCGATAAAATTGAGGACATTTTAAGAAAATGCCGTGCAAAATGTAATGAAAATGCCGAAAAAATTACAAGTTACGAAATTGAAAAAGTTTTACAGCTTGTAGAGCCGATTATAACAGGGGAAAAGGATAATAATAAATTTGATTTGAATTTTATTGAATATGGTCGCAAATATGTTGAAAAATTAAAAAAAGAAAACAGAGAAGGCAATGTATCGTCCCCAAATACGTTGACTCTAATTTCAACAAAAAATTAAACATTATGGAGTTAGAGAAGAAAACGACCTGCCGAAAAAAGAACGGCAAAAATTGCACATTTGAGTTCAAAACTTTC